>CAXTJZ010000001.1:0-43833 GCA_964244695.1 uncultured Acetobacteraceae bacterium
AGAAGTTACGCACTCGTAGGGCCGCCTCCACCGTGCCAACCTGGTTCGGATGCGAACCTGCTGGTATGTGCGGCGGCCGCCTGCGGCCGAGGGGAGAGCCTCATACCATTTCGCCAAGCCATTCCGGGGACCTGCCGCGCGGGGCTGCTTCTGGCTGCCGCGGGATCCGTGCTTGGCGGTTGCGCGGTGGGGCCGAACTACGTGCGGCCGGCGCCGCCGCTGGCCGACCGGTTCACCGAAACCCGCCTGCCCGGCAGCACAGGCGGTGTTGCCGCCAAGGCCGGCACGAACCAGATCTTCGAACCCGGCGCGGACGTGCCCGGCGATTGGTGGAGCCTGTTCCGCTCGCCGGCGCTGACCAGGCTGGTGGCGGCGGCGATCCGGCAGAATCCGACGCTGGAGGCCACCGCGGAGACGTTGCGGCAGGCGCAGGAGACCACGATCGCGCAGCAGGGCGCGTTCTTTCCGGCCGTCTCCGCCCAGCTGACCCGCACGCGGGAGAAGGTGAGCGGCGCCGAAGCCGGGCTGGTGGGGCCGACTGCGGTGAGCGAGAGTTTTGGCTTCTACCAGGGCCAGCTCAACATCTCCTACACTTTCGACGTCTGGGGGCAGATACGCCGTACCGTGGAGGCGGACGCTGCCGCGGCGCAAGTGCAGCGTTTTCAGTTGGAAGGAGCCACCAACATGCTGGCCGCCAACACGGCGACAGCGGCGATCAACGCGGCCTCGTTGCGCGCGCAGATCGCCGCCGAGGAGGAGTTGGTGGACGCCGAGCAGCACCTGCTGACGACGGTGCGAAGCCAGTTCCAGCTCGGCGGCGCCACGGGCACGGATGTGGCGACGCAGGAGGCGCAACTCGCAAACACCCAGGCGCTGGTGGTGCCGCTGCAGACGCAGTTGCAGCAGGCGCGCGACCAACTGGCCGACTATCTGGGCCGTGTCCCCGAGGAGGCCGACATACCGGTGCTGCGCTTGGAGGACCTGCATTTGCCAGGTACTTTGCCGGTGAGCCTCCCGTCCCGCTTGGTCGATCAGCGGCCCGATGTCAGAGCTTCGGCCGAGCAGCTGCATCAGGCGACCGCCCAGGTGGGCGTTGCTATCGCCAACCGACTGCCGCAGTTCACGCTGCAGGGCTCGCTGGGCAGTGCACCGGCGAAAATCGGCGACCTGTTCACGCCCGGCAACGGCATTTACACGATCATCACCCAGGCGCTGGCGCCTGTGTTCGAGGGCGGCACGCTGCTGCACCAGCAACGCGCGGCGTACGCGGCGGCGCGCTCGGCGGCGGCGAACTACCGCGCGACGGTGGTGGGCGCGTTCCAGAACGTGGCGGACGTGCTGACGGCGCTGGAGGGTGACGCGCGGGCGCTGGCCGCCAACGAGGCGGCCGAGCAGGCCGCGGCGCGCAGCCTGAGCCTGGCCAGGCTGCAATACGGCGCGGGCGGGGTGGCTTACCTGACGGTGCTGACGTCCCAGACGCAGTACCAGAATGCGGTGATCGGGCTGATACGGGCGCAGGCGGCGCGCTATACGGACACGGTGGCGCTTTACGTGGCGTTGGGCGGCGGCTGGTGGCACCGAGACGATCTGCCGCCGCCGCCTGAGAAACTTCTGAGGTCTCTGCTGCCATGACAGAAAGCAAGCAGTTCTTTTCTGAAGAAAAGAACCAAAGAACTTTTACTCCGCTGTCGCGCGCTGGCCGACAGGCCGCCGACAGGGAGCAAAAGTCTTTTGCTTCTTTTCTTCAGAAAAGAAGATTCTTCCTTGCCTTGCTTTTGGCGTCGCCCGCCTATGCGCAGGAACCCCCGGCCACGGTCAGCACGATAGTGGCGCGCATGACGGACTGGCAGGACACGCTGCAGGCTGTAGGCACCGTGCGCGCCGTGCGCGGCGCCGACCTTGCCAGCGAGATTTCCGGTGTTGTGGACAGCGTGGATTTCGACTCCGGGCATGACGTGGCGGCCGGCACGGTGCTGCTGCGGCTGCGGCCGAACGACGATGCGGCGCATCTGGCCGATCTGCAGGCGGCCGCCGACCTGGCGGCGGCGAACCTGGCGCGCGACACGAAGCAGTTCCGCGCGCAGGCGGTCAGCCAGGCGAGTATCGACGCCGATGACAGCCATCTACGGTCCGCGCGGGCTCAGGTGAGCCAGGCGCAGGCGCTGGCGGCGGAGAAGATCGTGCGTGCGCCGTTCGCCGGGCGGCTTGGGCTGCGCATGGTTGATCAGGGGCAGTATCTGCCGGCGGGCACGACGGTGGTGACGTTGCAGGCGCTCGATCCGTTGTACGTCGATTTCTACGTGCCGCAGCAGGCGCTGGCCGAGGTGAAGCTCGGCGAGACGGCGGTGCTGCATGTGGATGCCTATCCTGGCCGTGACTTCACCGGCCGCATCACGGCGATAAGCCCGAAGCTGGATGCGAACAGCCGCATGGCCCAGGTGCGCGCCACGCTCTCCAACACGGACCACGCGCTGGTGCCCGGCATGTTCGCCAGCGTGGAGCTGCATACGGGCGAGGTGCACCATTACGTCACGCTGCCGAATGCAGCGATCGTGTATAATCCCTACGGCAGCCTAGTGTATGTCGTGGAGCACGGGGTGGCGCACCAGACGGTGGTGCGCACGGGGCCTACGCGTGGTGACCAGGTGGCGGTGACCGCCGGGCTTGCCGATGGCGCCACGGTTGTGACGGCGGGGCAGATCAAGCTGCGGCAGGGCTCGCAAGTGGTGGTGAATAACAGCGTGCTTCCGTCTGATGATCCTCGGCCGCATCCGGTGGAGGAGTAAGGCAAGTGAAGAAAGAAAGGCCTTCTTTTTTGCAAAAAAGAAGCAAAAAACTTTTGTATCTTACGGCTGCATCGGGGCGGTGTCCGATCCTGCCAACGCGCGCACTTGCAGAACGGGACGAAGCCGTTGTGCAAGCGCAGGAGCAGAAATTTTTTGCTTCTTTTTTGCAAAAAAGACGGCCTTGCTTCCTTAACCCAGGAGCCACCCCATGCGCCTGACAGACATGTTCATCCTGCGTCCGGTCCTGTCGGTCGTCGTCAGCGTGTTCATCCTGCTGCTCGGCCTGGGATCAGAACGCGTTTTGCCCGTCAGGCAATTTCCCAAAACGGTGAACGCGCTCATACAGGTGGAGACGACGTATTACGGTGCGGATGCCAGCACGATGGCGGGCTTCATCACCACGCCGATCGAGAACGCCATCGCGCAGGTCGACGGGATCGACTACCTGACCAGCACGAGCATGACCGGTGACAGCACGATCACCGCGCATCTGCGGCTGAACCAGGACCCGGACCGCGCGCTGACGGAAATACAGACGCAGCTCAGCGCCGTGCATGACCAGTTGCCGCGCGAGTCCCAGACACCAACGGTGCATCTGCAGACGGGCGGGCAGGGCGGCACGCTGATCCTGGCGTTCACCAGCGACATCATGACGCCGGCGCAGATTACCGACTATCTAACGCGCGTGGTGCAGCCGCAAATACAGGCGACACCCGGCGTGCAGGTGGCGCAGGTTTGGGGCGCGCAGAACTTTGCCGTGCGCGCCTGGCTCGATCCGGTGAAGCTTGCGGCGCACAACTTGACGGCGGCAGATGTTTCCGCCGCCATGGCGGCGAACAACTTCACGTCGGCCGCCGGGTCCACGTCCGGACAGATGGTGCAGATGCCGATCGGCATCACCACCGGCGTGCACACGCTGCCGGAGTTCCGTAACCTGGTCATCAAGCAGTCCAACGGGGCTATCACGCGGCTGGGTGATCTGGCGACGGTGGAGCTGGGTTCGGACAACTACCAGCAGGCGCTGCTGTTCAGCGGCAAGCCTACCATATTGATCGACGTGGAAGCGGTGCCGACGGCCAACGTGCTGGACCTGGTGAGCCGTGTGCGCGCCAAGTTCGATGCGCTGAAGGCCGATCTGCCGCAGGGCCTGCATGCCGACATCGCCAACGACGTGACGGCGAACGTCCGGCAGTCCATCAGCGAGGTCGTGAAGACGCTGCTGGAGAGCCTGGCGATCGTGGCCGTGGTGGTGTTCGCCTTCCTGCGTTCGGCGCGTGCTTCGATGATACCGGTGATCACCATCCCGCTGTCGCTGGTCGGCACGTTCGCCATACTCTGGCTGTTCGGGTTCTCGATCAACCTGCTCACCCTGCTCGCGCTGGTGCTGGCGACCGGGCTCGTCGTGGATGACGCCATCATCGTCGTGGAGAACGTGAGTCGCGAGATGTCCGAGGGTGCTACGCCCCTGGAGGCGGCAATGCGTTCGGCGCGCAGCCTGTCGGGGCCGATCGTAGCGATGACTGTGGTGCTGGTTGCCGTGTACGTGCCGATTGCGCTACGTAACGGATTGACGGGCGCGCTATTTCGCGAGTTCGCGCTGACTTTGGTGGGCAGCGTGACGGTCTCGGCCGTGCTGGCGCTTACGCTTTCGCCGATGATGTGCCGTTTCCTGCTGCGCGCGCCCCGGCATGTGGAACGCCATGGCACATTAGGGCCGATGCAGCGCGCCTACCGTCCGGCGTTGCGGCTGGCACTGACGCTGCGGCCGCTCATGGTGCTGTTCGGGCTGGCGGTGTTTGCCGGCAGCTATTTCCTCTACGCCGGTTCGACGACGGAGCTGGCGCCTCAGGAGGACGTGGGCTTTCTGGACGTGGGCGGGTCGGTGGCACCGACGGCAGGCATCGACCAGCTTCGCCTGTACGACAAGCAGATAACGGCGATCGAGAAAGGCCTGCCGGAGTTCTCCGACTCCTACCTGTTTGATCAGCCCGGTCAGTCGGGTGGCGGGCTCAGGCTCAAGCCGTTTGCCCAGCGGACACGCTCGGCAACGGAGGTGATGAGCGACATGCAGGCCAAGCTCTCGGGGATTGCCGGCGAGAACCTGGCGGTGTTTCAGCCTTCGCCGCTGCCAGGCAGTTTTGGCGAACTGCCGATCGGCTACGTCATCAAGACCACCCGGCCGTTCAGCGAGTTGGACGGTGTATCCCGGCGTTTTCTGGAAGAGGCGCAGAAGAGCGGCCTGTTCGCCTTCATCGACCGGGACCTCAAGATCGACCTGCCGCAGGCGACGATCGTGATCGACCGCAACAAGGTGGCCGCACTCGGGCTGGACATGACGCAGGTGGGCAGCGTGCTGAACACGCTGCTGAGCGGCGGTTATGTCAATTACTTCGATCTGGCCGGCCGGTCGTACAAGGTCATCCCGCAGGTGACGCGCGCGAACCGGCTTAACGCGGACCAGCTGCAATCCTTCACCATAGCAAATGTGGGCGGCGTGCCGATCCCGCTTTCCGCGGTGGCGCATATCGAGATGACAACAGTGCCGGAGAACATCAGCCACTTCCAGCAGATGAACTCGGCAAGCCTGACCGGCGTGCCGCTTCCTGGCGTGACGCAAGGCGATGCGATGACGGCGCTGGACGCGATTGCCGCGCGCGTGCTGCCGCCCGACTACGCCACGGACACCAGCGGTCCGCTGCGCCAGTTCGTGCAAGAATCTTCCGGCTTCGCTGCCACGTTCGGCTTCGCCGTGGTGGTGATCTATCTGTCGCTGGCAGCGTTGTTCGGCAGCTTCCGCGACCCGCTCATCATCCTTGTCTCGGTGCCGATGTCCCTGGCGGGCGCGCTGCTGTTCATCTATTTCGGCGTGCACGGCGCCACCCTGAACATCTATTCCGAAGTGGGGCTGGTGACGTTGATGGGGCTGATCAGCAAGCACGGCATCCTGATGGTGGAGGTTGCAAACGAGCAGCAGGCGCTGGGCCGTACGAAGCGCGAGGCCATCGAGCACGCGGCGCTGCTGCGCTTGCGGCCGATCCTGATGACCACGGCGGCGATGGTGCTTGGTGTGGCCCCTCTGGTGTTCGCGACTGGCGCCGGCGCCGCCGCGCGGTTCTCCATGGGGCTTGTAATTGCGTCGGGGTTGGCGATCGGGACGTTGTTCACGCTGTTCGTTGTGCCGGCGTTCTATCTGGTGCTGGCGCGACGGCATGTGACGGAGGTGCATCCGCAGGGCGCGGCGTTGCGCGGTGTTGCCGTAGCGTCAGAGTAAGCAAGAAAGCGGTTCATTCTTGAAGGATCGAAGAAGTCTTGCTGCCGCGCATTTGCAGCAGTCGTGTGCTTCAGAGCAGAACCGGGCTGCTGCACCGGCGTAGGGACAAAAGTTTTTTGCTTCTTTTTTTCCAAAAAAGAAGGCCTTTCTTCCTTACGACGAAAGCCAACACATGGAACACCGCGCGTTCGGCCCAAACCGCGCCAGCGTGGCTGCGATCGGCCAAGGCACCTGGCAGATGGATCGCCGGCAGGCGACGCAGGCCCTGCAGCGCGGTCTCGATCTCGATATGACGCATGTCGACACAGCAGAGATGTATGAGGGTGCGGAGGAGATCGTGGCCGAGGCGATTGCCGGCCGGCGCGGGCATGTGTTCCTGGTCTCCAAGGTGCTGCCGTCCAACGCGTCACGCGATGGCACGATCAAGGCCTGCGAGCGAACGCTGGCGAAGCTGCGCACGGACCACCTGGACTGCTACCTGCTGCATTGGCCGGGTCGGCACCGGCTGGAAGACACGATCGGGGCGTTTGAAAGCCTGGTACAGCAGGGCAAGATCAGGACCTGGGGCTTGAGCAATTTCGATGTGGACGGGCTGGAGGCGGCCGAGCGGGTCAGCGGCGGTGGCAGGATCGCGTGCAACCAGGTGCTGTATCACCTGCAGGAGCGCGCGATAGAGCACGCCGTGCTGCCCTGGTGCGAGGCCCATGGGGTGAGCCTGGTCGCCTACAGCCCGTTTGGCAGCGGCGATTTTCCTGCACCGGGTTCGCCTGGTGGCCGGACGTTGCAGCATGTGGCCGATGCGCACGGTGCCACGCCGCGCCAGGTTGCCTTGCGGTTCCTGCTGCGCGAGCCGCATGTGTTCGTCATACCGAAGGCGTCCAGCATCGCGCATGTGGAGGAGAACGCCGGCGCCTATGGGCTGGCGTTAACTGACGCCGACCTGGCGTTGCTGGAAAGTGCGTTCCCGCGCGGGAAGCGGCCGGCGGCATTGCCGATGTTGTAGGGCGTTGTGGACGGTGTAGAGAGTAAGCAGGCAGTCCTGGTCGGAAGTAAGGACCAAATCTTTTGCGCCCTGTCGGGTGCTGGCTGGATGGGCATACGTGAAGACCGCGCTGGTTATCTTCCCTGGGACCAATCGGGAGCGGGATGTGGCGATCGCGCTGTCGCAGGCGGCCGGGCAGGCGCCGCGCCTGGTTTGGCATCGGGAGACCGAGCTGGGCGACGTGGACCTGGCGGTGTTGCCGGGCGGGTTCAGCCATGGCGACTACCTGCGTTGCGGGGCGATGGCCGCGCAGTCGCCCATCATGCCGGCGCTGCGCGCGTTTGCGGCGCGCGGGGGGCACATACTCGGGATATGCAACGGGTTCCAGATCCTGACGGAGGCTGGGCTGCTGCCTGGGGCGCTGCTGCGCAATGCGGGCCTGCGGTTCATCAGTCGGGACTGTCATCTGCGGGTGGAGCGCGCCGGCACGGCGTTCACGCGGCTGTATGCGCAAGGGCAGGTGTTTCGGGCGCCCATGGCGCATGGTGACGGCAATTATTTTGCCGCGCCGGAGACGGTGGCGATGCTGGAAGGCGACGGGCGGGTGGCGTTCCGTTACGTGTCGGCTTCCGGGGAACTGACGCCCGGCGCCAACCTCAACGGCAGCTTGAACGCGATTGCCGGGGTGTACAGCGAGAACCTGCGGGTGCTGGGGCTTATGCCGCATCCGGAGGACCTGGTCAATCCGCTGATGGGCGGGATCGACGGGCGGCCGCTGTTCGACGGCCTCGTGCACGCGCTGGCGGCGTGAGCGCGATGAACGCGCCGATCGACGCCACCCTAGCCAAATCCTTCGGGCTGAACGCGGAGGAATACGGCCGCGTGCTCTCCATCATGGGCCGCACGCCCACGCTGACCGAGCTCGGCATCTTCTCCGTGATGTGGTCGGAGCATTGCAGCTACAAATCCAGCCGCGTCTGGCTGCGCGAACTGCCGACCACAGCACCCTGGGTGATACACGGGCCAGGCGAGAATGCCGGCGTGGTGGATATCGGCGAGGGGCTCGCGGCCATCTTCAAGATGGAGTCGCACAACCACCCGAGCTTCATCGAGCCGTATCAGGGGGCGGCGACCGGCGTGGGCGGCATCCTGCGGGACGTGTTCACCATGGGCGCGCGGCCGGTCGCCAACCTCAACGCGCTGCGGTTCGGGCGGCCGGAGCATCCGGCGACGCGGCGCGTGGTGGACGGCGTGGTGCGCGGCATCGGCGGCTACGGCAATTGCGTGGGCGTGCCTACCGTCGGCGGCGAGGTGAACTTCCATGCCGCGTATGATGGCAATCCATTGGTCAACGCGATGACGGTGGGCATCGCGCGGACAGACCGTATCTTCCTCAGTGCCGCGGCCGGCGTGGGCAATCCGGTGGTCTATGTCGGCAGCCGGACGGGGCGGGACGGCATACATGGCGCCACCATGGCCTCGGCCGAGTTCGGCGCGGACGCGGAGAGCAAGCGGCCGACCGTGCAGGTGGGCGATCCGTTTACCGAGAAGCTGCTCATCGAGGCGTGCCTGGAGCTGATGGCGACCGACGCCATCGTAGCCATCCAGGACATGGGCGCGGCGGGGTTGACCAGCTCGTCGGTGGAGATGGCGGGCAAGGGCGACGTGGGTATCGAGCTGGATCTGGATGCCTGCCCGCAGCGCGAGCCGGGGATGACAGCCTACGAGATGATGCTGTCGGAAAGCCAGGAGCGCATGCTGATGGTGCTGCGGCCGGACCGGCAGGAGATGGCACGTGCGATCTTCGAGAAGTGGGAGCTGGACTTCGCCGTCATCGGCCATTTGACCGACACCGGCCACATCGTCATCCGCCACCAGGGCCGCGTGGAAGCGGACATTCCGCTGGAGCCGCTGGCCGAACTCGCGCCGTCTTACCGGCGGCCGTACACGGAGCCGCCGGTGCCGGCGCCGCTCGGCGAAGTGGCCGATCCGGTTGGCATAGAGGCGGCGTTGCTGACGCTGATCGCGTGTCCGGATCTGTGCAGCCGGGCCTGGATCACCGACCAGTACGACAGCACGATCGGCGGGCAGACGGTGCGCCGGCCCGGGGCGGCGGACGCGGCGATCATCCGCCTGGAGGGGAGCAGGCGCGCGCTGGCGCTGACCACCGATTGCACGCCCCGCTATTGCGCGGCCGACCCGCGCATGGGCGGGGCGCAGGCGGTGGCGGAAGCGTGGCGCAACATCACGGCGACCGGCGCCCGGCCACTGGCTGTTACCGACAACCTCAATTTCGGCAATCCGGAGAAGCCGGAGATCATGGGCCAGTTCGTGGCCGCGGTGCAGGGCATGGGCGACGCCTGCCGCGCGCTGGACTTCCCGATCGTGAGCGGCAATGTCAGCCTTTACAACGAAACGCAGGGCACCGGCATCCTGCCCACGCCGGCGATCGGCGGGCTGGGCGTGTTGGATGACGCGGCGGCCTCGATGGGCCTGGCGCTGAGCGAGGGCGACACGCTCGTTCTGGTCGGTCGCACGGAAGGCCACCTTGGCCAGTCGCTGTGGCTGCGCGAAGTCGCCGGCCGGGAGGAAGGCGCGCCGCCGCCGGTGGATCTGTCCGACGAACGCCGCACCGGCGATTTCGTCCGCCGCATCATTGGCAGCGGGGAGGTCAGCGCCTGCCACGATCTATCCGACGGCGGCCTGCTGGTGGCGCTGGCGGAAATGGCGATGGCAGGTCCGGTCGGCGCCACGCTGTCTGCGCCGCCCGCGACGCCGGCGGCGCATGCCTGGTGGTTCGGCGAGGACCAGGCGCGCTACGTGCTTGCCACGCGCAACCCCGCTACCCTGCTGCGGGAGGCGGTGTCCGCCGGGCTGGACGTGCGCGTCATCGGCCGGGCCGGCGGGGATGGTTTGACACTGCCTGATGGTGTGACCATATCGAAGGTAGCGTTGCACGAGGCCCATGACCGCTTCTTCGCCTCGTGGATGAAGGACTGAACCAGATGGCGATGTCGGCCGCCGAGATAGAGACCCTGATACGCACGGCTTTGCCGGATGCCGAGGTGAGCGTGGAGGATCTGGCCGGCGACGGCGACCACTACGCCGCCCGTATCGTTAGCGAGAGTTTCAGGGGCCGCAGCCGTATCCAGCAGCACCAGATGGTGTTCTCGGCATTGGGCGGCCGCATGGGCGGCGTGCTCCACGCGCTGGCGTTGCAGACTTCCGTGCCAAACCAGGAGATTTCCCGATGAGTGACACAGCAACCACCGCCCGCATCGAGCAGGAGATCAGCCAAAACCCCGTCATGCTCTACATGAAGGGCACGGCGATGTTTCCGCAATGCGGCTTCTCCGCCCGCGTGGTGCAGATCCTGACCCATCTGGGCGTGCAGTTCGGCACCGCGAACGTGCTGGAAGACCCGGCTCTGCGTGATGGGATCAAGGCGTTCTCGAATTGGCCGACCGTGCCGCAGCTCTACGTGAAGGGCGAGTTCGTGGGCGGGTGCGACATCATCACCGAGATGTTCCAGGCGGGCGAGCTGGAGAGCTTGCTGGCCGAGAAGGGTGTGGCGCATACGGCGCAGGCCTAAGCAAGCAAGGCCTTCTTTTTTGAAAAAAAGAAGCAAAAAACTTTTGCTCCCTGTCGGCGGCTGCTGAAACGCGGCGCGACAGCGGAGCGAAAGTTTTTTGGTTCCTTTTTTCAAAAAAGAACTGCTTGCTTTCTTCTGAATGGCTGCCCGAGCCAGCTATCACCACGGAAACCTGCGCGAGGCCCTGATCGAGGCCGCGCTGGACATGATACGCGCCAGCGGTCCTAACGGCTTTACATTGGCCGAGGTGGCGCGGGCCGTGGGCGTCAGCGGTGCCGCACCCTACCGGCACTTCCGCGACCGCAACGCGCTGATTGCCGAGATCGCCAAGCAGGGGTTCGAGAAGTCCGCCGAGGAGCTGTTCGCCGCGTGGGACGAGGGTCGGCCCAACCCGGTGGCCGCGGTCGAGGCTTGCGCCCGCGCCTATCTGGGATTCGCACGGCGGGAGCCGGCGTTCTACGCGGCCATGTTCGAGCCGGGGTTTCCGCTAGAAGACGACCCCGCCCTGCTTGCCGCGTCCGAACGGGCATTTGGCGTGCTGCGCCTTGCGGCCGATGCGGTGGTGCGCGCGATGAAGCAGGGAAAGCGGCCGCCATCGCTGATGGTGGCGCTGCACATCTGGTCGATGTGTCATGGTGTAGCATCGCTGTTCATCGAGGGGCCTAGCGGGTCTCGCCGCAAGCTGCCTATGGCGCCGGAGGATCTGCTGGAGGCTGGGCTGCTGATCTACTTGCAGTCGGTCGGATAGGGGCAGGAAGCAAGGCCTTCTTTTTTGAAAAAAAGAAGCAAAAAACTTTTGCTCCCTGTCGGCGAGTGCTGAAACAGGCGCCGACAGGGAGATGCGAATGACGACCATAAGAGCCGCCTGCCACTGCGGCGCCGTGCGTTTCGAGGTAGCTTTGTGGGATGGTCTGAACACGGCGCGGCGCTGCACGTGTTCATACTGCCGGATGCGCGGTGCCGTGGCGGTTTCCGCGGAGCGCGGCGGCATACGCTTTCTGGAGGGGGAGGAGAAGCTGACCCGCTACAGCTTCAACACCAGGACGGCGCAGCATTTCTTCTGTTCGGTCTGCGGCATCTACACGCATCACCAGCGGCGCTCCAATCCGCGTCAGTTCGGGGTGAATGCGGCGTGCCTGGAGGGTGTCAGTCCGTTCGATTTTGCCGCCGTGCCGGTCCTGGACGGCGTGTCTCATCCAAGCGACGCGCCGCCGGGCACGCCGGCCAGGCAGGCGGGCGTCCTGCGGTTCGAGCCTGCAGGATGAACAAGGGTCTTGACACCGGAGCCGGCTGATCTATCTATGTTAATGTGTTTCACATTCACACAGGAGATTTGCGGTGCCTATCGTCGAAAAGCTTGATGAGTATGGCAAGGGCGCCTGGATCGCGCTGATCATACTTGGGTTCTGGACCTTCTGGCCGGTTGGCCTGACGGCTCTGATGTTCGTGGTGTTCAGCGGCCGCGCGCGGGCATGGCGCTGCCAGTCCCGCGGGCAGTGGCACAACACCAACATGCGTGGCCGCGGCTGGGGGTTCGGCGGCATAAATTCCAGTGGCAACGCGGCGTTCGATGAGTATCGCACCGAGACGATCAAGCGGCTGGAGGACGAGCAGAAGGAGTTTGTCGAATACCTGGAGAAGCTTCGCCAGGCCAAGGACAAGCAGGAGTTTGACCAGTTCATGGCCGACCGCCGCGGCCGCGACGTACAAGCGTAGAAAGCAAGGCGCGCCTCCAGAACGGGGCGCGCTTTTCGCGTGGAGTCCGCGACAGCGGAGTCAAAAGTTTTTTGCTTCTTTTTTGCAAAAAAGAAGGCCTTCCTTTCTCTCTTCCCGAGCCTGTCGTAGGTAGAGAAAGAGAATAGAAGGACTCGCCCCAAACATGTTCCTGGGCAGCATCGCGCATCTGGGCCGCCGCTGGCGGCAACGAAACGGGCCGATGCCGGAACCAGCCGTGGATGGCGTGATCGACGAGTCGAGCGCCGATCACGTGGCCGGCTGGATGATGGATCCTGCCGACCCCGTCAGACGCGTGCCATATGAGGTGGTGTGCACGCAGACTGGACGGATCCTGGGATCGGGTGTGGCCGACCAGTTCCGGCATCACCTGAACTGGCAGGGTATCGGCGACGCGGCGCATGGCTTCCACGCGCGGCTGTCCGCACCGCCGGCGATGCCTGGCGCTGTCACGGTGCGCCCGATCGGCGGACGCACCGGATTGCCCGTTACGGGCAAGCCGCGCACCAGTTTCGAGCCGTTGCTCCATGTGGCGATGGATCTGGTCGACAATTGCAACCTGCGCTGCCCGTTTTGCTTGTATGATTACGCCGGCACGAACACCACGCACTTCATGACGGAACAGACGCTGGCATCCGCGCTGCGATGGCTGCCTTACGTCCGCGACGGCCAGTTCTGGTTTTCCTGCCTGCACGAGCCGACGTTGCACCCGCAACTGACCGCGTTCATCGACACTGTGCCGCCAGAATACCGCAGGAAAGTATTCTACACGACGAACCTGGCCAAGCGCATGCCGGATTCGTATTTCGCCTGGCTTGCCGAAAGCGGGCTCTACAACATCAACATCTCGATCGAAAGCCGTGACCCCGCGGTTTACGAGCGCATGCGCAAGGGTGCGCGGCACCGGATTTTCCAGGAGAACTGGGACAAGCTGCTCGCTGCTTTCGCGCGCGTCCCCGCGCCGCCGAAACTGCGCTACATAGCCATGGTCTACAAATCCAACATCGACGAGTTGCCTGAGCTGGCAAGCTATCTGATAGAGGAACGCAGCGCATGGTTAGTGGAGTTCCGCTACACCTTTGACATGCCCTATATTCCTGCCGAGTTCAGGGCTGCCGAGTTCCTGGATGCCGCAGACTGGGTGCGCCTGCGTGAACGCCTGCCGGCTTATCCGGCAGACCGCCTGCTACTTCTGGCACCGCCCGAGCCGCGAAGCGCCGCCGCAGCGCAGGCGTTGCTGGACGATTCGACGCCGTGTCTGCCGGACTACTACATGTTCCGCGTGTCCTGGGATGGGAGTTTGCGCGTTGCTGGCATTTCGCCGAAAAGCCGCTACGGCGGCGCGATAGAACGCGAAATGCTCGTCAGCAACATACACGAGATCGGCGACGCGCGTGGCTTCATCGACAGCCTGTCCAGCTTCGTCCGCGCATGAGGCTCGGCCGCCCGGCCGCATGGTTATGTCCGAGTATCTGCTGCTGCCTGATGCTTTGCGTCATTCTGGCCTATGCGGCGCTGTTGCCGCGTGCGCGCTGGCAGGGCGACGAGTACATGGTGTTCGCCCTGCTGCGCGAGGGCGGCTGGGGCTACTTCCTGCATTGGTATCTCACGTGGAGCCCGCGCCTGGTCTCCAACCTGTTCTACGGAACCTACGGCGCCATCGTCCTGGCTTTGCACAGGCCGCTTGCCGGAAGCTGCATGGCGGTCCTGTGGACTGGGCTTGCTTGCGCCTGCCTGATTCCCGCCTGGCGCACAGACCGTGATCGGCTGCCTCGCCTGCTGGCCGGGCTAAGCCTGTTTGCCCTTTTCCTGGTTGGGCACAGCGTCACTGAAGTGTTCTACTGGCCATCCGGCGGCCTGTCCTACGTTCCGACGCTGGCCGGCGCCGTGTGGTTGTTCTGGCTTCTGCTCGATGGGCTTGGCACGCGGGTTTGGCGTCACGTGGCCGCCGCGCTCGCGTTGTTTGTCATCGCCGGTTCCAGCGAAGTCGGCGTCTTCACTTGCCTGAGCATCGCCGTCTGCGTTGCCTGTGTGCAGCTCCGCGTAGCTTGGCGGCATTCGATATGGATGTTGCCGGGTGTGGTTGTAGCGCTGGCCGATCTGGCGCTGGTTTTGCACGGGCGCGTCGGAACGATCGAAGGCAGCGGTGATCCTTTGGTGCTGCATAACGCCGGCGCTGCGCTGCTACGCGCGATACCGGCCTTTGCAAGTAATTTTGGGCGGCCGGATCTTCCGGGCGGCGCTGCGTTGTCCGCCCCGCTTTCCATCGCATCGCGTGTCCTGATCGTTATGGGCGCGCACTGGACACTTGGGAAGACACGCGCGCCTGGCGGCCTGCTGCCGGCGTTTGGCGCGGCCTTGCTGCTCGCGGCTTTCGCCTCGCTGGCGAGCGGCTACTTCCAGTTCGGCCGCCTCTGCTGCGCGCGGCACGATACCATGCGCGCCTGCTTCATCACGCTGGCGGCGGCCGCGTTCGGCGCTGCCTGGCCGCGTTACCGCCCGAACACCGGCGCCGCCGCGTGGGCAACAGCGGTTCTTCTGTTGTTCCTCCCCGCGACACCGGCTTTGCTCGCGGATTACCGGACGATGGACCGGGCGATCTCGGCACGGGCGCAGAGCTGGACCTCGGGCAAATCATCAGGCGACACGATGGTCTTTATCATCGATCCACCAGGCCGTGTCTTGAACGGCTGTGGCTTCACCCCTGGCTTTTCCACGGCTTCGGCTGATCTTGCCTGGTGGAAGCAAGGAATTTTACAATTTTTCGGTAAACGGAGCGTTATGATCGAAGTGGCGAAGTAAGAGAAGCAATCAGCTCTTTTTCGCAGGAAAGGAACCAGAAACTTCTACTCCTGTCGACGGCTTGCCGCATAACTCCGTGACATTGGGGTCAAAGCCTTTCGCTTTTTTCTTCAGAAAAGAAGGGCTTGCTCTCTTGCCTAATGCAGCTTCACCCCCGGCTCTGGCCGCCTGCTCACGAAGCTCGTCAGCGTGCGCCAGATCATCGAGCCGTGCCCATGCAGCGCCGCCTGGTGCATCGCGTAGAGCGAGCGATACATCATCCGTGCGAAATAGCCCTCGATGAACAAGCCGCGCCCGACCGCAAATCCCATCAGGTTGCCCACAGTTGTATAGCGCCCCAGCGAGACCAGCGAGCCGAAATCCCTGTAGGTGAACGGCTTAAGCGGCCTGTCGTCCAGCCGCAGGTTAATCTGCGCGATCATGTGGCTGGCCATCTGGTGCGCGGCCTGGGCGCGCGGCGGCACGCCGTGGGGGAACCCCTCGCGCGGGCAGGCGGCGCAGTCACCGATGGCGAAGATGTTCGGGTCCTGCGTAGTCTGTAACGTCTGTTCCACCACGAGCTGGTTGATGCGGTTCACCTCCAAGCCGAGGTCGGCGAGGAAATCGGGGCCTTTCACGCCGGCGGACCAGACGACGAGCTCGCTCGGGATCACCTCGCCGCCGTCCAGCACCACGCCGTCCGCGCGCACTTCGGACACGCGGGCGCCGGTGCGCACCTCCACGCCGAGAGTCCCCAGCAGCTCCGCGGTGGAGGCGGACATGCGTTCGGGGAGCGCGGGCAGGATGCGCGGCGCGGCCTCTATCAGGATGATCTTCACGTCGCGCGCGGGGTCGATGCGCGTCATGCCGAAGGCCACCACCTCGCGCACCGTCCGGTGCAGTTCGGCGGCCAGTTCCGTGCCTGTGGCGCCGGCGCCGATGATGGCCACGTGCAGCTGGCCGGGCCGCACCGGCTCCGGCTGGGCGTTGGCGCGCAGGCAGGCGTTCACCATGCGCTTGTTGAAGCGCGTGGCCTGCTCGGGCGTCTCCAGCGGTACGGCAAATTCGGCAGCACCCGGCGTGCCGAAATCGTTGGTCACCGAGCCCACGGCGATCACCAGCGTGTCGTAGGGAAAGCTACGCTGTGGCGTCACCTCGCGGCCTTCGTCATCGACAGTGGCGGCGATCTGGATTTCACGACGCACCCTGTCGATGCCGGCCAGTGCGCCGAGGCGGCAGGTGAAGTTGTGCCAGCGCGCCTGAGCCAGGTAGTTCAGCTCGTGCTGGGAGCGGCGCATGCCGCCGGCGGCGATGGCATGCAGCAGCGGCTTCCAGATGTGGGTGCGTGACTTCTCCACCAGAGTCACTCTCGCTTGGCCGCGCTTGCCGAGCGAGTCGCCCAGCTTGGTGGCCAGTTGCAGGCCGGCGGCGCCGCCACCCACCACGATGATCTGGTGCAGGTCCGTGCTGTGTGCGTTGCCGCGTGGCGGGATCGGACGTTCGGTGGTGACCATGTCGGGCATCTTGGGTTCCGGGATCTGCGATCTGAGAGTAAGGCAAGGAAGGCCTTCTTTTTTGAAAAAAAAGAAGCAAAAAACTTCTGCTCCGCTGTCGCGAACCTCCCGGTGAGGCCGCGACAGCGGAGTCAAAAGTTTTTTGGTTCTTCTTTCCAAAAAAGAACTGCTTTCTTCCTTGCTTCGTGTAGGCACTCCGGGTGCTGACCCTGACCCGTCTGGTCCTGACCGACTTCCGCAACTACGCCGCCCTCACTTGGTGCCCCTCAGCCAAGATGGCCGTGATCACCGGCCAGAACGGCTCCGGTAAGACGAACCTGCTGGAAGCGATCGCGCTTTTGAGCCCAGGCCGCGGCTTCGGCCGGTCCCGCCTAGTGGAGATGGCGCGCCACGGCGGGTCCGGCATCTGGGCGGTGGCGGGCCGGCTGACGGATGGCGCCACGCAGACAGATATTGGCACCGGCTTGCTGGCGGCCGGTGGCGAGCGGCGCGTGTTCCGGCTGGACGGCGCCGAGCCGCGCAATCAGGCCGAGCTCGCCGCGCGAATCGCCACGATCTGGCTGACGCCGCAGATGGACACGCTGTTTGCCGAGGGCGCCAGCGGGCGCCGGCGCTTCCTGGACCGGCTGGTCTGGGCGCTGGAACCGGGCCATGCGCGTGAGGTCTCCGCGCACGACACGGCGTTGGCCGAGCGCCGCCGCGTGCTGGCCGCCGCACGCCAGGCTGGCACGCGGGCCGATCCGGCCTGGCTGTCCGGGCTGGAGGAAGCGGTGGCACGGCATAGCGTGGCCGTCTCGGCCGCGCGCGCCGGGTTCGTGGCCCGGCTGAACGCGGCGCCAGCGGCTTCAGCCATATTCCCCCGCGCGCGCCTGGCCTTGGACGATAAGGTGGCGGACCGCCTTGCCACGGAGCCGGCTCTGGCGGTGGAAGGCTGGCTGCGGGCCGAGCTTGCGGACAGGCGCAGCGCGGATGCTCCGGCAGGAACCAGCACGCTCGGGGCGCATCGGGCGGACATGCGGCTGATGGATGCGGCCACGGGGCTTTCCGCGCAGCAGGCCAGCACGGGGGAGTGCCGCGCCATGCTGATAGGCGTGGTTCTGGCCCATGCGGCCCTGATCACCGAGGCGCGCGGCATCGCGCCGCTGCTTCTGCTGGACGAGCCGGCGGTGCATCTGGATGCGCAGCGCCGGTCCGCACTTTGGCGCGAGCTTGCGGGGCTATCGGCGCAGGTGTTTTTGACCGGGACCGACGCGGAGGTTTTTGCCCCCTTGCGAGGGGGGGCGGAGTTTGTGCGGACGGGCGGGGGCGGGTTGACGGCGGAGTGAGGGAACCAGGACCTTCTTTACTCTGCCCTGTGGAGAACCCGAATTTTTAGACACGGCTTGTGAGCTTACTATTGAAGGAGGCAAGGAAGGCCTTCTTGTTCGAGAAAAAGAAGTAAAAAGCTTTCGCGAGCGCTGTCGCGGACCTTCCCACGAAGCCGCGGCAGCGGAGTCAAAAGGTTTTTGGTTCTTTTTTCAAAAAAGAACTGCTTGCCTTACTTTCTTCCGGTGATCGCAGAAAAGCAGATTATATTGGAAGAAAAGCAAGAAATCTTTGCTCCCTATCTGCGAGCGGGCAGCCGGAAGCCGACCCTGGCTTCGGGGGCTTGAAACGCCTATATTCCCGGTTCCTCTGAACTCATGGAGTTTCACCTCGGCATGCCCGACACCGCTGCGCCTGCGCCCGACGCCGACCCCCTCGTGCAGGACTACGATGCGGCCTCCATCTCCGTGCTGCGCGGCCTGGACGCGGGGCGCAAGCGCCCCGGCATGTATATCGGCGACACCGATGACGGCAGCGGCCTGCACCACATGGCGTTCGAGATCATCGACAACGCGGTGGACGAGGCGCAGGCCGGCTACGCGCACAACGTCTCGCTGGTGCTGAACGGCGATGGCTCGGTGACGGTGCGCGACGACGGCCGCGGCATCCCTACCGACATGCATGCGGAGGAGGGCGTCTCGGCGGCCGAGGTTGTGCTGACGCGGTTGCATGCGGGCGGCAAATTCAACCAGAACTCCTACAAGGTGTCCGGCGGCCTGCACGGCGTGGGCGCCGCGGTGGTGAACGCGCTGTCCGAATGGATGGAAGTGCGGATCTGGCGCGGCGGGCTGGAGCATTTCATCCGTTTCGAGCACGGCGACGCCGTGGCACCGCTGGTTGTGGTGGGTTTATCCGACAAGCCACAGGGCACCGAGGTGACGTTCAAGCCGAGCAGCGGCACGTTCACCAAGGTCGAATACGACTTCGCGGTCCTCGAACGCCGCCTACGCGAGCTGGCGTTTTTAAATTCCGGGTTGCGGATCGTGGTGCGTGACGAGCGGCACGCGCCGCCTGTGGAAGTCGATCTGTTCTATGAGGGCGGGCTGCGCGCGTTCGTGGAATACCTGGACCGGGCCAAGATCCCCGTGTTCAATCCTTGCATCAGCTCGATCACCGACGATGCGGCGTCCGGCATACGGGTGGAGTTCGCGCTGACCTGGAACGACAGCTTCCACGAGACGATGCTGTGTTTCACCAACAACATCCCGCAGCGTGACGGCGGCGCGCATCTGGCCGGTTTCCGCCAGGCGCTGACGCGCATTGTCAGCAAGTATGCCGATGGGATGGGGAAGAAGGATACACTCGCGCTGGTGGGGGACGACATGCGCGAGGGCATGACCTCCGTGCTGTCGGTGAAGGTGCCGGACCCGAAATTCTCCAGCCAGACGAAGGACAAGCTCGTCAGCAGCGAGGTGCAGCCGGTGGTGCAGGCCGCCGTGGCGGACGCCGTCAGCCACTGGTTCGAGACGCACCCAAAGGAGGCGCGCGGCATCATTCAGAAGGTGATGGATGCGGCGAGCGCGCGCGAGGCGGCCCGCAAGGCGCGCGAGCTGACGCGTCGCAAGGGCGTGCTCGACATCTCCACGCTGCCTGGCAAGCTGGCGGACTGCCAGGAGCGTGATCCTGCGAAGAGCGAGATCTTCCTCGTCGAGGGCGACAGCGCCGGCGGCTCGGCCAAGGGCGGACGCGACCGCAAGCACCAGGCCATCCTGCCGCTGAAGGGCAAGATACTGAACGTGGAGCGCGCGCGCTTCGACCGCATGCTGGGTAGTGCGGAAATCGGCACGCTGATTACCGCACTCGGCACGGGGATCGGCCGCGGCGAGCCGGAGCAGGGCGGCTTCGACGTCAGCAAATTGCGCTATCACCGCATCGTCATCATGACGGACGCCGACGTGGACGGCAGCCACATACGCACGCTGCTGCTGACGTTCTTCTACCGCCAGATGCCGCAACTGATCGAGCGCGGGCACCTCTACATCGCCCAGCCGCCGCTGTATCGCGCCAAGCGCGGCAACGAGGAGCGCTACCTGAAGAACGACGGTGCGCTGGACGACTACTTGCTGGACAAGGCGCTCGGCGGTGCTGCGGCGCTGACGCTGGCCGATGGAACGCGGCTGGAGGGGCCTGAACTGGCTGCCGAGGCGCGCTGGCTGCGGGAGGTTCATGCGCAGTTGCGGCGGCTGTCGGAGAACACCGTGCCGCTGGCGCTGCTGGAGCAGGCGGCGATCGCCGGCGTGCTGACGCCGGACACGGCGCGCGCGCAGGCTGGGGCGCAGGACCTGGCGGCGCGGCTGGATGCGGTGGCGCTGCCGAACGAGCGCGGCTGGAAAGTGGCGGCGGATGCCAGCAGCCTGCAGATCGCCCGCGTGGTGCGCGGCGTGGCCGAGCGCTACAGCTTCGACGCGGCCGCCTTGCGAAGCGCGGAGGCCCGCTGGCTGGCGGACCGGGCCGAGCGGCTGGCCGCCGGCTTCCGGACGCCGGCGACACTGAAGCTCGATAGCCAGGAGGTCGCGATGCCAGGGCCTGCCAGCACATTTGAGCGTATGCTGCTGCAGGGGCGTCGCGGGCTGGCGCTGCAGCGCTTCAAGGGTCTGGGCGAGATGAATGCCGACCAGCTTTGGAAGACCACACTGGATCCTGCCGTGCGCACGCTGCTGCAGGTGCGCGTGGGCGACGTGGAAGACGCCGGCCAGGTGTTCTCTACTCTCATGGGTGATGTGGTAGAGCCGCGCCGGGACTTCATAGTCGGCAACGCGCTAAAAGTAGCCAACCTAGACGTCTAAACAGATGGGGTCTGGAGCCTCAAAGCCCAGGGAATTGGGGCAGCCTCTTAAGCCGGAGAAGACCGCGTGAGTCGTATAGTCCGCACTGAGCCAAACGCAATACTATCGAAGGCTGTAGAGTATCACGGCTTCGTCTACACCCAAGGCATGGTGGCCCGCGACTCGTCGGCTGACATCACTGCGCAGGTGACCGACGTGCTTAAGCAGATTGACGAGGTGCTGGAGCTGCACGGCACCGACAACACCCGCATCTTGCAGGCGCAAATATGGCTGAAGAGTATCGGCGACCGCGGTGCGCTCAACCAGGTGTGGTCGGCTTGGTTACCCGAAGGACACGCACCGGCCCGGGTCTGTGTCCAGGCGGAATTGGCCGATCCCGCATTACTTGTTGAGATCATGATCACAACGTGTAAGTGACAAATGTGTCAACGAGGCCACGCTATGGCAAAAGTAACACAAAAAATTACACATTGTTTCGTTTGGTGAAATAAGGTAAAAATAGGATAAAAGACCTATTTCTGACGCTCCTGCACAGCGTCAACTTGGTTAATGTCATCTGGAATCGCTGAGCTGTGATCAAAGTGGTTGCCAGGGTTGCGCTCCGGTTGTTACCGCCTGTGTCAGTTTTTATGGCTTTCACGGGGGGCGCATGTTCGCTGGCGGAAAAAACATCGCGGTTATGAGCGCTCTGGTTGCATCGGCCGTGACGGCTGGCGGCAGCCAGGCGATAGCACGCGGCGGCCGGCATCACCTTACGCACGCCCATCACAGCCACTACGCCGTTTACGCCGCCGTGGAGCAACCGCACGTCATCCAGTGCGTAGCCTTCGCCAAAGCCGATGCAGGCATCCTGATTTCCGGCAATGCGCGAGATTGGTGGACGAATGCGGAGGGCGTCTACGAGCGCGGCAGCCGGCCGGAAAACGGCAGCGTGCTGAGCTTCCGCCCGAACGGCCGCATGCCGCTGGGCCACGTGGCCGTAGTGACCGGCATCGAGGACAGCCGCACCATCGTCATCGACCAGAGCCACTGGAACAGCAACGGCATCGCGCGCGACGTCGAGGTGAAGGACGTGTCCGAGGATAACGATTGGAGCGCGGTGCGCGTGCAACTCGGCCGCGGCGACGGCTTCGGCAGCATCTACCCGACGCACGGCTTCATCTATCCGCGGGCAGACCACGGCGTCATGCAGGCCAACGTAACCCACGCGCCGATGCCTGTGCTGGATCCTGCGCCGGCCGATCTGCGCCGCACCTACAGGGCGCCCCACCAGGCGGCACTAGAGGTGGCCGAGGCGCCGGAGCGGCCTCTCGATTTGCGCGTGGGCGGGCTGTCGTTCGACGCGCCGAGCCGAGGCCTGCAGTAACGGAGCAAGCCGTCCCGTTCTAAGCTTGCGCCCTGCCGGGCGCGATCTGTGCATTACCCGCTTGCTTGCGCCTGGTGCTGCGCCCTGTCCGGCCGGACGATGCGCCTGCGGTATCTACACTCAAAACCCCAGCGGTCAGCCGATGGCTTCTTTCGTGGCCTGCCCCTTCACGACCGGGATAGCAATCGACCGCATCGCGCAGGCACGTACCGGCGTGGCGGGCGGGACAATGTTGCCGTTTGCCATCGAGCGCCTGTCGGACTCGGCATTTCTCGGCTGGCTCAGCATGACGCGCACCGGCCGGCGCCGCGCGCTTCTGAGCTACTGGCTAGGCGAGTTACACCAAGGCCGGGGTTACATGCGCGAAGCTTTGGCGGCTGCACTGCCCGCCTTGTTCCGTATCTTGGACGTGGACACCATTGAGGCGGAAATACAGTCCGGAAACGCTACATGCCTGGCGCGTCCGCAGGCGCACGGCTAAATCTTGCGCCGGCCAGAATGCTAGGCCTTGGTGTCCAAGCCCGCCGTGCCTTCCGCCTTCGCGACCACGACCATCGCCGGCCGCAAGAGTCTACCGTTCAGCGTCCAAGCCCGGCTCCAGGACTGCACCACCGTCCCGGGCGGCTGCTCGGCAGTCGGCTGCTCGGCCATCGCCTGGTGCAGGTTCGCGTCGAACGGCTTGCCTACCGGGTCGTCGGCCTGGATGCCGTTGCGCTCCAGAAGCGCGACGAAGCTCCGCTCGACACCCTCGAACCCGTCGCGCAGCTTGATGACAATCTCCGGCTCCCCGGGCGAGGCTGCCGGAAGGCTCGAGATGCCGCGACGCAGGTTTTCGGCGGCCTCCACCACATCCTTGGCAAATTTCTGCACGGCATACTGGCGCGTCTCGTCCACCTCGCGGCGGCCACGCGCCTTTATGTTCTGGGTCTCGGCCTCGGCGCGCACCCATTTGTCGCGCATCTCGTCGCGTTCTGCTTCCAGCTCGGCGATGCGCCGCGCGGCCTCGCTCATCAGGGCCTCTGGGCCTGCCGTGTCGGCGGCGGTTTCGGGCTGTTCGAACGTGTCACTCATGCTGTCGCAGGTAAGCGATCCGGGTTGTCGTAACAAGAGCGCGCTGATGCTAGGCGTCAGGCGCTCATGCTGTTTTCGTGCGAATGCGTGCAATCACCAGCTTGCCCGGCACGCGGTAGGCGACGCGCCAGCTGACTCGCACCGTCCGGCCTGGCCCTACGGCCTGCCAGACGAGAAAGAGCATCGCGCCGATGGCAGCCACGACAAGCAGCGGCACCAGCATGTGCACGATCTGCTCCTGCAGGGTGAGCGGCGGCGGCGGCGGCGCATGGGTGGGCAACGGTAAGACGACCCCGGGACGCGGCGGGACCACAATGCGATGCGGGCCGCGCACCAGTTCAGGCGAGCCGCTTGGCCAAAGCAACCATTCGGCGCCGAGCAGGGCAATGAGCGCCGTGGAGGCCGCTATGACCGTGCCCATGCCGGCCTGGAGAGAGAGCCGGTCCGGTCGGCGGCCGCCCTTACGCCGGCGGCAATCTGGCCCGGGGCGCTGGCGGTAGCCGTCCCTGATACGGCCGACCGTGGGCACAACCACATAGGCGGGCAGGGGCTGCACAGACGCGGCTTCCTCCAGCGCTGCCGCCTCCTGACCGCCGCGATAGGCCAGGCTGGCGGCGTAGGCGCGCAGCGCCTCGGTTCCTTCCACTACGATGAAGCGGGGCGACCGCTTGAGCGCGGCGTCCAGTTCATCCCGCGAGCGTACGCGGGCGGCGGCGAAGAAGCGTATCGCGTGCCAGATACGGCGGAACATTGGTAGCCTCTGGCTGTCGGACTGTGCGCGCATCTAGCCTAGGAGGAAGGAAGCAAGCAGTCCTTTTTTGGAAAAAAGGACCAAAAAACTTTTTCTCGCTTTCGGCGGTTGTTTCAGCATCCGCCGACAGGGAAAGGAGTTTCGTTTTAAAGAAGGAAGGCCTTGCTTGGTTACCCGAGTAGCTGCCCGATAACGCGAGCTGTATAATCGACGACTGGAATGATCCGCCCGTAGTTGATACGCGTGGGCCCGATCACGCCGATTGCGCCAACGATGCGGTCCGCCTGGTTTCGCGCCGGCGCCACGATCATCGAGACGCCACTGGTGCCGAACATTGCGCTCTCCGCGCCGATGAAGATGCGAACGCCGTCGGACTGCTCGGCGAGCTCGAGCAGGCGCATCATCGTCTCCTGCGTCTCCAGCCTGTCGAACAGCACCTGTATGGCGGCCAGGTTCGCGATCTGAGTCACGTCGGCCAGCAGCCGGCCCTGGCCGCGCACGATCAGGCTGCCGCCGCGCGAGGCCACGTCCGTCCAGGTGGCCAGGCCAGCCTCGACGACGCCGGCGGCGAGGATGTCCAACTGGCCACGGTCCAGCGCCATCTCCTCGGCCACGCGGCGGCGCAGGTCGGACAGCGTGCGTCCGGCGGCGCGTGCGTTCAGGTAGTTGGCGGCTTCGGTCAGCGCCGAGGGCGGCAGGCCTGGCGGAATCTGGATGATACGGTTTTCCACCTGGCCGTCGGCGGCGACCAGGATGACCAGCGCGCGGCCGGAGCCCAGGGATGCGAACTCGATGTGCTTGATGGCGCTGTCCGATTTCGGCGCCAGCACCATGCCGGCCGCCTGGCTGAGGCCGGACAGCATGGCGGACGCGTCCGACAGCGTGTCCTGCAGGCTGCGGCCGTGGGCGGCGAGCTGGCGGCTGATCGCCTCGCGCTCGTCGTCCGGCAGGTCCCCGAACTGCAGAAGGCCGTCGACGAACAGGCGCAGGCCGCGGTCCGTGGGCAGGCGGCCGGCGCTGGTGTGCGGCGCAAAGAGGAGGCCGGCGTCGGTCAGGTCCGCCATCACGTTGCGTATGGTGGCGGGCGACAGGGCGATGGGCAGGCGGCGCGCCAGGGTGCGGCTGCCCACGGGCTCGCCAGTGCCTACGTATTGCTCGACGATTTCGCGCAGGACGGCGGCGGCGCGGGGGTCCAGGCCGGGGGGGAGGGGCTTGGGCGGGTAGTCAACCATGGGGTTCTATAACGCTGGCTTGAGGCGTTTGGGCGAACTGTCGGAGGAAAAGAAAGCAAGGCCTTCTTTTTTGAGAGAAAGAAGCAAAAAACTTTTGTTCCTGGCGCTGTTCAGCCGCCTCGTTTTGCACAGAAGCACGCGGATGCTTCTAATGCGAAGGAAAGCAAAAGTTTTTTGGTCCTTTTTTTCAAAAAAGGACTGCTTGCTTTCCTTACCCGGCCAGGACCTCGCCCCCCCAGCCGCGGACGATTTCGGCCATCGCGGCGGCCGGCGCCGGGTCGATCAGCAGGTCCGGCCGCAACTGGCGCAGGGTCTCTGTCTGCGAGCCTTCGGCGATCAGGCAGATGAGATCCACCGAGTCCAGCCCGGCGGCCTCAGCCAGCGTGCGCTTGGCATGATCCATGTCGGCATCGCCGGCTGCCGTTTCCACGCCCAGCACCAGCCGGTCACACGCGGCACGCGCGATGTCCAGCCTGGCGCGGTTAAAGCGGTCCGGCGTGGTGGTGATCAGCGCGGTGCGCAGGCCCATGCGGCGCCAGCGGTCCACCTGTTCCACGGCCACTTCGTGGGCAACGATCTTGCGCAGCGCGCGGCCTTGCGGGGTTAGCATGGCGATCAGGTCAGTGCCTTGCGCCACCGCCATGCCTGGCTGCCCGGCGGCCACGCCCATGGCCAGGTTGGCCAGACGGACGGCGAGTGGCAGCTTCAGGCCGATCGCGATGCTTGCCGCCAGGGCGGAGACCACGGTGTCGCCGGAGCCGGCCAGGTCGAAGACTTCGGACATGGCCGGCGGCACGTGCAGCACGGTGTCGGCGGAGACCAGGGACAAACCTTCCGCGCCGCGGTTGACGACGACGGCGCCGAAACCGTGCGCGGTGCGCAGCCAGCCGGCGGCCGCGGCGATGCGCTTCTCCGAGCTGACATCCATGCCGGTAACCGTCGCCAGCTCGCGTAGCGTGGGCACGGCCACGTCCGCGCCGGCGTAGCGGTCGTAATCCGGGCCACGGGGATCGACCACTATGGGCCGGCCGGCGGCGCGCGCGGCCTCGATGATGCGGGCCGGCACGTCGCCGGCCAGCAGGCCCTTGCGGTAGTCCGACAGGACGGTAACGGAGGTGGCGGCCAGCGCGTCACCGGCGATGCGCAGCATGCGTTCGGCAAGCTTGGGATGGATGGCGCCGGTGATCTCCTGGTCCGTGCGCAGCAATTGCTGGCCGCCGGCGATGAAGCGCGTTTTGACAGTGGTGCATCTGCCGCCCTGGACGAGCAGCCAGGGCTCCACGTTCGGCTGGCCGCCGATCAGGCCGGTGAGGTCCGAGCCGGACTGGTCGTCGCCCACGACGGAGACGAAGGCGACCGCGGCGCCCAGCGCGGTGAGGTTGCGAACGAGGTTGCCGGCGCCGCCTGGGAGCGCCAGCTCGCGATAGACTTCCAGCACGGGAACCGGCGCTTCCGGGCTGATGCGGGCGACGCTGCCATAGACGTAGCGGTCCAGCATGGCGTCGCCGATGACCAGGACGCTGGCCCGGGACAGGCGTGGGATTGCCTCTGCGAGTTCAGCGTCCATTACAGTGGGTTCATCTGCGTCCATCGCGCTATGCGTATCGGTGACGGAAGGTTCAGGCAAGAAGAAGTGTCGGTTTTTGAGAAAAGACGCGTGATTTCAACCGGAAGGCGTGCGCCGCGCCGGCTATTTTCTCTTGACGATGCTCAGGACCATTGCGCCGAACAGTGCCGCCGTCGCGGTGAAGGCCGCAATCACCACGCGCAGGCGCAGGCCGTAATCGGCACTTTCGGCGTGCAGGTCGCCGAGCATGCGGCTCCGTTCGGCCGCCGCGCGTGTCTCGATGGTGCCGGGGCCGGACAGCACGCGGTCCGCGCTGTCGCCCAGCAACGGCCGGAGTGCGTCCAGCGCGGCTTGGGGGTTGGCGGTGTGGGAGGCCGCGACGACCTGGTCCAGCGTCTGGCTGCGGGCGTAGGCGCGGTCGAAAGGAAGCTGGGCGGCGTAGGTGGAAAAGGCGCCGACCAGGCCGACCACGACGAAGGCCATGATAAGGAAGCCGGTCCAGGTTGCAGTATCGGCTGAGCTTTGGGTCTGTGCCATGTCGGAAGCCCTCGTTGTTGGTTGACCGGTGCTCGTACGGTGCAGGTAGGGCGTCCAACGCACGCGGTGCCGTCAGCCGGCGACAGCGGAGCAAAAGTTTTTTGCTTCTTTTTTCAAAAAAGAAGTGCTTGCTTTCTTCCGGTCATCGAAACGACTGCCGGGAGAAGCACCGCATGCCAGCAGACAGACCGTCCACCGCCGCCAGCCTGCGCTCGGTGTTCACCGCGCTGGTGCTGGCCATGCTGTTCCGCTCTACCGCCGTGCAGGCGTTCAACATCCCCAGCGGTTCGGCCACGCCCACGCTGCTGACGGGCGACACCGTCCTGGTCTCCAATTCGCCTACGGCTACAGCCGGTTCTCCCTGCCGTTCGCACCCGCGCTGTTCCACGGCCGGCTGTTCGGCGCGGCGCCGGCGCGTGGCGACATGGTGGTGTTCGCCAACCCGCATGACGGGGTGACGACGATAAAGCGCATCGTCGGGTTGCCGGGCGACCGGATACAGGTCGTGCATGGCGTGCTGGTCATCAACGGCGAGTCTGCGCGGCGGCAGCGCACCGGCACGTACCTGGAGCGCGACTGGGACGAGGCGGCGGGCCTGCCTGTCGAGGTGTTGCGCTACCGGTATCGCGAGACGATGCCAGGCGGTCTGGAGCACGAGATACTGGGCCAGCCTGTCGGTCTGCCCGAGGATAGCGGCATGGTGGACAACACGGGCGTGTATGTTGTGCCGGCCGACCACTACTTCGGCATGGGCGACAGCCGCGACAACTCGGCCGATAGCCGGTATCAGGCGCTGCTTGGCTACATTCCGGCGGAAAACCTGATCGGCCGGGCGGATTTCCGGCTGGCGTCTTTCGAGCCTGGTGCACGGATTTGGCAGGTCTGGAAATTGCCGGCTGCAATCAGGGTTGGCCGGTTCTTCGGGATGATTCGTTAGCGCGGGCGCAATGCGTGAAGCTGAAGTTGCCGCAGCGGACTCTGCTTTCGAGATTAGATCGTGGCGATGCCGACCTTGTCGGAGTCGGCATCGCCGGACCGCATGTCTGCATCTTCTACGTTCAAGCTAAACCGCTTCTGCGGGAGGAAAGAAGCTGACGCGCGCGAAGAAGATGTAGCCGCGTGTCTGTTTCACGAAACCTGCCGCAGCCAGTCTTCGAGATTGTAGAAGTTGGTCACCCGCGCGATCTGCCCATCGCGTATCACGAAGAAAGCGCCAGCCGGCAGAACGTAGGTCTGCCCGTGTGCCGCCGGCATTCCGGCATCGGCCACCAGATACGTCCCATGCACGGTAAACTCGGCCGCAACACGCGTGCCGGACGGCTCTGTCATCACCACGATGTCTTCCAGCCGCTCGCGGTAGCTGCCGTCCATCCGCTGCATGAAGGCCGTGAAGGCTGCGCGGCCGGTCTCGCGGGCGCCCTGGTTTATGTCGTGGATCACGTCTTCGGTCAGCAGCGCCATCATGCCGGCAAAATCACCGGCGTTGAAAGCGGCATAGTAGGCGTGGATCAGGGCATCGGGAGTCATGCGGGCTCGCTTTGAAATTTTGAAGGCCAATCATAGAAATTACGCACCGCGCCGTCTTCGCGCACGGCGTCCAGGCGGGCGGGGTCGAGGTCGGTGAACAGCCAGGAGGGCTCGTCGAGGGTGCCGCGGGCGATGATGCCGTCTTCAGGAAAGCCGCGGTCCACGGGGCCGAAGACGGCGGCATAGCCATGATTTTCGTCCAGCGTCACGAGCGCGGGCGCGAGGCCGACCGTGGGAGCGATCGCGACGAAGCACTGGTTCTCGAGTGCGCGCGCCCGCGCTGACAGGCGCACACGGTTGAAGCCGTGCAGGGAGTCCGTGCAGCTCGGCGCCAGTATGAGCCAGGCGCCCTGCTCGACCTGCGCGCGCACGAGTGTGGGGAACTCCACATCGTAACATATGGCGATGCCGATACGGCCCCAGGGGGTGTCGAACACGCGTGGCCACGCGCCGGGTGCGACCCCCCAGCGTTCGGCTTCGAAACGCGTCATGGTCCGCTTGTCCTGGAAGGCGGCGCGGCCTTCCGGGTCGATCAGAGGGGCGCGGTTGTGCACCGGACCGGGCGGCGTCCCCACCGGCATGCTGCCCGGCACCAGCCAGACGTGGTGGCGGCGGGCGAGATCGGCGAACAAGGCGAGCAGGCGCGGCTGCAACGCGCATACGCTGGCGAGTTCGGCGCGCGCGTCGCCGGTGCCCGGGCAGAAAGCTGCCGTCTCCATGCAGGCGTATTCTGGCAGGACAAGAAGGCCGGCGCCGCCGGCGGCACCCTCGGCCACCAGCGCGTCCAGCTTGGCTGCGTAGGCGTCGAAGTCTTGCGGCGTGGTGACGCCGTATTGGCAGAGGGCGAGACGCAGGGCGCTCAAGGCAGAAGCGTGCCGGTCAGGGACTTCATCCAGAACACAAGCGGCTTCTCCGTCTCGGCCGACTCGCCCAGGTCCTTCCAGGCCATGTGACATATCAGGTCGCCGCGGCGTGTGTAGCCGCGCCTGGTCCAGAACGCATCAAGGCTGGTGTAGCCGGGCGGCCGGGCCGGGTGGTTTGCGGGCCGGATAACGCTGGCGAAGGCGGACACGTCGCATGCGGAGGCGGCGCGTGCGTGGGCTTCGCGGGCGTGGAAGAATGCGACGCCGATGCCCTGTCCGCGATATGCCGCGCGCAGCACGCTTTCGCCGAAGTAGAAGACGCGTGCCGGATCTATGCCTTTGGCCAGAAAAGGTGCTTTCACGTCACCGGTCTCGTCGGCCAGGGGCAGGCAGGTGGAGGCGCCGACGATCTCACCGTTCTCAGAGGCGACGATGATCGCGGCCTGGGCGCTGTCGGCATAGATGCGTAGGTAGCGGCGCTCGTAGGTCTCGTCGCCGTCGTAGAGATAGGGCCAGCTGCGGAACACGTGGCAGCGCAGGGCTGCCAAGGCGGGGATGATGGCGGCGATCGCCTCGCCTGTGCAGGTACTCACGGTAGGTGGCATGGTTGTATGCTCGGGTGCACAGGCCGGCGCCGTCAATCGTGCCGGATAGAACATCTTCCTGCTCTCCCGCCCTCCCGGAACGGCGAAGAATCCTGTAGCACCGCGCGATGATCCCGCTCGTCCTGGACCTAGACGGCACGCTCGTATCCGGCGACACCCTCGTGGAGGCGGCGCTACGCCTCCTTGCCGCCAACCCGCTCGCCTTCCTCGGCACGCTTACCGCCGATCGCGCCAGGCTGAAGCAGCGCATGGCGCGCGCCGTGACGCTCAACCCCGCAAGCCTGGTGTATAACCAGGCGGTGCTCGACCTGGCGCACAGCGCACGCGGCGAGGGACGCCCGGTGTTTTTGGCCACCGCGGCCGATGACGGTATCGCCCAGGCAGTGGCCGCCCATGTCGGCCTGTTCGACGGCGTGCTGGCCTCGGACGGCCACACCAACCTCAAAGGCCAAGTGAAGGCGGCCGCCCTGGTGGCCAGGTTCGGGGCGCACGGTTTCGACTACGCGGGCGACGCGGCGGCCGACCTGCCTGTCTGGGCGCAGGCGCGCCGCGGCTTCGTGGTGGCGCCCGCCGCGCGTCTGCTGGCGCGCGCGCGCGCCGTCTGCGCCGACGCGACCGCTATAGGCGCCGTGGTGTCCGGACGGCCGCGCCTGGTGTCGCGCGCCATGCGGCTGCACCAGTGGGCCAAGAACCTGCTCGTGTTCGTGCCGCTTTTTGCCGCCCACCAGGCGCGCGGGCTGCCCTTGCTGCAGGCCTGCCTCGGCTTCGTGGCGTTCAGCCTGTGTGCGTCCAGCGTCTATCTGCTGAACGACCTGCTCGACCTGCCGCATGACCGTCTGCACCCGACCAAGCGCCGGCGCCCCTTTGCCAGCGGCGCATTGCCGCTGGCCTGGGGGCCTGCGCTTATGGCCGTACTGCTGGGTGCGACGCTGTTGGCCGCCGCCGCGCTGCCGCTGGCGTTCCTGGGCATGCTGGCGGCCTACTACGCCAGCACGCTCGCCTATTCCTTCGTTCTGAAACGCCGTGCGGTGTGGGACGTGATCGCACTGGCCGGGCTCTACACGCTGCGCATCTTCGCCGGTGCCGCAGCCACCGGCATCCCTATCTCGCCCTGGCTGCTTGCCTTCTCCCTGTTCCTGTTCTTCTGCCTTGCAGTGGTGAAACGCCTGACAGAACTCACGCTGTATGTTCGCGCCGGTGGTGAAGCGGCGCTGTCCGGCCGCGGCTACAGGGCGGAAGATTTGGACATGCTGCGCAGCATGGCGGCCTCCTCCGGCTACATGTCCGTGCTCGTGCTGGCGCTGTACATTAACAGCGCGGACGTGCTGCCGCTATATGGCCACCCGAGCGCACTGTGGACGCTCTGCCCGATCCTGCTGTTCTGGATCAGCCGCGTGCTGATGCTCAGCAACCGCGGCGAGATGAACGACGACCCCGTGGTGTTCGCGCTGCGCGACCGTGTCAGCCTGCTGGCAGGTGCGGCCAGCGTGGCCGCCGTGCTGGCCGCCACGCTGTGATGGATGCCGCGTTGGCCACGCTCACCGGCTGGGGCCGCGTCGCGCGCGCGGCCAGCGTCACCCAACGGCCTGATTCGGTGACCGACCTAGCCCAATTGTTCGTCGAACGGCCACGGGCGCACGGGTTGATCGCCCATGCCGCGGGCCGTGCCTATGGCGATTGCGCGCTGAACGCCGAGGGCACCGCCTTGCTCACCGCGGGCCTTGCCGGCGTGCTGTCGTTCGATCCAGGGAGCGGCCTGATCGCGGTGGAACCCGGCGTCACCTTCCGCCAGCTCATGGCCGCCTACCTGCCGCAGGGCTGGCTGGTGCCTGTCTCGCCTGGCACCGGGTTCGCCACCATCGGCGGCGCGGTTGCCAACGACGTGCACGGCAAGAACCACGAGGTGGCCGGCAGCTTTGGGCAGCATGTGACCGAGCTGGACCTGCTCACGCCTGACGGCACCACCCGCACCATCGGCCCGCACGCCGAGCCCGCGCTGTTCCAGGCGACCTGCGGCGGCCTGGGCCTGACGGGCGTGATCACCCGGATCGCCTTTCGCCTGAAGCGCGTGCCCGGTCCCGGCGTGGCCGTGCACAGCCGGCGCGTGGCTGATCTGGACGCGTTCCTCGCCGCCATGGACGAGGCACGCGCGGCCACCTACGCGGTCGGCTGGATAGACGGCTGCGCGCGCGGCGCCGCGCTGGGCCGGGGCATATTGGAGATCGCGGAAGCCTCCGGCGGCGCCTGCTCCGGCGCCACGCTGCGCACCGGCTTGCGCGTGCCGTTCGACTTTCCGGCGGTGGCACTGAACCCCACCAGCATCGCCGCCTTCAACGCGCTGTATTACCGCCGCGCCCCGGTTGCCGGGCGCCTGGCCACCGTGCCCTACGGGACGTTCTTCTATCCTCTTGATGCGCTGCGCGACTGGAACCGCATCTACGGAAGCCGCGGCTTCCACCAGTTTCAGAACGTGGTGCCCTTCGCGTCCGGCCCGCAGGCTTTGCGGGAGTTGCTCGAACTCATTGCCGCCTCGCGCCGCGCTTCCTTCCTCGCCGTTCTCAAGCGACTGGGCCCCGCCGCGCCTGACGCAGGTCCGCTCTCCTTTCCGCGGGCCGGCTACACGCTGGCGCTGGATTTTCCGGCGGGGCCGGGCATTGAGGCACTCTACGCGCAGCTCGTCGCCATCACCTTGCGGCACGGCGGCCGCGTGTATCTGGCGAAGGATGCGCTTCTGACGCCCGAAGCGTTCCGGGAGATGTACCCCCGCTGGACGGAGTTCCGGCAGCTGCTGGAGGCGTTGGATCCGAAGCGGAAGTTGCAGTCGGACATGTCCCGGCGGTTGGGTCTGCGCGCATGAGGGTGTGGGCTGAGCGCCACGCAGGAAGCAAGAAAGCAGTTGTGTTTTGAAAAAAAGAACCAAAAAACTTTTGTCCCGCTCCTGTGCGCTTTGATGAAACGCACGCCTCAGCGTTCCGCGACAGCGCCAGCAACGAAAGGCGCAATGGCAAGAAACGAAAATCTCCTGGCCGGTCAAAAAAGGACGGCTTCCTTGCCTAGCGTCCGCAAAGCCGCGCTGCTCTGCGCCTGCCTGGCTCCCCTGGGCTGGGCAACGTTCTGGGCTGTTTTCCACCTGTTCCCGGGCCAGGACTGGGTGGTGTTCCACACCGCCGCCGCGCGCTTCTTCGCCGGCGACCTGGCGATGCTGTCGGACCCGCGCGCCTTTACCGACGAGATGAACCGCAGCCATGCGGACGTCTTCACCCACCCGGTCACCGTGTTGCACCCGTTCATCTACCCGCCGGTGACGCTGCTGCTGGCGGCCGCCTTCGGCTGGCTGCCCTACATAGCCTCGCTGGTTGCGTTTCTGGCCGTCACCGCCGCTTTACTCGCCGCCGCCCTGTGGCGGTGGGAGGCTGATGGCAAACGGCGCGCCTGGCTGATCGCCGGCGTGTTCGCCTGTCCAGCCACGGCCTACACCATCGGCTCCGGCCAGTTGAGCTTTCTGATTGCCGCCTGTGTGCTGGGCGGCATGGCGTGGCTGGACACGCGTCCGTTCCTGGCCGGCCTGGTGTTCAGCCTGCTGTGCCTCAAGCCGCAATTCGTGCCGCTGATCCCGGTGGCGCTGCTGGCCGGCCGGCACTGGCGCGCCATTGCCGGTGGCTTCGTTGGCGGCATCGGCCTCGTGCTGGCCAGCACCGTCATGACAGGCGCGGGCGCCTGGGTCGCCTGGGTCCGCCTCGCCACCGGACAGAACAAGCTGCTCGGCAGCATGATCGACGTGGTGCGCGTGTACGACCAGAGCGTGCACACCTGCCTCCGCCTGTTAGGCCTGGGCGAAGGGGCGGCCGGCGCCGGCCAGCTTGCCGCCAGCGCGCTGGCGGCCGTCTGCATCTGGATCGTGTTCGCCCGACGGCCCGCGGTGCCGGTGCGCCGGCGTCTTATCGTGCTGCTATGCGCGCTGGTGTTCGGCGCCCCGCATGTGGGCGACTACGACCACATGCTGCTGGCCGTAGCTGCCGTGCTGACCATGCTGGAGGGCCGCCACGTCTGGCTTGCCGCCTTCGTGTGGCTGGCGCCGATGTTCAACCCGCCGGCGTTGATCGCGGCGCTCGGCGTGCCGGTGCTGACCTGGGTGTCGGCGCTTACGCCGCTGTTGCCCATGGCTCTGATGGTTTTAAGCACTGGAAGGAAGCAAGCGGTTCTTTCTTGAAAAACGAACCAAACTTCTGCTTCCCCCGCCTGCACCGATGCGCACATCGTGTCTGGAAGCGCGAATGCTTGCAGAACCAGCACGCGCCGCCTCGCCGGCAAGGGAGCAAAAGTTTCCGCTGTTTTTCAAAAAGAAGGCCTTGCTCCCTATCACGCCCAGTTGACCACTAATCCCAGAGCACAATTCGCGATCCAGGCTATGTAGCCGAAGCCACGGACCAACCGGAGACAGATGCGTCAGCTTTTTGCCCCAGGAGCCGACGCCATACTTCGCCTGGCATTGCTGGTCGTCTCGGTGGGCGCGCTGGTCTTTCTTGTCGTAGTCGGTGCCGTGGCCAATTCGGATTACGTGTATGGCGTGGGCATAGCGCCGAAACAGCCGGTGCCATTCAGCCACAAGCACCACAGTGGCGAACTGGGCATCGCCTGCGTGTATTGCCACACGAGCGTCACCTACCTGGCCAACGCCGGAATGCCGGCGACCTACACGTGCATGACATGCCACTCGCAGATTTGGACCGGTTCGCCGATGCTGGCCCCGGTGCGCGACAGCCTGGCCAACAACGAGCCGCTGCAATGGAACCGGGTGAACCACATTCCGGAATACGTCTATTTCAACCACTCGCTTCATGTGACGAAAGGCATCGGCTGCAGTTCCTGCCACGGTGCGGTGACGTCTCAGCAGATGACGATGCGCGTGAAATCGTTCCAGATGCAGTTCTGCATCACGTGCCACCGCAACCCGGCGGCAAACGTGCGCACGCCTGCCGAGGTGTGGAACATGGATTGGACGCCGCCTGCGGACCAGGCGACGCAGGGGCCCAAGCTCGTTGCCCAGTATCACATACGAAACGCCGCCCAGCTTACGGATTGCTCGATATGCCACCGGTGAAGCTCAGTTCCGGCGACGATGGCCTGTGGCGTGCGTCGGCGGGCGAGCACGGTATTGCCGCCGCGATACGTGAGCGTTTTCCGGCGGCGGCCGACCTGCTCCACACGCCGGACCGGCGGCAGTTCATGCGGCTGATGGCCGCCTCGCTTGCACTCTCGGGCCTGGCCGGCTGCGATGACGACGACACACATGACGTGATCGTGCCGCCGGTGGCTCAGGTGCACGGCGAGGCGCCGGCGACCGTGCTGACCTACGCCTCCGCCACGCTGCTGGACGGTTTCGCCAACGGCGTCACGGTGAAGACGCGCGACGGACGGCCGATAAAGATCGAGGGCAACCCGGCCCATCCCTGGAGCCGCGGCGGCACGGACATCTTCGGCCAGGCGAGCGTGCTTGGCCTGTACGATCCGTTCCGCTCGCAGACGGTGCAGTTCCAGACGCGCGACAGCGACTGGCCGGCCTTCCGCGCCGCCATGCTCGGCCCGCAGGGGCAATGGCGCGCGGGGCGGGGCGCCGGCCTGGCCGTGCTTGTCGGCCCGAGCACATCGCCTTCCGTCCACGCCCAGATCATGGCGTTGCAGGAAGCCTGGCCGCAGATGCGCGTGTTCTCGCATGGCGCGGTACCGCGCGAAGCCCTTTATGAGGGCACGCGCCAGGCATTCGGGAGGCCGTTGGAGACGCACTGGCGGCTTGCGGATGCCCGCGCCATCGTCTGCCTGGATGGTGACCTGCTCGATCCTGGCGCGCATCAGGTGGGCGCGGCCAAGGGTTGGAGCGATGCGCGCCGCAGCATGGCCGCCGGCGGCAGCCTGCTGGCGATGCACGCGGCCTTTGCCGTGCCCAACCTCACCTCCGCCAAGGCGGAACACGGCATCTCCGCCCAGCCGGCGCTGATCGAGGCGATGGCGCGCTCGCTGCTGTCGCGCGCCACCGCCGGCGGCCAGTCGGACCTGCCTGACCAGGCGGCCGCCTGGTGCAATGCGGCCTGGCGCGCGCTGGATGGCGCACGCGGCGCCGGCGTGGTGCAGACCGGTATCCACGCCAGCCCTGGCGTGCAGGAGGCGGTGCAGCGCCTGAACGCCGCACTCGGCAACACCGGCCGCACGGTGCTGCACACCGCGCCGCTGCAGTTCCAGAGCGAGAACTTGACCGCGCTGGTGGACGCCATGCACCAGGGCGCGGTCTCAGCGCTGGTGATGATCGGCACCAACCCGTCCTACGACACGCCTTCCAGCCTTGGCTTCACCGACGCGCTGGCGCACGTGAAGCTAAAGATCCACGCCAGCCTCTACGATGACGAGACCTCGGTGAACGCGGACTGGCACCTGCCGATGACGCACCCGTTGGAAGAATGGGGCGATGCCCGGGCGCTCGACGGCACCGCAAGCCTGATCCAGCCGACCATCGCGCCGCTCTACGGCGGCCGCAGCGCCGGCGAGATACTCGCCATACTGAGCGAACCGGAGCCGCGCGGCGGGCTCACGCTGCTGCAGGCGCATTGGAACGCTTCCGGTGCCGCCGATCGCTGGCACAACGCGCTGCTGACTGGCGTGCTGGAGGGGGGCACCGCGCCGCTGGTGCCCGTGCAGCAGACCGGCGGCATGACACCCGCCACGAGCGCGCCGGAGCCCGGCATGCAGATCGTCTTTCGCCCCGATCCCACCATCTGGGACGGCACGGTGGCCGACAATGCCTGGCTGCAGGAACTGCCCAAGCCGCTGAGCAAGGTGACCTGGGAGAACGCCGTCCAGGTCGGCCCCGATCTGGCCGCCCGTCTCAAGCTGGCCCAGTTCGACGTGGTGACGGTTGCCGCGGGCGGACGCAGCGTCACCGGCTCCGTCTGGATCGCGCCCAACCAGGCCGACCACGTGCTGGCTGTGACGCTGGGCTACGGCAAGCGCACCGTGGGCCAGCTTTCGGCCGGGCTTGGCTTCGACGCCTACGCCATACGTGCCCAGCAGACGCCCTGGCTGGTGGACGGTGCCACCCTGCACCGCACCGGCAAGACGCACGTGCTGGCCAGCACCGATGACCACGCCCGGATGAACGGCGAAGGCTTCGTGCGCGTGCAGCATACCGGCGCGCCGCCGGTGGGTGACGGCGACGCCGAGCTTCCCACCCTGTATCCGCCACAGAAATCCGACGGCCGCGCCTGGGGCATGGTGATCGACCTTGACACCTGCATCGGCTGCAACGCCTGCGTCACCGCCTGCCAGTCGGAGAACAACATCGCCGTGGTCGGCCGCGACGAGGTGCTGAACGGCCGCGAGATGCACTGGCTGCGCGTGGACGCCTATCCGGCCAAGGCGGGCTCCATAGGCACGGCGCCCACATCCACCGCCTTCATGCCCGTGCCCTGCATGCATTGCGAACAGGCGCCCTGCGAAGTCGGCTGTCCCGTGGAAGCCACGCTGCACGACCATGAGGGCCTCAACCTGATGGTTTATAACCGCTGCGTCGGCACGCGCGCTTGCTCCGGCTATTGCCCCTACAAGGTACGCAAGTTCAATTACGCGGACTACTCCGCCGGCGCCTCGCCCACCATGATCGAGCAACGTAATCCGGACGTGACGGTGCGTGCGCGCGGCGTGATGGAGAAATGTACCTACTGCGTCCAGCGCATCGCCGAGGCGCGCGCCAACGCGGACCGCGACTATACGCCGATCTCTGACGGCACAGTGCGTACGGCTTGCCAAGGGGCGTGCCCGACGGACGCGATCACGTTCGGCGACCTGGCCCAGCCGGACAGCGCGGTGACCGCGGCGCGGCGTGACCCGCGGCGGTACGCGCTGCTGGGCGAGCTGAATACGCGGCCTCGTACGACTTATCTGGCTGTGCGGGCGCCGGCGCTTGAGGAGGGGTAGCGTGCTTATCGTTGCTAGAACGGAAGGAAGAAAGGCATTCTTTTTTGAAAAAGGACTGCTTGCTTTTTTCGTGACGGCTGGAACTCCATGTCGGTAACCACCTCCGACGCGCCGCTGATCGCAGCGGGCCAGACATACGACAGCGTGGGCGACACGCTGACCGGCATCGTGCTGCGCCGCCATGGTTGGAAACGCTGGTGGATTGCCATGGCCGGCGCGGTGGCGTTGCTCGGCCTGCTCGTCGTCTCGCTTGGCTTCCTGTTCCTGTATGGCACCGCCATCTGGGGCAACAACATCCCCGTCACCTGGGCGCTGGACATCGTCAGCTACGATTGGTGGATAGGAATCGCGTGCGGCGGCGTGCTCGTGAGCGGCGTGTTCCTGCTGCTTGGCGCGGAGTGGCGCGGCGCGCTGAACCGCATCAGCGAGGCTATGGCGCTGACCGCCGCGGCCGCCGCTGCGGTGTACCCGATCATCCATCTCGGCCGGCCGTGGTTCTTCTACTGGAACCTGCCCTACCCAAACAGTTTCCTGCTGTGGCCGCAGTTCCGCAGCCCGCTTTACTGGGATGCGATCGACATCCTCAGCTTCCTCGGCCTGGCTGCCGGGCTCTTCTATGTCGGTCTGCTGCCGGACATCGCCAGCCTGCGGGACCGATGCCTGGAACGCGCCAGGGCGGAAGGCCATGACAGCTCGCTGACCGCTCAGCTCTACGGCATCGCCGCCCTCGGCTGGCGCGGTTCCGTCATACACTGGCACCGTTGGAGCCATGCCTATCGCGGCCTGGCTGTACTCGGCGTGCTTGTGGTGGTGGCGCTGCAGACCGGGGCGGCCGTGATGTTCGCCGGCCCAGTAGAGCCCGGCTGGCACGACCCGCTGCTGCCTATCACCTATCTCGCCGGCCCCGTGTTTGCGGGCGCCGGCAGGCACCCGGTGCTGACCGTCATCATACGCCACGTCTTCCACCTGGAGGCGCTGATCACCGGCCGGCACATCAGCGCGCTGGCCTGGCTGCTGCTCGTGCTGTGCGCCGCCAACATCTACTGCGAGGCGACGACGGACCTCACCACGCTGCTTGGCGGCGAGGCGGTCGAGATCGCGGCACTCGGCAGGCGGGCAGGCGGGCCTGTCGCGTGGAGCTTCTGGATGCTGGTGACGGCCGGTTTTGCGCCGCCGCTGCTGTTTCTGATCCCCAGTTTCCGCCGCCGCCCCGGCATACTGGCCTGGGTGGGCGGAGCTGCTGCCGCCGGGATATGGGGAGACCACTACACGCTGATCGTCGCCACGCTGCAGCACGACTACCTGCCGTCCGCCGCGCAGGAGACGCACATCACCTTTTTCGAGTGGTCCACCTTCGCTGGTTCCGCCGGGCTGTTCCTCTTCCTTCTGCTGCTGTTCATGCGCCTGCTGCCGGTCGTCTCCATGCTCGGCGAACGTGGTTTGGTGGCGCGCACGGGCGCGGGCCCTGACGGCGCACCACCGTGGCCGGCGCATGATGCCCCGCTCTGGGGCGTGGCCGCCGAGTTCGCTACCGCCGACAGCATGGCTGCTGCCGCTCATGTCTTGCATCACGGCTCCCGCTACCGCATCGACGCGTATTCCCCGATGCCTAACCCTGCTGTGGCTGCCGAGCTTGGCATGAACCGCAGCCACGCGAGCTGGGCCTGGGCGGCAGGCGTGGCGGGCGGGGCGGCAATGTTCGGCATGTGCATGTATGCCAGCGGCTACGACTACGTATTCGACATTGGCGGACGGCCGCGTTTCAGTTGGCCCGCGTTCCTGGTTCCGACAGCGAGCTTCGCGTGCCTGACGGCAGGCATGGCGGTGGTGGCGGCCATGCTGATACAGAACCGTTTCCCGCGTCTGAACCACCCGGCGTTCAATATTCCCGGAATTTCCCGCGCCACTCAGGACAGGTTTTTCGTTGTGGCGCACGCGCATACTGGTGAGTTCGATCCGGGGCCGGCGGAGCGGCTGTTTGCAGGGCTGGACGCGAAGGCTCTGACAGTGACGCGGGTGCCGAGATGAAGGAAGGCAAGGCAAGCAGTTTTTTTTTGAAAAAAAGAACCAAAAAACTTTTGTCTCTGACGCTGCTGATGCAGCCGTTGCAGGTGACGGAACACCGCATTGGTTCGCGCAGCCGCCAGGAACAAAAATTTTTTGGTTCTTTTTTTCAAAAAAGAACTGCTTGCCTGCTTACCTTACTGATTGTGTCACTTGCAGTCTCAGCCTGTAAGAAAGAGGACATGTACACCCAGAGCGTATTGAGACAGTGGGACCGAGACCCGGCATCGCCCAACGGCGCCGCCCTGCGCCCGCCAGTCCCCGGCACGCTGGCGCAGGAGCAGCCGGACTCGCCGGTACCGCAGCCGCGCGTGATTACCACGGCGCTGCTGACGCGTGGGCAATCCGAGTTCAACATTTTCTGCAGCCCGTGCCATGCCGCATCCGGAGACGGAGAGGGCATGATCGTGCAGCGCGGCTTTCCGCAACCGCCTGCGTTCACCTCACCGCGTTTGCTGAAAGCGCGTGCACAGGTGGTGTATGACGCGATCACCAACGGGCACGGTGCGATGTACAGCTACGCGGCCCGTGTGCCGCCGGCGGACCGTTGGGCGATCGCGTCGTACATCCGGGCGCTGCAGCTGAGCCAGGCGGCGCCGATCGCGCAGCTTCCGCCGGAGGACAGGCAGCGTCTGGCCCAGGGTGGCGCGCCGTGAGGCGCGGCCTGATCGCTTCGGCCGGCGTGGTCGTGGTTGCGCTGGCCTGTGCCGCGGTGTTCGGCAAGCCGATCATCGGGCCCTATCTGGCGGCGTGGCTGGTGTTCCTGTCCCTGCCTGTCGGTGCTTTGCCGCTGGTGCTGGGGTCCGAGCTGGCCGGGCGGGGCGGCTCTGCGCAGAACGGATATTTGCGCTGGATGCTGGTGCTTATGCCGGCTGCAGCCTTTCTAGGATTGCCCGTTCTGCTTGCCACGCACGCGCTCTATCCCTGGGCTGCGCATCAGGGACATGGCTTTGCCGGCGCGTGGTTCACGCCGGTGTGGTTCGCGGTGCGCGGCGTGATCTATCTGGCCGTGTGGACCTGGCTTTGCCTCTCTGCGCTGCGGCCGCCTGAGACGCGGGTTCGTGCCGGCCTTTGTAGCTTCGGTCTGGTGCTGCACGTGGGGATTGGCACGCTGGCCGCAGCCGACTGGGTGACGTCGCTGTCACCCGGGCTGAACGCTGCCGGATTTGGACTTCTGTTCATGACCGTCCAGGCCGGGATAGCCCTTTCTGCCGGCCTGCTTCTGGCGCGCATGCCGCCGCCAGGCGCGCCTGTGCTGCTGGTTCTGGCTGCCGGGTTATGGGCGTTCCTGCACGCGACCCAGTATCTGGTCATCTGGTCCGCCGACAAGCCGGCGGAGATTGTCTGGTACTTGCATCGCGAAAATGCGCTTGGTGTTGCGGCGGTCTGGCTGGGTGTGGCCGGCTTTGCTGCCAGCTTGGCTCTGCTTGGTTTGGGTAATTTGCGCCGTTTTGTCATGGCTGCCGCAGTGCTGCTTCTCGTGGCCCATGTCGTCGAGATATTCTGGTTCGTTACGCCGTCGCTAAGAGGATCTTTCACCATCTCCTTGTTCGATGTTGCCGTCATCGCCGGCTTGGCGGGCCTGACCTGGGTCAGTGTACGGGCCTGGCGGCCCGCGCAGGTGCCGGCATGAGATACGCTGATCGTGCCCGTGGCGTCGCGTCTTTTCTTGCCGGCGCGGCGACCGCTCTTGCGGGCGCCCGGCTGCTGGCGCCCGGCCGGCCGGGCGCTGCGGAACGGGATCCGTTTGGCCCCGAGACGGGGCGCGGTGCGAGCCAGGGTGCGCCTGCCGCGGCCTCGCTGGCCGCCGGCTACGAGACGGACGACGCCAATGCGCGTCAGCTCGGCTGGATCATGATCCTCTTCGCCGGCTCCGCGCTGTCTGGCATCGCGTTGATGGTGGTGCTTCTCAACGTGTGGCATCATCGCGACGCCGCGCGAGAGGTCGGGCTGACCGCCGTGCAACGCGCGCAATCCGAGCCGCCACTGCCGCATCTGCAGGCTGATCCGACCGGCGAGCTGGCCGTGCTGCAAGCCAACCAGAACAAACTTCTCCTGGGCTATGCCATGCTGGATGCCGAGACCGCCCGCATCCCGATCGGCCGCGCCATGGCGCTGGTGACCGGGCAGTCTCTCGACGCGCACGCGGCACCCGAGAAGCAGGCGAGGGAGCACGCGCAATGAGCGGCCCGGTCAGCCCGGCCGATTACCCGTTGCTGCTTTGGCCCGCTGCCGCGTCCAACGCCGCGACTCACGTGGACTACCTCATCAGCGCGTTCACCGCGGTGACGCTGCTGCTTACCGTGCCTATCTTCATCGGCATCACCTGGTTCGCCCTCATCTATCGCGCGAATCGGAAAGTGGACCGCGGCAACCCGTCCGATCGCAACGTGATGGTCGAGATGTCCTGGATGCTGATTCCGTTTTTCCTCACACTCGGCTTCTTTGCCTGGGGCGCCCAGCTGTTTGATGTGGCCAAGCATCCGCCGGCCAACGCTATGGTTATCCAGGGTATCGGGCGGCAATGGATGTGGAAGTTCCAGCATCCCGGCGGACAGGCGGAAATCAATGACCTGCATGTGCCGACCGGCCAGCCCGTGCTGATCAACATGATCAGCCAGGACGTGATACATTCCCTGTATTTGCCGGCTTTCCGCGTGCAGATGGAAACCTTGCCAGGCCGCTACACGCAAGTCTGGTTCACCGCGGACCGGCCTGGCGCCTACAGGCTATATTGCTCGGAGTATTGCGGCACCGACCACTCGGTGATGGACGGCGAGATCTTCGTGATGAAGCCGGGTGATTACGAGCATTGGCTGAACCAGGCCGGCTCCACGCAATCCCTGGCGGCCAACGGCAAGCGGCTGTTCGCCAACTATGGCTGCACGGGATGCCATGGTGCTGCAGCGACGGTGCGTGCGCCTTCCTTGGCCGGGCTTTACGAGAAGCCGGTGCCTATGGCCGATGGCGGCACGCTGATCGCTGACGACACGTATCTGCGCGACAAGATACTCAATCCGGATCATGATTTGATCGCGGGGTATAAGCAGGTGATGCCCAGCTTCAACGGGATCATTCCGGAAGAGGAGCTGATCCAGCTTATCGCTTACATCAAGTCGGATCAGGAGCCGGTTCGGTGAGGGAAGAAAGCAAGGCCTTCTTTTTTGAAAAAAGGAAGCAAAACACTTTTGCTCCTGGTGCTGGCTTGAGCGGGCATTTCGAACCTGTGGCCGGCGTGCTTGCATTGATGTGCATCTTTTCTTTGGAGCGCCGGACATGAGCCCCTTGGATACGGTTCTTCGCGATCCGGACACACCCCGCGTTACCCTAGACCGGCCGGCGGATTACCTGCACGCCCAGCACACGCTGCGAAGCTGGTTCTTCACCACGGACCACAAGCGCATCGCGCTGATGTACCTCGCCTCCATCACCGGCTTCTTCATCCTGGGCGCTATTGCCGCAGGCTTGGTGCGG
>CAXTJZ010000001.1:43843-51877 GCA_964244695.1 uncultured Acetobacteraceae bacterium
GCCTTGTCGTTCCGAACGGCCAGATCTTCAGCAACGACACCTACAACAAGCTGTTCACCATGCACGGCGTGATCATGATCTGGTTTTTCTTGATCCCGTCGATTCCCGCCACCTTCGGCAACTTCCTGATCCCGCTTATGATTGGTGCGAAGGACCTGGCGTTCCCACGGCTGAACCTGCTGAGCTGGTACGTGTTCATGCTGGGATCGTTGTTTACCATCGTGGTGCTGATCGTAGGCGGCGTGGATACGGGGTGGACGTTCTACGCGCCGTTCAGCACAACCTACTCGAACACCTACGTCATCCCGGCACTGCTCGGCGTAATCGTGGTGGGTTTCTCATCGATCCTCACCGGCCTGAACTTCGTGGTCACCATACACAAGATGCGCTGCCCGGGCATGACCTGGTTTCGCATGCCGATTTTCGTATGGACGCATTACGCCGTCAGCCTGATATTCCTGCTCGGCACCCCGGTGATCACGCTGGCGTTGATTCTGCTGGTGATGGAACGCGCGTTCCACATCGGCGTGTTCGATCCGCGCCTGGGCGGCGATCCCGTGCTGTTCGAACACCTGTTCTGGTTCTACTCGCATCCGGCCGTATACATCATGGTGCTGCCCGGCATGGGCGTGATCACCGAGCTTGTGGCGGCGTTTTCGCAAAAGCGCCTGTTCGGCTACAAGTTCGTGGCCTACGCCAGCATCGGCCTGGCTTCCATCACCTTCCTGGTGTGGGGGCACCACATGTTCGTCAACGGCCAAAGCCAGTTGGCAAGCACGGTCTTTTCCTTTCTCAGCTTCGCGGTCGCCGTGCCGTCCGCGGTGAAGGTGTATAACTGGACGGCAACGATACATAAGGGCTCGATAAGGCTCGACACGCCGATGCTGTACGCGATGGGCTATATCGGCCTGTTCGTGTTGGGCGGCCTGACCGGGCTGTTCCTGGCCACGCTTGCGGTGGATGCCCACCTGCACGACACGTATTTCGTGGTGGCGCACTTCCACTACATCATGGTCGGCGGCACCATGCTCGCCTTCCTCGGAGGCCTGCATTACTGGTGGCCAAAATTCACCGGCCGGATGTACCCGGAAGCCTGGGGACGCGTCGGCGCCTTTCTGATATTCATCGGCTTCAACGTCACCTTCTTCCCGCAATTCATTCTCGGCTATCTCGGCATGCCGCGGCGCTATCATTCCTATCCGCCGGAGTTTCAGCTTCTCAACATCCTCTCCAGCGCCGGCAGCACTATACTTGCCGTGGGCTACTTCTTTCCGCTGAGTTACCTGACTTGGTCACTATGGTTCGGCAAGAAGGCGCCCGCCAATCCTTGGCAGGCAAAGGGGCTTGAGTGGACCACCTCCTCACCACCACCGGCGCATAACTTCCTGCGCACGCCAGTGGTCGATTATGAGCCCTACGACTACGCCAACAAGACGCGTGACAATGGCTAACGCCAGCATTGCCGCTGAACCGGTGGGTCTGGAGCTTGCCGAGCAGTTCACCACCAAGGAACAGCAGCGCGAGGCGGCCACACTTGGCATGTGGGCCTGGCTGGTAACCGAACTGCTGTTGTTCGCCGGCCTGTTTCTCTGCGCGCTGATCCTGCGGATACAGCATCCGCAATCCGTGACGCTCGCGACCACGCATTTGAAGTTCTGGATCGGCGCCACAAACACCGTGGTGCTGATCTGCTCCAGCCTGACCATGTCGGCGGCCATCGTCACCTCACGCCTGGGATGGCGCCGGTTCATGCTCGGCGCCATGCTGGCCACGGCCGCTTTGGGAACGCTGTTCCTGCTGCTCAAGGGCTTCGAATACTATCAGGACTACGATGAACACATGATGCCGTTCCTGGCCGGCCGGTCCTACGTGCTGGCCAAGGATCAGGCGACCACGCTTTTCGTGGATGTCTATTACATCACCACAGGCTTGCACGGCGTGCACCTGATCACCGGCATCTCCATCCTGCTCTGGCTGACCTGGAAGGCCAGCAAGCCAGCCTTCCTGCAGACGCACCAGAACCGCATCGAGATCTACGGCCTTTACTGGCATTTCATCGACCTGATCTGGATCATCGCGTTCCCGGTGCTCTACGTTCTCAACCGCTAAGGCATCTGATGTCACGCGACGATTGGCAAATTCTCTGGCGCCACATGCGCCCTCCTGCCCTCAGCTTTGTAATCTTGATGCTGTTGCTTGGCGTGAACGTCACCCTAGGCGCCACGCTACCGTTCACCTGGGCCTACATCATCGAAGGGGTGGTGGTGGTTTGCATGGTGCTGACAGTGCTTCTTGTGTCCATGGAGGTTTTGCATGAGCCGCCGCTGATGCGGCTGTTTGCTGGGTTGGGTTTTTTCTGGGTGGCGATCATGTTCACGATGACGCTGGTGGACTATCTTTCGAGATAAGTAGGCATTGCTTCTTCTTCGAAGAAGACAGAGGCAGAGACTTTACCACCTTCGTATTCGAAGCACGCGCCTGCACAATCATAAAGTGAGGCGCTGAGACAGCAGGCGATAAAAGTTTTTTGCTTCTTTCTTACAAAAAAGAAGGCCTTGCTTTCTTCCTGTCACCCAACCTGTGAACAAGCCCCGGCCTAGCCACCTTGCGCCAAACCGCCATGTGCGGCGGGCATCACAGGAGTCAAGAAATGCCCAAACTAAAGCCGCTAGGCCAGCAGGTCATCGTCCTGACAGGTGCCACATCCGGCATAGGCTTAGCCACGGCACGGCTTGCAGCGGAGCGTGGTGCCAAGCTCCTTCTTGTAGCCCGCAACGAGGCGGCGCTGACGCAACTCACAGCGGAGATCAAAGCCAAGGGCGGCCATGCCGCGTACGCCGTGGCTGATGTCGCTGAGAAGGCGCAGGTGGATGCCGCCGCGGCAAAGGCCGTTGCGGAATTCGGCTATTTTGACTCCTGGGTGAACGACGCAGGCGCTTTCCTCTATGGAGGCCTACAGGACACCACCCTGGAGGATCAGCGCCGCGTGTTCGACGTGGTCTATTGGGGCGTCGTGCACGGCACGCTCGCCGCGGCCGCGCATCTGAAGGCGGCTGGCGGCGCCATTGTGAACGTCGGCAGTGTGCTGGGCGAACTCGCCATTCCTTACCAGGGGCCGTATTGCGCGGCGAAATTCGCCGTGAAAGGGTTCACCGAGGCGTTCAGGCGGGAGACGGAGGCAGCAGGCGATCCCATTTCGCTGACGCTGATCAAGCCTGCAGCCATAGACACGGCTTTTATGGAACACGCGCGCAACGCCATGGGCAGCCCCGGCACGCGCAACCCGCCCCCCGCCTATCATCCGCATCTAGTGGCTCGCGCTATCCTGCACGGCTGCGAACACGGCAACCGCGACATCATGATCGGCGGTGCCGGCGGGCTGTCTCTGGTGATTGCTAACCAGGCAATGCCGCGCGTGATGGATTGGGTGTTCGCCAGGGCTGGCCGAATCTCGATGACAAGCAAGAATCCGGGTGATCCGGCACGCCGCGATAATCTCTACGAGGTGCGCGAGGACATGGATGAGCGTAGCACGTTGCATCCATTCACGCGCAAGACAAGCCTGCTGCTGGAAGCGCAGCTTAATCCGGCGGCCACGGCCATAGTTGCCACACTTGGGACACTCGCGTTGGGGGCCGCCGTGCGCCGCCGCCGCTGAGGCTGGTCAAACACGCCTAACTTCCGTCTGGGTGCTGTAGCGGTGCGTTGCAGGGATAAACCTCCAGCGCGCCGTCAGCGACTGGCCTCCGTCTGCTGGCCGGCAGACGGGAACTTTCCAGCGCCGAAGAAATAACATGTCAGCAGATTGCGACGGCATTTGCCGTCCCAGTGCTTGGGAGCTGAGAACAAGTTTACCGGCGCCTCATCCCGGCGGCTGCGATGTCGGTCTAACCATCGTCACGGCATTCGGCTCAGTCACCGAGCGCAATGCTGAATGTGAGGGATATCCGGAGCCTGGCGGCCTGGTCAGGCTCCGGACCTACGGCTAGCTAGACAGCTACTTTGCCCCGCCAGCACTGTCTGTGGTGCCTGTTCCGGCAGGTCCGCCGCCGACCGAGGCGCCGGCACTGGCACCCGGCTGCGGGCCCGCGCCGCTTGGGGAGGGGCTGCTTGCACCAGTGGGGCCGGAATGATTGTCGGTGCAGCCGACGGCCGCAAGGGCGAGCACTAAAACAAACCAGCGCATGGACTTGTCTCCCTGCGGTTCTTGGACGACCGCCATCTCAAAACAGTCGGCAGGGGGAATGGTTGCGCAACGGGAGTAGCGGACCGGGAGATGGTGCCGGGTGCAGGATTTGAGGCACACCCAGCCTCGGCAAGCAAAATCAGCGGCTTAGGACTGGCCTAGGGACTAGATGTGTGCCTCGTGCGTGTGCCTCGTCAAGAGGATTACGTCAGGTCCCGCTCCTCGTCTCGCCTGGTCCTCAAAGTTTGAACACCCTTTTGTGCTTCACCTAAAATTACGGCACTGGCCAGGCAGCCCGCCGGCCGCAAGGGCAAGCTGGAGACGCTGCGCGCCGCGGTGGACGACGTGGTGGCGTTGGGGATGGCGCCGGCAGTCCTGAAAGCGATTGAGGAGACGCAGGGGGGTCGTCCGGCGGTCGTCAGGACTGCTTTCCCCGCTATCCAAGATGCTTTCGGTTCACTTAGAACCGCGATGACGGTGAGTGAAGGCCCGCCGCCGCAAATGATCATGCAAGTCGGCCTCTATGACGAAACGAACGTTCATCAGGGAGCCTACTTGAGCGGCCAAATCGTTGTGTCCCCGGTGCTTACTGCGCAGCGAGGCGCTTCCCAAAAAGGACCAACCACCGCCGACCTCATCGGATCACTGCGATTTATCGTTACGGAAGATGACGTTCTTAGAATGAGTTCGACGGCCGTCCATGTTGCTGGGAGCGTGCCAACTCCACAGATCACAGAGTCGATCAATATCGCGGCAGGATCGCAGAAGGAAATATTTGCGGTGGTGGGCAAGGCGGTCGAGAAGTATCTACGCCACGCCATGACCTTCCGTAACCGGCTATAAGCCGGCAAGGCCGGCCGCACCTGTTAGACCCGGTAGCCCCTCCGCTCCATCGCCGGCATCAGGATCGGCAAGACCCCCTCCAGGTGCCGCAGGTAGTGCCGGTAGCGCCCCGCCGCCCGCGTGTAGAGCGGTTCAGCGACTTGCGCGTAACTTTCGTTGCGCGTGTATCGCGGGTTGGTCGCGAACGATAGCACACTCGGATCAAAAGGCACCCCCACGTGTTCCAGGACCCGCCGCATGGTCGTCTCCTGGTCAACCACCACGTCTTCATAGCGAACCGTCAAGCACCGCGTTGTGCATCGCTCCAGGAGATCGTCAGTCAGGTCCGCGACGAGGGCGTAGAACTCCGCCACGTCCACCAAGTCTAAAGCGTAGAACCCGCCCGCGCCCAAGGTGAGCGAGTAGGCCGACAACACCGCGTCAAGCGGGTGGCGGATCATGTGGACTATCGGCGACTCCGGAAAGGCCGTCGCGATCAATCCGACAAGTCCGACGTTGCTGTTCTGTTTGTCCGTGAACCAGCGTGTGTTCGCTTGCACGTCCCCGTCGTGCGTCGCCCGGCCGAGATAGAAGTCACGGAGGAGACCCACGTCTGCCGTTCCGTGCGCCATCCAGAGTTCAGACAGCGCCTCCGGGAAGGCGAGCGGGCTGCCCAGCAGGCCCGGCACGCGGTCGGAAAGGTCCAGCAGATGGCCCGTCTCGCCCGCCGCCGCGATCTCCGGGTGCGACGAAAGCGACTGCTCCAGGAGCGTCGTGCCGGATCGGGGGAAACCAATGACGAAAATCGGCTGCGGAGTATCCGGCCGCACGGGAGCCGTTGGGAGCAGCGCCATGTTCCCCGGCGTGAAGAACGCGCGCGCATTGTCGGCCCACGCCTGCGCGGCATCGGCCTGGTAGCTATGGCCAGTGAAGCTCACGAAGTCAGCCTTTGCGGCGCTGATCTCCGCGAACGCCTCCTCGTGCTGCCCCAGCCTCGCGAGCAAAAGCCCCCGCTCCAGCCGCGCACGGGTGCCGCAGGGCGTGGCTCTCGCGGCTAGGGGTGCAAGCGCCTCGGCAGCCTCCTCCAGCCTGCCCGTGCGCTTCCGCAGCGTCGCGCCTAGGCCCGTAGCCGCCCGAACCGTCTGGGCAGTCTGAGGGAGCGCCGCAGCCCGCTTCAGGAGTGCCGTCGCGGCTTTGAAGTCCCGGCCTATCTCCTCAACCTCGGCCCACATGATGAGCGGTCCCGGTTCGTTGGGTAGGGCCTCCGAAACCGCCCTGAACAGGTCACACGCGGCGGGCAGGTCCCCGGCGTCCCGCAAGCAGCACGCCAGCCGCACGACGGTATCCAGGTCGCGGTCGTCAGCTAGGACCAGCGACCGCTTGTAGTGCCACGCCGCCTCGGCCGGCCGCGCGCTCACAGCCAGGCAGGAGGCAAGCAGGCGGTGGGTCGCCGACGCGGCTGGAGAATGACGCACGCCCCTTCGCGCAAGCTCCTCGCCGGCCGCCACCTGCCCGGACGCGAGGAGTAGCTCAACCAATTCCCTGAGCGCCTCCAGGTCGCGCGGGTTCGCCTCCACAGCGGCACGTAGGGCGCCATCGTGGCCCCCAACGTCCAGCCCGTCACCTTTGCCAGCCTGGAGGTCCGCCGGCATCAGGACGCCTCACGCGGGGCTGGCGCCGATGTTTCCGGCGTGCCGCGCTTCAAGCCGGGCCGGCGCGTTCTCTTTCGCTTCTTGGCAGGAGCAGGGTCAGGTTCACCCACGGACGGAGCCGCGATGTCAGGCTTTGCCCTGTCGAATATGGCGCTGAGCTTGTCCAGCAGTTCGATCTCCTTTCGCGTGAGTGGCTTGGGCGGCGTTGCCACAGTGCGGGCGCCCTTCGGCCGGCACACGAGGTTTGCACGGGTCACATTCAACGTGTCTCCGTCCAGATGCCGCACCGTCTCGCCATAGCGCGGGAGCGCAATGAAGTCCGCCAGCGTCAGCCAGAACATCTTGTAGTTGCGCGCCCGGTGAGTGCTGGCTTTCAGGGCACGGGAGGCGACCACCGGCCGGTCGTGATGGTCGAAGATGGCCCATTCGTGCGTCAGCGTCAGCGCGGCCTCCCAATCGGCGGCGGCGACGCGGACGGCGTGTGTCGTGCCCTGCTCGTCCAGCAGTTCGACGTTCAGCACTGTGTCGCCCGGCTCTGCGAGGTTCGGCGTTTCCATGCTCAAGCTGCCCTCAGCGCGGCGTTGGCTGCCACGACTGCCGCACGGACTTCCGCAGCACGCGCCCCATTGTTCTTCCGGCCGGCGCCGCGAGCACACGCAGCGAGTTCGTTGCGAGTGCCCACGATCAAATTGCTCTTGCGGATGTCAAGCCGGTTCTTGTTCTTGAACGACACGATCATGGCGGGCGCCGGCTCTGCGACTAGACGCGACATGAAGGCCATGCCGCTCGTGATGCCGGCCGCTGCGAGAGCCGCCTTCGTGGTTGAGGTTACGCATTCGTATCCGCTGATGACCTGGAGGCCCCACCAAGGCGTCACGTCCTCGCTGATGCGCAACCAGGTCGATAGGTCCAGGAGCATCTCGCGGCCCGCACCGCGCTTTCCAGTCAACTCCACCGCAACACACGAAGCTCCGTCCACCGTCAAGCGGCGGACCTGCGGCAGGTGGACAGAAGGAACCGCCGAAACAGCGGGCAGAGTTGTGGCGTTGGCTTTCGTGTCGTTCATTTTCGGATGTCCAGTTTGGCCGCGCGACGGCGGCGGGGTTGACCTGGAGAAAGACGTAAAAGCGCGTCCCCGGGTCAGTTGAGGGGACATTTAGTGTCCGTGACTTTACGATGTGCCCCCGCACTCGGCTTCCAAGTTGCAGCCCCAGCACGATCACCACCACCGGTTTGTGGCGGCATGCGGCGCCAGCGTTTACGAGCCTCCGGAACATCACGAGGCATCCGCCAGCGATGACGACGCAACCCCTGCACTCATACCGGTGAGCAGATTTTCTGACTCAGGTAGCTGACTAGGTATTCCGGCGCGGG
>CAXTJZ010000002.1:0-31834 GCA_964244695.1 uncultured Acetobacteraceae bacterium
GCCGCCGCGTCGGGGAAGCCCTTAGGACTCGATTTGATCGGATTTCGCTCTAGCACGCGGCAATATGGCCTACGTAAGGACGCCGTCGCTGTCACAAGCCGGCTGACAGACGTTGTTCGTGCAATTCGGACGGCCGGACTTCCTTGTGACGAAAGCAAGAAAGCAAGCAGTCCTTTCTTGAAAAAAAGGAACAAAAAACTTTTGCTATCCTTGCATTTGCACCAGCTGGATGTCTCCGGATGAAACGAGGCAGCTGAACCTGCGCAGGGATAGAAGTTTTTTGCTTCTTTTTTGCAAAAAAGAAGGCTTTGCTTGCTGGCCTTACTTCGCCACCAGCGCAAACACCCGGTGCTCCACCGAAAGCACCGGCCCAGGAAACTGCCGCGCCAGCATGCGGCCCAACGACGCATCGAACCGGTCCAGCTCCAGGCTGCCCATAGAGGGCGCGCCACACTGGCTGGCCCGCACCCGCCCGCGCCAGGCATGTGGCGTGTAGCTCAGCGCAACCGTGCCGCCGAACACCTCCCAGCCGCCGAAACCTGCGGCCGTCAGTTCCTCCGCCCAGGCGGGGAACACGAAACTGGACGGCCCCTCCCCGTCCGGCCCGTAGCGGCGCATCAGGCGCAGCGTTGCCGCGGCTACGCTGCCCGGCGCCGTGTGCCAGTCCAGGTGCGCGATCAGCAGGCGCCCGCCTGGCCGCAGCACCCGGCGCGCCTCCCGCGCCGTGGCGGGCCGGTTGAACAGGTGCCAGCTCGTGGCCGCCGCCACCACGTCGAAGCTGGCGGTGGGCAGCCGGGTCGCTTCCGCACGCAGCCGCAGGTAGGTGGGCCGCACCACCTCGCCGGCATTGGCCGCCTCGGCCACGGCCAGCAGCCGTGCGGAGAAATCCACGCCGGTCACCAGGCAGCCGCGCCGTGCGAACTCGCGCGCCAGCAGGCCTGTGCCGGTGCCCAGGTCCAGCAGCCTTTGGCCTGGCAGGCCCACATGCATGGCGTGCAGCTTGCGGAAGAACTCGAGCGGGAATCCCTGCCGAAAGGCGCCGTAATCTTCGGCCGCGAGCCCGTAATCGATCGGCGTTTCGGCGCGAACGATCATCTGGCGAGGCTGGGCGCGAAGGAGGACCCCATGGGGGTTATCCAAGCTCATTGCGGTTAAGAAAGGAAGGAAGGAAGCAGTCCTTTTTTGAAAAAAAGGACCAAAAAACTTTTGCTACTGGCGCTTTGTCCGGCTTCTACTCGGCCGGTGGCTGCCCGGCGTAGATGGACGGCTGGGATTGGGAGCCTGGTATGGTGGTGTCGCGGCATTGCGGGATGGCTGCGAAGGCGAGAAAGATGCTTCTGATGCGTTGGGGAGGAACCCTCGCTCTAGTGCGGGCTGTCACCCTCACGCATGGCCTTGCCTCGGATTCGAAGGTGAGAAGAAGGTAGGGTCGGGCTCATCGCTCAGATGACTGGACCCGGCGCATATGAGATTTGGCTTGCCGATCACATTCAAGACCTGGCTTGAACGTCACGTTCCCCACTTTCTCATCGATGGCCAGAGCAGCCGTAGGTCAGTGTTTAGGTCCCGGCAGAGAAGAATGTCGAACTGCTCGTCGGTTCGCGAAAAGACGGTCTGGGCGCGTCCTGCCGAGACGACCTCGTGGAAATGCCGGCGGTCGCCCGTTCCGTCACTGCCGAGCACGATGGCGATTTTGCCGGTATAGCCGCGCGGGCCCCAGAGCCAATAGCTGACGTCTGTGCTGATGGCAGGTGGGAGGCCATATTTCGGCCCGAAGAGATCGATGGCACCGGCTTCGCTGTAATCGTTGGCGAAGATTGCGGCATTCTTCTGCTCGCCGGCGGGGAGGCTGTGGAAGACTTTCGCGGTTTCCGCAACCATCTGCTCCCAGCCGAATTCGGCGGCGAATTGCAGCGGCAGCGGGCCGGGCGCCGTCTTTTCAATGATCACCGGCTGGAAATCCCAAAAGGCCCGTTGATAGGCGACGAAGTCCGCGATGGGCAGGACCGGCAGCACGAACGGGGCCAGGAACAGCCCTGCCGCCAGAACCGCGCCGGCATATACGCCGCGCGTCCACCGCCGGCGCGCGCTCCACGCCTCGAAAGCCACCGCGCCAGCCGCAAACAGCACTGGATAGACCGGAGCGACGTAGTAATTCTTGGCCCTTATGATCAGCAAGACCAGGAAGATCGACAGGAAGAACCATCCCAGGAACTGGACTGGACGGGCGACTTTGGCGAAGACCAGCCACGCCAGGCCGCCCAGCCACAGGGGCGCCAGCAGCGGGTTCATGATCATCACCTGGTCTGCCACGAAGGCTAAAGGCCTTCGCATGAGCTGCGACCCGTTGCTGCGGGCGTTGCGTTCGAATTCCAGAAACGGAAAACGGTGGTCGATCAGCCATATGAGGTTCGGCAAGACGGCCAGCGTTCCCAGCGCCAATGCCCCAAGCAGCCACCAGCTCTTGAACACCTTACGTTGCGGGCCGAGCAGTAAAGACACGGCTAAACCAAAGATGGCCAGCGCCATGGTGTATTTGTTTTCCATGCCGATGCCGCAGATCAGGCCGATGGGCGCCCAAAGTCTTACATCCTGCGTCCGGACCATACGCGCGGCGAGCCAGACCACCGTCATCCACAGCAGCGGCTCGAAGGTGTTCATGGTCGCCCAGTGATCTACCATCAGGTAGATGGGGACTGGTATGATGGCGAAGGCGGCGAGGCCTTGGGCGAACCTGCCACCCCCAAGTTCACGCGCGATCTGCGCCGTGACCCAGACGAGGAGCCCGCCAGCCACAGCCGGAAAGAACGTAGGCCGAGCAGGGAGGTTCCAAATAGGTGAACCGAAACCCACACCAGAAGCGCTATAAGCGGAGGCTGGTCGACATAGCCCGCGGCGAGATGGCGGGCGCAGGCGAGGTTGTACAACTCATCACTGAAGATGCCATAGCGGTTCGCTGTCGCGAACTGGATGGCGAACTTGGCGAAAGCGAGCAGGACGATGGCGTTCACGCTGCCGGCCATAGCGATGGCGCTGTTTCTTCCCGGTGTCATTTGCGCGCTCTGGCGTCGGTCCAGGGCATACAAATCAATCCCGTCATCTCGCAAATACAGAGAGTCACAAGTGGCTGGAACACTCGGTCAGACATGCTGACAACGCCAACTGCGCTGTGGGTCCCGCCAGTTGAAGAACACTGCCAGTTTACGACTCCGCGACAGCCGGACAAAAGTTTTTTGCTTCTTTTTTTCAAAAAAAGAAGGCCTTTCTTATCTTACTCCCATGCCAGAACCCCCCCAGCCAGGAACCGCCCTGCTCTTCCTGCGCGAGGAGCAGATACGCCAAGCCCAGGACATGCTCTTCCTGGCCTGGCGGGACTTCGCTGCCACCGCCGACCCCCTGCTGGAGGAGGCCGGAATGGGACGCGCCCACCACCGCGCGCTCCACTTCATCGCGCGCACCCCCGGCATCACCGTCACCAGCCTGCTCACCGTGCTGGGCATCACCAAGCAGAGCCTGTCACGCGTGCTCACCGGCCTGCAGGCATCCAACCTGGTCACCCTGCAGGTCGGGCGGACGGACCGCCGCCAGCGGCACCTGCGCCTGACGCCGGAGGGCGAGGCGCTGGAGCGCGCACTGTTCGACCGCCAGCGCGAGCGTCTGCTGGCCGCCTACCGCGAGGCCGGCGGCCCGGCGGTGGACGGCTTCCGCCGCGTCCTGCGCGCCATCATCGGCCCGGAAGGCCAGGCGTGGCTCGATGAAACAGAAGGCAGCAAGCCCGCGCGCCGTGCTAGCGTGTGACGCCCATGTCAGACGAATCAACAGATGCCCACGTCCTTGTCGTCGATGACGATTCCCGTCTGCGCACCCTGCTCAGCCGTTATTTGGCGGAGAACGGGTTCCGCGTGAGCACCGCCACCCATGCGGCCGACGCGCGCGACAAGATGCGCTTCCTGGCGCCGGACGCCCTGGTGCTGGATGTGATGATGCCGGGCGAGACCGGTCTGGCGCTGACCGCCTCCCTGCGCGCCGAGCGCGCCGGCGTGCCGATCCTTCTGCTGACCGCGCGCGGCGCGCCGGAGGACCGGATTGCCGGCTTCGAGAGCGGTGCGGACGACTACCTGGGCAAGCCGTTCGAGCCGCGCGAGCTCGTGCTGCGGCTGCGCGCCATGTTGCGCCGCTCGGCCAACGCCGCCGCAGAAGCGGCGCCGGCGGGCCCGCTGCGCCTGGGCTCGCTCAGCTTCGACCCCGCGCGCGCCGAGCTCAGCGGGCCGGACGGCCCGTTGCACCTGACCGGTGGGGAGAGCGCGCTGCTGGCGGCCCTCGCGGCCCGGCCAAACGAGGTATTCACGCGGGAGGATATTGCGGCCGCGCTGAGCATGGACGAGACGGGCGAGCGCGCGATCGACGTGCAGGTGACGCGGCTACGGCGCAAGATAGAGGCTGATCCGCGGGAGCCGCGGTTTCTGCATACGGTGAGGGGGCGCGGGTACGTGTTGAAGCCGGGTGTCTAAGCAAGGAAGCAAGCAGTTCTTTCTTGAAAAAAAGAACCAAAAAACTTTACTTCCTGGCGGCGGCTGTTGAGAGAGTCCGCGACAGCGGAGCGAAAGTCTTTTGCTTCTTTTCTTCAGAAAAGAAGGCTTTTCTTGCCTTGACCAATTGGGACCGCCCCACCCGCAAGTTCCTCCCCCGCAGCCTGCTCGGCCGCTCGCTGCTGATCATCCTGATCCCGCTCATCGTGGTCCAGGCTGTCGCGCTGCTGATCTTCTACGGCAGCCATCTAAACCTCATCTCCCGCCGCCTGTCCGGCGCGGTGGCAGGCGAGATCGCGCAGACCATAAGCCTGCTGAACTCCACCGACGACGCCTCCGACCATGCCTGGATACTGCGCACCAGCCTCACCGATTTCGAGCTGCGCATGCAGGTGCGCCCCGGCGCGCACCTGCCGGCGGACCCCAAGCGCGTGAACATACTGGGGCCGATGGATGACGACCTGGCCGTGGCGCTGCGCGAACGGGTAGGCCGGCCGTTCCTGATGGATTGGACGAACGATCCGAACTCCGTGCTGATCGATGTGCAACTCCGCGACGGCGTGCTGCACGTGGAGGCGCCACGCAAGCGCCTCTACACCAGCATGATCTACGTCTATGTGCTGTGGCTCGGCGGCTCCTCCATCCTGCTGTTCGGCATTGCCGCGCTGTTCATGCGCAACCAGGTGCGCGCCATACGCCGTCTGGCGGCCGCGGCGGAAAACTTCGGCCTGGGGCGTGACACCGGGGCCATACGCCCGGAAGGGGCCACCGAAGTGCGCAAGGCGGCCACCGCCTTCAACCGCATGCAGGAGCGCATACGCCGCTTCCTGACCCAGCGCACTGAGATGCTGGCCGGCGTCAGCCATGATTTGCGCACGCCGCTGACCCGCCTCCGTCTGGCGCTGGCCATGCTGCCGGCTGAGGGCTCACTGGCTGCGGACGCTGCCGACATGACGGCGGACGTGGAGGAGATGGAGCGCATGATCAGCGGCTACCTGGCTTTTGCCCGCGGCGAACAGGCCGAACAGGCCCAGCCGGTGGACCTGCCGGAGATGCTGGAGGACGTGGCGGCAAGCGCTCGCCGCGCCGGTGCGCAGGTCAGCGTTGATGCCCCCGAACCCCTGACCGTCCAGCTGCGCCAGGACGCGGTTCGCCGTGCGCTGACGAACCTGGTGGACAACGCCCGGCGCCACGCCGGCGAAGTGGCCCTTTCCGCGGCCACGTTGGGGCGCTCGGCACTGGTGATGGTGGATGACAACGGGCCGGGTATCCCGTCCGACAGGCGAGAGAGCGTGTTCCGGCCGTTTGAGAGCGGGGCGGCGGGGGGCACTGGGTTAGGGCTGACCATAGCGCGCGACATCGTGCGGGCGCATGGGGGCGACATCACCCTGGAGGAAAGCCCTATGGGGGGGTTGCGGGCCCGGGTTCGACTGCCGGTCTAGCCAGAAAGGAAGGTCTCCTTTTGAGAAAAGAAGCAGAAAGTTTCTGTCTGCGCTGTAGCAGACCTATCCACGATAGGCGCGACAGCGGAGCCAAACGTTTTTTGGTTCTTTTTCTCCAAAGAACTGCTTGCCTTACCCTCTACGGTTCGTTGGACCGGGGGGTTGCCTTCTAACGGATCGCGCTTTACCTCCGCGTGCTCCAGAGCGGATGGCGACGTAGCTCAGCGGTAGAGCAGGGGAATCATAATCCCTTGGTCGGGTGTTCAAGTCACCCCGTCGCTACCATCCGAAGTGTTTGTTTTTGTTCTCATTTTCCGCTTCGGCGGGCTTCTGCGGTGGCTCTGGCGTGTTGCGGCTTGTCGCAAGCTGTCGCATGCAATTTCAGCAAGTTACAGACAATACCGGCCAGTCCGTGCGACAAGGGTGCGACATGCGATGCGAAGTGACTAATGTCGCTAGAAAAAACAAAGGCCGCCTCGCGTAAACGAGGCGGCCTAAACTGACGCCGCGCATGAGCTTGTCATTGCTCGTCGCGCGGCCGCCTCCGAGGAGGTCTTGAATGCCGATCCCATGTCTGAAAGAGCCTGGGAGAGCGGCGGACGTCGCGAAACTGGTACGTTAGATGTGTTTGGTCAAGTGGTTTAGACCGAGTCCCGCCAGGATGGCGCACCGAATCCGTTTAAAATCAAGAGCCTCCACGGAAATATTTTTGTAAGAGCGTCTACCGTCAACGCGGTCGGAACGGAACAAGTCCAGGCGATCAAAACTAACGGCAAAGACCATATCGGCCTTCACCCAGTTGGGACCATCCTCATAGGGGGGCGGTAGCCGCAAGTGTTCAAGATGAACGTGGTATGGAGCGGGGCGATGAGGTGCCTCGGAGCTAATGGGGACGACCGTGCATAGGCGCGGTCTTCCTTGCATTTGGGGGCTGACCACGATCGCCGGCCGCTTCTTCACCATTTCAGGTACACGGAAGCCGTATCCAAAATCGCAAATGACTATCGTTGCAGGTGCGGGATGGTAGGTAAGTGCCATGAGAAAAGGTTAGCATTCGCATATTTTGCAGGGTCGAGACAATCGAACCGGCCTCGCTCCGTTTTAGGCATTGAACTCCAGGGCGTCTGCGTCGGGGCTGCAAACATCCGCTAAATAGCCTGTCAAGCCTTGTTCTCTGTCCGTTCTCGGCGCTAACCTCGGCCCATGCCGCTCCTCCCGCCGCTCCCCGAACCGGTCACCTTTGAAGATGTGGCTGCCATCCTGGACGAAGCGGTGCTGCAGGCCCGCGGCGCCCCGCCCTACGTCACCAGCGCGGCCGGGTGGCACCTGGCCTCAGCGCTCAACGCAGCCGGCCTCCACGTAGTCCGCGCGCCGACCGATGCGCGACAGCTTACCCTATAGCGCCCGCTCCATGCCGGATGGGGTTCACACGTCCAAGCGGCGGGAAGCGCTGCTGCGGCTACCAATAGGCGAGCTCGTCACCTGGCACCTTGTGGCGTCCTGCAGCGGGTGCCGGGCGGATCGGGTGGTGTTCGTGCGTGACCTGGTCGCGCGGTGCGGCGAGAATGCCACGCTGGTCATGCTGGTGCTGCGGCTGCGGTGCCGGGTGGAGACGTGCCGCCGGCCGCCAGTGCGCGTGATGCTGCGCAACCGGGAGCCGGGGGCTGTGGGCGGGGCGGGGTTTGTGGAGGTAGCGCTGGTTTAGGCGAGTCTAATCTTTCGACCCGGGCTTTCCGCTGCTTCCCTGATCAGGCGGAGGACCCTTCGGGACATCCTGACTTCGGGACGGCTGATGCCCGCCTTGAGGATTAGGTGTCCCCTGAAATCCCTTCTCAAGGTTCTGAAAGCCATCATTCGCCATAGTATCTTTTTTTTCGGTCATCCATCCGTCTCCCGATAGGGCCAGAACTCAACCGTTCTGATCTGACCGGCTAAGATAAGTAAACCCTTATTCCCAGCTTCGGTCCACTTGTTGTCATCGCCTACGTTGTATAAGCGTTCGATGTAAAGGTCGCGCTCAGATTGATCAGTTGAGGCGAACGATCTTGATGAGATCAAACCCGCATAGGTCGTTCCGTCTGTAAGCGTGACCAGAACCCAGCAGCTTTCGTTTAGAGCAAACTTGTAATCCCAAGCTGTGGGCATCGGGTGGACTGTCTTTAAACCAACCCGTGAAAAGAGTTTTCGACCCAGCCCGTGGTAAGCACTCAATCCAAGCATTACACCAATGCAAATAGGTCCAATGATAAGTATACTAAACCAAGAAGCCGCCTTTTGATAACCTGTTTGGAGCGTGATTGCAAAGGTGATCGCAGGCAGAGCAAGAGCAAGATAAATAGCAGATATCGTAAAATAAGTCAGAAGTGCTTCTTTGTGAGAAGAAAGCCGTCCGGTAATGAACTGCGCTCGTGCGACTACAATGAGCACTCCGGGCACAATAAAGCATAGAATTAAATATGCATCATTGACGCTTTTAAGATCCGGCATCTCGATCTCCGAAGGTAGGCCGAATCCTGCATTACTAATCTAAGACGCAAAAATACTAGCGCTTTTTTGCTGCCAGACGCTTCCACGTTGGAAGTCGGGCGATGATAGAGCGGACTCCACTTTTCTGTGTAGAACCACGTCGTTTTCACTTAGTTTGCTTAATAGTTGATCTACGCACGTCTGAAGGACTGCGGCCCACATGTCCTCCGCTCTCTTTTTTGCTTGAGCGATGTTGCTTGCAACACAACGCATGGTAAAACTATGGGCTGCGCGCGCTTGGGAGTTGGCGTGCACATGAGTAAGGATTTTGACGTGCGCTACGGAGTCAATCGTATCATAGGCTCCTCGAAGGATGATTTCGGTCACGGTAACTGTATTTCTTTGCAGTTCACTTAACCAAAATATGGCCGCCACCGGCGCATGTTTCTGTGCAAGATGGAAGTCGTTTATACGCTCTAATTTATATTTGGTGGAGGTCGAACCCTCTCCAACTTGAAGGTTGATTACAATGTTCAACAACGAAGGCATTGTCGTTGTTCCATCGGACTTTGAGGTGATAGTTATGTCAAAGCTCACCAGTGCATCAATCGACTGCAATGCCTTCTCCCTTTTCGCAACCTACTAAGATCATCACCGCACGTCCTCCGCCTCGGTCGGCGTAATAGAGTGGGGTGCCTTGTCGGCAGCCCGAAGGCCAAGATCAATGAGCCGGCGGATAGCTTCCGACTCCGCTGAAATCCTATTCGCATGTCTGAACGTAGCGATCGCCTCCACCATGCTGTGGGGCAGGGTGACAATCTTGCGGACCATTGAATCGGGGTTCACGACCATGGAGGTGATGTTGGTCGCATCAGTGATGCTTGACAAGGCGCATCACCTACATCACCGTTGAGCAGCCGAGCAGGGCGCTTGCAACACCCAGCCCGGCCTAACCACCACCTGGAGTGAACAGGCCATGGCTACTCACGCTCATACCACACCCACACCCGCGCCGGGAAACCCACCCTCCCGCCGCCTGATCCTCTCCGCATTCACAGGCGCCGCCTTCGCCGGCATGGCGGTGGTCGCCGCACCCGCTGATGCGGCCGAGAACCCCGACGCGGAGCTGCTGGTCATGGCTGCCAGCTTTGAGGACACGGCCCGGCACTACAACGGCCTCTGGCGCTGGCGGGTCTCAGGCGGCCACCTGGAGGCCGCATCTTATATCGAGGACGACGACGCGCGGGAGAGTGCGGCTGCCCCCCTGGAGGAGCGCATGTCCGATCTGGCGGAGCAGATGGCGGAGTGCCCGCCGGCAACGCTGGCTGGGTGCCAGGCCGTAGCGCGATGCTTGGTCCTGTCGGCCGGCGACTTGCGCGATGCAGTCCAGGACGACGAGGAAATCACGGCTAGCCTCGGTTTCTCAGACACTGAGTGGCTGTTGACGCTCGCTTTGCTGCGCGGCCTGGGCGCCGCGGCTATATCGGACGAAAACTGCGCTGCGGGCGCCACGCGTTTCGTAGCGGCAGGTGCAGCATGAGCGCCGCGCCAGTCCCCACCTATCGCCTCGGCCGCCACCCGCGCCGGACGAATCACCCGGCGCTGCTGAACGCCGACGGCACGGTCGCGCACACCTTTGGCTTCGACGCCGATCGCGAGGAAATCATTGCCAGCCTTGAGCATGCCGGGCTGATGTTGCACGCCGACGATACAGTGACCCCGGACGGCACCCCGCCGAAGGAGGACGGTGAGATTGCGGCTTCTGCCGCTGCCGCCCTGCTGCCGGCAACCACCGCCAAGGCCGCCCATCTCGGCCGGCACTTGGCGGACGCGGAGCGGGCCTACTACGCGTTTGATACTGTAGCCCTGAGGTGCGGAACTCTGCAGAATGCGAAAGACGGAACCGACGCGCAGTCCATTTTGGATGATCGCGTGGAGGCTTTGCGGATCCTGATAAGCACCACGCCTGCAACGTCGGTGCAGGACGCGGCCGTTCTGGTTTCCGAGGCACTGACGATTGCCGGTCGCCTGGCAGCGTCAAGTTTCAGCAAGGCCGAGGCCGAGATTCTGGCAAGCAGGATGGAGCGCATGCTTCTGGCCGCAATACCGTTCGTCGCCGACGCGGCTGGCCTAGACATGGCAGAGATGAACTGGGCGGACCGGGACGTACTGCGCGTGGCTCGCTATGCGGGCATGGGGGTGCAGTCGTGAAAGCGCGTGGGTTCAGGTGGCCAGCGCCTGTTTATGGGCCGGTCAAGCGCGAGCCGGCGCCAACACCACCTCAAGGAACTCATCCGTGACGCGCACGCCGCCGCCGCACCGCTATGTGTACGTGATCGGTCCGGCGGCTGGGCTCCAGAAGGTGGGTCTGGCCACCGATCCGCGCGTGCGACTGGCCACCCTACAGACCGCCGTGCCCTTTAACCTGGTCCTGCATGCCGCGGTGCGCGTGCCGTTCGCTCAGGCCCATGCGGTAGAGCGGCGGACACACCGGCTGCTGGCTGACGTGTGCGCCAGGAACGAGTGGTTCCATGCTACCCCGGAGGAGGCGATTGCTGCGGTGCAGGAGGCGGCTAACCCACCCAAGCCGGTTCCGCCTGAGTGGCGGCCGGCCAACGTGTTGGCGGGCGCGCTGCCGCTTTTTGCGTATCGGCGGTAGAGGGCGCGGCTAAGCATCGTGCACCTTCAGCTTGCGAACGGCGGCTGTGTAGTCTCGCCAAACCGACTTAGCTGCCTCGGCCTGGCTGAAGCCGTGATGCTCGCTGAAGTTCGTCTCCAGCTCGTGCCAGGACCGAGACCCGGCGAGCCCAGGGCTTTGCAATGCTTCGGCGGCAAAATCTCCGTCCGCATCAAAGGTGGTTCTCCGTTTGCGGAGAAATTCCTGGAACGTCATGGCGCATTGATACTATCGGACCAGCAGAAAAGTATTGCGGTGCTCAAAATGTGAACGGGACATCCGCACGACGTTGTGCTCCATGCAACTGCGGCTGTTGCTTGCCAGCGCAGCCGCGTTCATCGGGAGATGAGCCAGCCCCGGCGGTGACTGTTACAACGCCAGGATGCCGCCGGGCGCTGTGCCCTATAGATCTCCGGGCGCCAAGCTCACGCCCGCCGCACGCGGCTCCTGGGAACGTCACCCGCCCGTGCAAACCTGAACTGCGCCAGCGCCCCCAGCCCCGCCCATGCCAGCCGTGCCGCCGATGGAGCCAGCACCACCGCCGCCACCACCGCCGCCCGCTCCTGCACCCCCGTTACCGCCGTTGCCAGACGGGTTATTTGCCCCACCCCCGCCGCCTGTGCCGAAAACCTGAGAAGCCACTACCGAACCGCTTGTCCCGGCAGCCCCCGCAGAAACCCCGCCGGCTGACACGCCTAGCGTGAGCACTCGTCCAGATGCGCCGCCTGAGAGCTGCGCTGGAGTGGCAGCGAAGCCGGCGCCTGCACCGCCGCCGGTGGGCGCGAAAAGGCTGTTCGCACCAAAACCCGCTCCTCCCGTCGCATTGCCGCCGCCACCAGGCCCACCCACGTCTCTCAAAGTCGATGCCGACAGGCCGGTAAGTCCTGAAGAACCCGCCAAGCTTCCCACTGCCGCCGCAGTTCCAGCCGTCGTACCGGATGCGTTGCCACCTGCTGCGGAGTATCCTCCGCCACCGCCAGAAGCAGACACAGCGCCCGACGCGCCAGGAGACGGCGCACCGCCGCCGAAAGCGTAATAGCCAAATCCTCTGGAACTCCCGCCCGCGTTGCCTGCTTGCGCAGCTGCCGTGGGCGCTGCGCCGCCAGAAGCCACCACGAGGGTTTGCGATGTCCCTGCAAAAGAGCCGATTGGAGTCGGGCTGATTTCAAAGATAGCGCCGGGACTGCCGCCCGCGCCTCCGCTGCATCCGGTGCCGGACGTGCAAACAATACCCGACGCGCCAGAACTACCGCCGCCCACAACAACTTCGCTGAACCATTTCGCGTTTGTCGAGACGGCATAGGTGTAACTGCCAGGCGTGGTGTAACTTGTGCATTGAGTCGGCGACGTATAGGCGGACGGCGAAGAAGCCGCGACAAGTTGCCCTGCCGCGTTCGTGCCCACGTAAGCAGCCGAAGCCAATGCAGTCGCCGCGAGCGTCGCGCCAGATACCGCGCCCGATGTCGCGAGGCTTGCTCCCGTCACGTTGCCGTTCGGATCCACCAGGAACCCAGGCGATTTGAAAGCCGCCGTGCTGAAAGACATGAGGCTAAAGTCTACGCCAGTGCCAGCCGGCAGGGTGGTTGGGCAAGTGCCTCCTGCACAACCTTGCGCTTGCAGAAAGCCGCCGATAAGCGTGCTATCTGTCGCAAAAGCCCACTTCGCCTGGGTGGTTCCGAACTGCAAGCCGTGCTGCCAAGTCGTAGCAGCCGCGCTTTGATTGCCAATCGCGAGCGCGGCATCGCCATACACGCCGCGCTGCGCATCACCTGCTGTCTGCACGATTGTTTGCCCATACTTTTCAGCCGGGGCTGTTAGTGCAGCAACGTCCGTTTCATTCCCATTTACGAGGCGGAAGAAAGTCGCGTTCGCATAGTCGATTACCTGCGGATTTATGCCGAACAATGCGCCGTGATAATTTAGATAAGCGCCAGTCGCTCCACCATTGTTTGTGTTCGCTGTCGCCGCGCCCTGCACACCTATATAGCCGTTATCGTAGGACGTTGAGGCAGGCGTCCCGTTTTGAATTGCCAGCCCCACAACGCCTTGCATACTGCCCGTCGCACCTGTGGCGAACACAGACTTCATCTCCAGCCCGTTCGCACCCGAGGCAGGCGGCGTAAGGTTAGTGATACCGTCTGTGAAGAGCATCGTGACCGGGCCTATGCTTCCGGTGAGCGTGCTAGCTGTCGGTGATCCCACCAAATAGGAACTAAGCCAAAAAGGTGTGTTTGCCTGTGTCTGCGCGCCGGAATAGGTCACGTTTGAATTGATCGAACCGTATTTTGCGGTTGTCGTCGTGGCCGTCAGCGCGGGTATGGCCGTGGTGCTGCCCAGCGTCACCCCATCCAGCGTACCGCCGGTAATCGCTACCGCACCCGCGCTTTCCGTCGAGATGGTGCCGAGGCCGAGGTTGACGCGTGCTGTCGGTGCGCTGGCCAAGTCGGAGAGGTTGTTCGCGGTTGCGGCGGCGCCCACGCTGGCGGCCGTGGGTGCGGGCGACGCCACATTGTTCTGATTCGCAGCGTGTGCAGCACCGGCTACGCCTAGAAACGTGGAAGCGAGGAGGAGCTTTTTCATCATACGAGGTTCCAGAACGAACCGGCCGCGCCGCCGGAAAGAGCAACACCCGTCACAGCGAAGTCGAGTGTCTGAAGGCTAGAGCTGGCCGCGATCGGGAACGCCATCGTGGAGGCGTTTGCGAAGGTCAACGTGAGGGTGCCTGCGGCGGTGCAATAGAAGCAAAGGCCGCGTCCTGGGGTGGCTGGGGTGGCCGATCCCGGCGTAAGCGCCACCACGCCTTGCCAGGCGGCCGAGTTGCCGTCCGCAACTGGCCAAGCCGCGTTGCCTGCCGCGCCCTGCGCCACCGTGCCAGATGTGCCGCCACCAGACTGCATGATATTCCCGCTGGCATCGACAGCAACGGCTTGCAGCACACCGGACGGATTGATCCCAAGTAAGAGAACCCCATCGAGCGGCGTCTCTCCATTCGGGTATGTTGGTGTTGCCATCTAATCAGTCCTTAACTTTGTGCCGGCCGCGCGGGTGGATTCAGGCCCGCCGCCGGCTGTCAGAGTTTGTGTCGCCACCACCTGACTGACGCGGTGCGGATGCTCCTGGGTCAAAGCCCCGCCGCACGCGGTATTCATATCAGCCGCCTCGCTGCTGTCTGTGTCGTTCGGACAGCCTGCGATGCTCCTCGGCCTCTCGCTCGCGCCGCTGCGTCGCCCGCAGGTCGCGTGCCGCATCTGCCGCCGCGCGGTCAGCCTGTAACCGCTCCATCGTGCGCGCGTGCGCCGCATCGGACTGCCGCCTAGCTTCGGTGCGCTGCAAATCCGCCAGCGCCGCCTTGTAGTCGGTAGGCGACATTTTGCGAGCGTCGGGGGTAGGCGCGTTGTAGAACAGGCCGGGTTTTTGCTGCTTGAAGCGGGCTATCTGTTCGGCGGGTGTCTCTCTGCTGAACGGCACCAGCCGAAGGCAGTCCAGGTCGATCAGGCCTGCATCGAGCGCGGCTTGGCGTAGTAGCTCGCTCATCGTTGAACCACCCTACCGAACGCTGTCCCGCCGCGCCGCATAGGCGCCGGCTTGTGTATCTCTGTCGGCTTGAAGGTGGCCGGTCCCTCCACCTGCCGTTCCGCACCGAAAGCACCAGCCGCAACCTGTGCCTCGGCCACCGGATCATGCACGCCCATGAGTCGCAGCGCCGTCAGGTAGGTGGGCACGACATTCTGCGCCTTGGGCCTGCCGTTTGGCGTCTGCGCGATGAAGGAGTCCCGCGCTTCAAGTAACGCCCGCGCTATCGCCACGCGTGCAGCTTGGTCGGCGCTACAGTTCGGGGCGACGGCATCAGAGACCCTTGCATTCCTACTGATGGTTGCATGAAGCGTGAAATGCTGTCCGTCGAGTTCTCGCCAGTCGCTATCAGGATGGCGGGCTGTTCGGAACGCTGCCATAGCCTCCGCTTTCAGCCCGTCGAGCAATCCCCGATGCTGTCCCATCGCAGCAAGGATTTCCGCATCCGTCGATTGTGCGTGAACCAATGGCGCGAGCACAATGGGCGCAGGGGCGAACGGGTCAGGTATTTGGGTGTTCATGTTTTCGTTCCAAAGGTTGGAGTTCCGCCGGCCGTGCCGCGTTGAATCGTGATGGTGCCGCTCTGCCCGGCTATTGCCATTGCCGCAGTCGCCGTCTGCGCTCCGACCGCCTGCGATTGCGCATAGGGCCCGCCCAGAACGAGAGGGTTGCTGACCATCAGTGCCAGGACAGTCGCATTTGCCGTCAGCAACACCTGGCACTGTCCAGGCACACGTATTGCAGTCGGGGTGTCGAATGTTAGAGGAACGGTGCCGCCAAACGAGAGCAAAACCGCGGCGCTACCGCTGTTTGTGATCGCTATGTCCAAGTTTGCCGGATCAGGCGCCGGCAGGGTGATGCTCTGCGACAAGCCACCCTGCAAGTTAACCGTTACCGGCGTGCCGGATGGCGTGAAAGACGCTGTTGCTGCCATGGTGTTTCCTTACCGTCCGAAAATGTTCATGTGTGTCCACCGCGCCGGCTCCATCGGCCGTTCGCCCATCAGCTCGGTCAAACACCACACCAGGGCATCTAGCCTGTCAGGTGATGGTCCGTTCTCTGCCGGGTTCCAGCCGCATAATTGATCTTCCAACTCGGGGAATTGGCCGACGTGGCTGACTCTTCTTTGTTCGTATAGGCTGGAAATCGGTTCGGCGCGCACCTGCTTTCCGCGCGATGCCACAACCATTTTCACCGGCACGTTGTAATCCACCGCGCGTATGGTGCTCTCAACCATTGCGCCGCCGTAATTCTGTTCCGCTACGATGCGGTCAGCCCGTAGTGAGCGATACAACCCCACCGCAGCGCGTGCCCAACCGTCAGGGCTGTATCGGCCAGACGCATCGGCCAGCACATAGCCTCGGCCGTCCAAACCTACGCCCGCAGCGATTATGCCTGTTTCGTCGCTCTTGCGGCTGCTGCCGCCAGCAGGATCAATGGCGACGACAACCCGCTTCATCTCAGGCAGGAGATGCACGCGGCACGCATCGAGTTGCGCCCGGCTCCAGAGAGCGCCTTCCACGTCCTCCAGCAATTCGCCCATAAGCTCTTGCCGGCCTAGCGTGGTGCCGCCGTATCTGCGTTCCAGTGCAGCCAATGCGCCGGGGTCCAGGTTAGCCCGGTTGGCGAACGTGCTGGCCCGCGTGATGACCGTTGCAGGGTCCGCGATGATGGAGCGCAGCAACTCATGCCGCTTAGGTGTCGTGCTGACCACGCCGGCCGGGGCGTCGCCCTTCGGCCCCGTGATGCGCAACGCGAATTGGAGGTTGTCCCATACCGCTTGCGCGTTGGCCCACGAGGTTAGCTCATCCCCCCAAAATCCATCCAGATTCGGGCCGCGCACCCTGTCAGGTTCTTCGCTGGACAGCAGATACGCCGTGGCGCCGTTCGGCCACACGATCCGGCGTTGGCTGGGTTCATGCACGGGACGGTTCCAGGGCGGTGCGATGCGCAGGATTCCGCTTTCGCCTTCCACCACGTCACGGCGCAGGGTGTCCGCAGTCGGGCCGATGATGCCGATGGAGCGCCGCCGGCCGGTCTCTACACCGTCCCGCACCCATTCGGCCGCAGACCGGGTTTTGCCGGCTCCTCGGCCCGCTAGGAGTAGCCAGATGCGCCAAGCCGAGGTCGTGCCCAGCAACTCATCACGGATGGGTGGTGGCGCAAGCTGGTCTGCCCGTGCCCACACGGGCCAGTGATATAGGATGGCGGCTAATTCGGCCTCAGAAAGCCCCTCCAGGGCTGCGCGCCGCTCCTCCTCAGGTAGCAGCGCCAGACGGTCGGCCAGGTCGCTCACGCTGCCACCAATGCCGGGTAAGGTGTCGCAACTTGCGACACCTTGAGGCTGTCTAGGCGGCTGTCATCTCGCGCTTGACGCGCTGAACTGTGCCGCTCCCCACGCCAAGCTCCGCTGCAACCTTCAGGATGCCCGCGCCGGCCTTCAGGCGGGCACGTATGGCCTTCTCCGTCTCTGCCGCCACCTTCGGCCGTCCGATCGCCTTGGCATCCTTCCTGGGACTGGCTTTGGCCCGTTCCATGCCCGCCTTCACCCGCGACACGATCATGCTGCGCTCGAATTCGGCAAACACGCCCAGCATCCCGTACATCGCCCGCCCGGCTGGCGTGGTGGTGTCCAGCGCGGTTTGCAGCATGAACAGGTCCACCCGATGCGCCTGCAACTCCTGCATGGTGCTGATAAGGTCCGGCAGTGAGCGGCCGAGACGATCCACGGCCCAGGTCATCACCACATCGAACCGGCGCCGAACGGCATCCTTGAGCATCAGGTCCAGTTGCGGGCGGGCGTCGCGGCCCTTGCTGCCCGATATGCCCTCGTCGGCATACACAGCCACCACCTGCCATCCACGGGCCGCTGCGGCCGCCTCTAGCTCCCGGCGTTGGTTGGCCGTGGTCTGGTCTCCGGTGCTCACCCGCACGTAGATCGCTGCCCGCAATGCCTTCGCCATGATCCGCTACCCCGTTTGACAGGGCAGAGGATGCCGCATCCCTATGCAGAAAGCAACTGGTTTCTGCATGGGTTTCGTTGCGAGGCAAACAGCCCGGATTTGCTGGGGTTTTTGCGGCCGGTTTTGCAGGGGTTTTCTGCATAGGCTTCACTCGGCCAACGCTGGCGCGTGATCTATCGTCGGCAGTGCCGGAACGCGCTTGGCGATGCGCTGCAACAGCTCGTCAACCAGGCGCGCGGGATCGCCTTTGTCTGGCGTTGCCAGGTTCGCCACCACTGCGGCAGAGAGGCGAGGGTAAATGAACGGGCACGCGGCTGTTGCGGCCTGCACGCGAAGCTGAGGGTCCACTTCGTTGTTCGCGGCAAGCTCAACCAAAACCGCAAGCGGGTCTTGTGCAGTCGTCAGCACCTCGCGCACGCGAGCTTTGGCCATGTCGCGCATACTAGCCGGCTTCTTTGACGCCCACGCTGGTCCTGGCTTCCGGCCGGCCCCAGGGCGTTTGCCGCCTACTGGCATCTAAGGTGCAGATTTTTTTTTCATCGCGTGTGATTATAACGGGGCAATAACACGGCTTTCCACGGTTACTCGGCAGTCAAACCCTGCCTCCGTGAGTTTCGTGACTTTGGTGAGTCACTTTCAGCCACTAGACAATTTTTAGCACTGCCATTCCACTCGCGTAGACTAGAATCAACTCACGAAACTCACGAAACTCACGCGGTAACACCTTCGTTTGCAGCAGGCGGTTCGACCTTCCATGTTGCGCTTCCTTGGACAGAACCTGTTTTTTTCAGCCTGAGAGTGATGCTTCTCTCTTCCGGCAATTCGACTACGACGATCCGGCCCTCGTGCTTGGACAACCACTTACCAAGCCGGCGCGTGCTGATGCCTTTGCCTTCTGCCGCCACTTGCATCAGAGCCTCACGCAACGCCGGCCTTTTGAGCGACGGCTCACCCTGATCGTCGCGCTCGATCTCGACAGCATCCTCCGCGACCTTCCCCGACACTTGTGGAATGGCTTGGTATTCCTCGTGCCACGCGCCGACTACCTGACGCAGCTCTGACAACTCAGGGTCGTCATTGCGGGCTTGCTCCATCGTGGCTGCGGGGTCAGCGCAGCCGAGCCAGACGAGGGCTGAACGGACGATGTTCGACCAGTCCTGAAACGAGGCGGTGGCTGGTTTGATGCGGTTAGGCTGGCCGGCGGTAAGCCATGCGCGCACGATGGTGAGGGCAGCGCCTACGAAGGCGCCACGGTCGTCTAGAATGCGCTCAAGCGGGTTGTGGCTGAACGTGCGCAGCTCCGGGCGCTCAACATGGGCGTCAAGACTGCAAATAAGCGTGCGGCGTGTCATGTCGCCGCGGACACGCAGGCCGTTGCCGGTGGCGAAAAAGGTTGCCCGGCTCTCAATCTCCGGGGTGTCTGAATCTCCGAGTATGCGAACGCGGATGAGCGGCCTCTCTATCGCCTGGCAAAGAAGATCGCCGCCGAGTTCGCCGTTACAGTTGTCGATTGAGACAATCGGGAATGCCGCAACCAAGGCGCCGACAAGCCGCTTTTCCGTTTCTTCGTCCTTTTCGCCAGCCGCCAACACAGGGCACGGACGCGCCGTGCTGATCGCGCTGGCAAGGTCGACAAGGAAGCTCTTGCCGGTGCCGGGGGTAGAGGCTCGGATCGCGTGCAGCGGGACGACTGGCAACATGCCGCGCAATGGAGGCGAGATGAGGCCGGATAGGGCAACAGCTTTGTCCACGTCGGCTACAAACGGAAATTCGTCAAGCAGGCTCTCAAGCAGCTTCAGCGCTGCCAGAGCATCCTCGCGTGTGGGTTTCGGTTTGATGACTGGAAGGCGCAACGCCGGATCTGGAACATGATACAGCCGCGTTGCGACATCGTAGCCAGGCGCGGTCAGCAGGGAACCGTCAGGCCGCAGCGTTGGCGTCGTGATCACCCCTGATATGGTCGGCAAGGTCCACTGTCCGCAGCGCGACAAGATGACACTGGCAACGAGCCCAGGCGGGTTTGTGGGCGTCATCTTCTTGCTACGCGCATTCCAGTGCTGGAAGCACGCGGCTTGTGCGAGGTGGTCAACCAATCCAGGAGAGCTAAGCTCCTTCAGCCCAGCTGCCAGCGTCATGCGCCCGTGCGCCGCGGGCACGTCGTGCGACACGGGTATGACGAGCGCGTTGCCACGCTGGAAGATGGGCAGGCCGGAACTGCACAGCGCGGCTTCGGCGGCGGTGGCCAGCTGGTCAATCTCGCCGGGCACTACGTCGAGGGTAGGGCGCTCGCGGGCCACTTCCTCTACGCTGAAGCCTTCTCCATCACGCGGCATGACGCTGCGCCTCCAGGCGGGCGGCCAGCACGTCGTTGAAGTCTTGTCCGGCTACATCCGGCCAGGCGATGCGCACTTGCCTGCCTTCAGCCCGCCAACGTGCCGCAGCCTCATGTGCCGCAGCTTCGCCAACGGGGTCACGGTCGGCCGCGATGACGACGGCTTGCACCTCAGGCGGCAGCACCAGCCCGCGCGCCAAGTTGCCGGCGCTGATCGCCGCCCAGGCTGGCAAGCGCAACAGCCGGCTGGCGCTGGCGCTGGACTCGATGCCTTCGCCCACCACGATTTCAGGCCCGGCACGATAGAGGCGGATGGCACCGCCCCAGATTGGCCCCTTGCTGGCCTTGGCGGGTTCAACTGCAGCCTTGCGCCCGTCCCGCGTTAGAAAGGTTCTGTGACACGCTGCAGGCTTTCCAGCCGCGTCCTCAACCAATCCAATCAGCGCTGGGTATCTGCCGCCCTCGGGATGGTACGCGTCACCACGGAAGCGCAAGGCAGGCGATCCGATCAGGTGCGCCAAGTGGCGGCTGGCCAGGTAGCAGGCGGCGGGATCGCCGGCGGTCAGGCCGGTGCTGCCATTAAATATCGCCACCGCTTTCGCGGATTTCACCGCCCGCGCGGCTGCGTCCTGTTCAGGCGTGCTCACCAGCTTCGGTTCAGGCTTCCAGCCGTCGCCCAGTCGCCGCGCCAATTCGTCATTAAGCTGTTGGTGGGTGCAGCCGTTGGCGCAGTATAGCATGGGCCGATCATCGCGCCCGGCCTTCACGCTGAAGGTGCCTGCGTAGTCGCACGCAGGACAATTGCCGCGCCACGAACGCGAATGTTTCTTCAAGTTGAGACGCGAGGCAATGTCTGCAGCCGAGGCGATCAAGGCGCGATCTCCCGCAGTCCCGCCGCCAACCACGAAAGTCGGTCGGCCTGATGATACCGCCCCACCGCAAGCTCTGCGTCCGCAAGCCTGTCGAGTGCGGCTGCGTCTCTGGGCAACGGGCGAAGTGCCCAGCCACGAAACGCGGGGTTTCGGTCGGGGTCGGATTTCAGGTATTGGGCGTGAGTGTCAGTCAAGGCTGGTCTCCAAATGACCAGCACGAACAGTTTGCAAATCGGGACGGGTGCGGGTATATCGCGGGTGTTGCTGCCGCGTACCTGAATGATCCGCCCCGGTGCTGCCCGCGCCGGGGTTTTTCGTTTTCAGGCTGCGATCCGTGCTGGAGGACGGCTTAGCGCGGCTGGCAAGTGAGCCATTGCCTCAGCTTCCTTACGCTCGACAAACGCAGCATACGTGCTCTTGCGCATGTGCCAGGCGTTGCCGAGCTTGAAAGCTGGCAGGCGGAGGTTTTCCAGAAGATGGAAGGTCTGCCGTTTCGTCTTGCCAATGTAGGCGGCAATGGCGGTCGTGCCTTGCAGTGTATCTTCAGCTAGTGCGCCAGCTTTGGCGCTGGATGGGGAGATTTGACTCATTGCGGCGCGCTCCGTTGATGGTTGCGACGCAATGGGAGTATTTGGAAATCGGACGGATTTCCTTATCGGGTAGCGGGAGCAAATCGGTTAGTTGCCCGATTTAAATGCCCGATTAGGCGCGCTTGTCTGGCCGCGCATGCGTTTGAGATGCTGAGGCACCTTGTTCCATGCGGCACGCATCAGTTGATCGGTCGCTCCTGTTGCGGCCCGACAATCAACGAAAGCTGCTTCGTCGCGCTTGGGGGGGCACTCACCCCGATTGGAAGCAGCTTGGCAATAAGCCAACATCCAAGTGTCGATCGCTGTCTGCGTCGGCTTTTGGGATGGACGGGGCGTCTGCAACATCGCCTCGCCGGTCGCCTTGACCACGTCCGGCCAATAGATTGCGAGCGGAACCGGAGGAGCGCCGGACTGAATCATACGCCCTTCCCCCCAGTCCAGTCCCGTGTCGTATGAGAAGCCGCTCTGCCTGACTAAGTCTGCTCCTCGAGGAGCAACTACCCAAAACTGATCCGCTGTCATGGGTTTGTGGGCGATCGTGCCGGCTGCCATACCGTCCGCAATGAGGCCGCCAGCACTTTCCGGATCAATGGAAAAAGCTTCGGCGGTACGCGAGACAATGCCTTTCATCGGCACCCAAAACGCGTCGTCCTTTAGGGCTGCCCACCGGGCTTTCGGGACAGGGTGCGAAGACATTCCGGTCAATCCGACTCGCGTTGCGTCACTCACCTACTCGTATCAGTTGCGACCGAATGTTGACAAGGGGAAACTGTTGCGACAGGTTGCGTCTGCAACACGGTAAGGCAGGGCCATGGCCAGCGTCTGCAAGCGTTCCTGGAAGTCGGCGGCCGGCGAAGCAAAAACGGCCTGGGTAGCGGACTACTTCGACCAGGGCGGCAAACGGCACCTGAAGACCTTCGCCACCAAAAAGGCGGCCGACGCGTGGCTGGTGACAGCCCGGCATGAAGTGGCCAAGGGCGTCCACACGCCGGAGAGCAACAGCATCACCGTAGCTGAGGCCGCAGCCCTATGGATCGAGCGAGGCGAGAGGGAGAAGCTGGAGCCGTCCACGCTGGGCAAGTATCGCAACCACGCCAAGCTGCACATTGAGCCGTATATGGGAGCGGTGAAGCTGGCCAGGCTGTCTGCCCCAAACGTGGAACAGTTCAAAGACCACCTTCTCGACAACCTCTCCCGCCCAATGGCGCGCAAGGTGCTGGGCAGCCTGAAGGCGATCCTCTCTGAAGCGCAGCGCCGTGGCCTTGTCGCACAGAACGCCGCTACGACGGTTCAGGTGAAGACGCGCGGCCGGGATGAGGTCAAGCTTAAGGTGGGCGAGGGTATTCCCACGAAGGCAGAGGTTACGGCCATGCTGGCGGCGGCGGAGGGGCGGTGGCGTCCGCTTCTGCTGACCGCTGTTTTTACCGGCTTGCGCTCCTCCGAGCTGCGCGGCCTGACCTGGGCGGATGTGGATTTCGAAAAAGCGGTGATCCACGTGCGCCAGCGTGCGGACCAGTGGGGGACGATCGGCTCGCCCAAGTCGGAAGCCGGGCACCGGACGATCCCAATGGCGCCGCCGGTCCTGAACGCGCTCAAGGAATGGAAGCTTGCCTGTCCGAAAGCTGGCGCCACGCCTGAGTCGCCCGGTCGGCTTTGGCTGGTGTTCCCCAACGGGCAGGGCAAGCCAGAAAGCCACTCCAACATCATCAACCGCGGCTTAGATCCGATACAGGTCAAGGCCGGTGTCACCACCGCCCATCCGTCAACAAAGGGTGAGGACGGTCAGCCAGTCATGGTTTCCCGGTATGGGATGCACGCCCTCCGGCACTTCTTTGCGTCCTGGGCGATTGAGCGAGGCTTTTCTCCCAAGCGGGTGCAGTCGCTTGTGGGGCACTCCTCCATACAGATGACGTTCGACACCTACGGCCATCTGTTCCCCAGCGAGGAGGACGATGCAGCCAAGTTTGCGGCTGGCGCTTTGGAGCTGGCCGGCTGACTTGCGACAAGGCTGCGACATGCTGCCCGTAAGCTATTGATGTGGAACGGCTCTCCTGGGAATCATAATCCCTTGGTCGGGTGTTCAAGTCACCCCGTCGCTACCATCCGAAAAACGCCCGTTCATTTGCAGACCGGCTCCGCTCGAGCCCCGACTTGCGCGTGAAGTTTGTCGGCCAGCAGATCGTACAGGCCCTCGAGCGGGGTATAGGCGCGTTCGCGGCAACGCGCGAGCTTGTACCGCCGCGGTAAATAGTGCTGCATCCCGAGCCAGGGATTTGCTTGAGAGTAGCCTGCGTCAGACCGCGGACGGGCGACTCGGCTGCCCTGATATGAAGCCGGCGGTCTGGAAATGCCGGTTCGGTTTACCCGCCTAGTGACAAGCGTTGCGCTACGCACACTGCGACAGCTGCCAGGCCGCCCTGTTGCGCAGAACGGCACATGCCTCCTACTCCCCGCAAGTGAAACCACCAGACCCACCCCGACTGCTAACCAACCCCGGCTTCCTGGCCCTACTCTGCGCCCGCGCGCTCTCCTCACTCGGCTACCAGATGCAAGCCGTGGTACTCGGCTGGCAGATGTATGCGCTCACCCATGACGCGTGGGCGCTGGGCCTGATCGGTCTGGCGCAGTTCCTGCCGTTCATGGCGCTGGTTTTCGTGGCCGGCACAGTGGTGGACCGGTCGGATCGCCGGCGCATCGCCACAATGTGCCAGGGCGCAGAGTGCGTGTCCGCCCTGATTCTGGCCGGCATCACGCTGCTGCACGGCGCCACGCCGGTTGTTCTGTATGCGCTGGCGGCGGCCACCGGCAGCGCGCGCGCCTTCGAAGCGCCGAGCCTGCAGGCGCTGCTGCCCAGCTTGGTGCCCCAGGCGAGCTACCCGCGCGCCGCGGCCGCCTCCTCCTCGCTGTTCCAGCTGGCCAACATTGCCGGACCGTCGCTGGGCGGCCTGCTTTATGGCGCCGGCCCGGATTTCGCCTACGCGGCCTGTGCCGTATCCTTCCTTCTGGCTGCCAGCGCCAGCGCCAAGCTGCCAGCCCGCATTAAGGTGAGCGCCCAGCCACCCGCCACGCTAGCCACCTTCTTCGCCGGCATCGGCTTCGTCCGGCAGCGCCCGGAAATCCTCGGCGCCATCTCGCTGGACCTGTTCGCCGTGTTGCTGGGCGGCGCCACCGCGCTGCTGCCGATCTTCGCAGGTGACATCCTGCATGCCGGCCCGATCGGCCTGGGCATACTGCGCGCCGCACCCGGCCTGGGCGCGCTCTGCGTTTCGCTCTGGCTCGCGCGCCGCCCGCTCACCCGCCACCTGGGGCCCGCGATGTTCACCGCGGTGGCCGTATTCGGCGTGGCCACCATCGCCTTCGGCTTGTCCACGTCGCTGCCTTTGTCGGCCGCAGCGCTGGCGCTGCTGGGCGGGGCGGACGTGGTCAGCGTGGTCATACGCTCCACCCTGGTGCAGATGCGCACGCCGGACGGCATGCGGGGCCGGGTGGCGGCGGTGAACCTGCTGTTCATCGGCTCTTCCAACCAGCTCGGCGAGTTCGAGAGTGGCTCGCTGGCGGCTTTGGCCGGGGCGGTGCCGGCGGTGGTGATCGGCGGGCTGGGGACTTTGGTCGTGGCCGGGGTTTGGGCTGGGCTGTTTCCGGGGTTGCGGCGGTTGGATCGGATCGTTGCTTCGGAGTGATGGAAGGCGAGGCCTTCTTTTTTGGAAAAAAGAAGCAAAAAACTTTTGACTCCGCTGTCGCGGACTGGTGGAAATTTGCGTGTTCTTTGTTACGCGGGCTGGTCGTGGCGCGCGGCAGTAAAGGCGCCTCTCAATTTGTATCGCCGCGAAACTTCAACTCGCTAATTAGGCTGCTGACGCGCAAGCTTCGCTGTCGCATTGTCAGAATGATTGTCCACGATCAAAACCTTGCACTGATGCAGTGGGGCGAATGAGACTAGTACAGTTGGTTATTTTGATGAATGGTTTGCCTCTAAATCTGATGAGATAAGACCGTGTACCACAGGCGATAACCCGGTACGGCGATGCCATCCAAGTGCGATTGAGCGAGATGGTCGCGGTCAAGAGTCACCTTGGTCACTTTGACCTGAGGCGTAGAATATTCAGGGTTTTGCCGACGTTCCGTTGTAACGCTGTTGTGCACGAAACACTGACGGACAGGCAGAATACAGCCATGTCAGGCTTGACGTTGGCACAACAAGCCAGCGTCGCTCCGAGAGCTATGTATAATGCGGGCTACCATGTCACACGTCTGTGTCTCGGTCTGAATTAGAACTCTCAGTGGACGTAAATCACGTTTCCTTTTCAAGAAGAGACGTTTGCCTTACTTCCGCCAGTCAAAGCCGCCCCCACGCTCCCATTCGCCAAAGACATCGCCATCAGCATGTCGACGATCCCGCCAGCACCCTTCTCCCCGCCGCCCATGACGATCTGCGGCACCAACGGCTGGCTGGCGTGCTGCATCGCGTCCGCCGCGATCTGTGCGATCATCTTGCGCAGCGCCACTTCCGGGCCGCCGAGCGCGTCGGCCTGCGCTTTGGTGGCGGACGCCTCCGCCTCACCGACTGCGCGTATGCGGTCGGCTTCCGCCTGGCCGCTGACCCGCGTGCGCTCCGCTTCGGCCGCCGCGGTGATCTTTATGCCCTCCGCCTCGCGGCCGCGGCGCTGCAACTGCGCTTCGCCTTCGTTCTGCGCCACGGCTATCGCCACCTTGGATGCGGTCAGCGCGGTCTGCTGCTGGGCGGTCGCGCGCGCCTCGTTCAGCTCGCGCTCCTTCAGCGCGGCTTCCTGCTGGCTGGTGTAGGTGGCGGCCTGTTCGCGCGCCACCTGGCGTATGCGCAACTGCTCGAAGACGGTGTCTATGTGCTTGTCGCCCAGCATCGCGCGCGGCGTGCCGATCATCACCTCCATCACCTGAAGGCGATATTTCTGGAAGCGCAGTTTCATCTCGCCCAGCGCCTTTGCCTGCAGTTCGGCGCGCTTGCCCACCAGCTCAATCAGCGTCATCTCCTGGGCGGCGTCCTTGAACCAGGCGCTCACCATCGGATCCAAGGTCTGATCGACGAGTTTGCCGATTTCGGCGAATTGCTGGACGACGTAGGGTGCGTCGTCCTGGGCGATGTGGACCACGATGGACAGCGGCAGGATCGGCTCGAACGCGTCGCGCGTGATCAGCCGGATCTCTGCCAGGTTCTGGTCGAAATTATGCATGTCGCTGGTGGAGTTCTCGATCCACCGAAGCTGGAAGTTCGTCGTCGGCACCAGCTTCACGTCCTGCGCGAACGGGTTGATGGCGTATTTGCCCGGCTGCAGCGGCGTCTGCCACACGCCGCGCTGACCAGGAGCCACCAGGCGGCCGTGGCGGTAATCCTCGCCTGACAGGTCGTCGCCCTTAGGCCCGGTGTAGCTGACCACCACGCCCACGTTGCCGATGCCGATCTGCGTCTTGGCCGTCATCTCCACGGTCGCGAACAGGCGGTTGATGTAGTAGGTGCCTTCCACCAGCACCTGTTCCTGGCGGCCGCGGCGGCCGCCGGCGGCCAGGAAGCGAGGGATGTCCTGAAACGAGTTGTGGAAGGCGCCCGGCTGCCGCGCATCGGTGCCCACGGTGGGGGCAATGATCTCCTCGTGCTCCAGCGCGGGGCCGTCCTGCACCGTCACGATGGCCACGCGGTCACCTTCGATCACCACCGGGATGTAGCCCTGGCGCGACTCGATCAACGCGTGCAGCTGGCTCGCCTTGTCGGCATCGCCGAGGGCGATCTGGCTGACGCCCTCGTCCGTCAGCACAACGAACAGCGCGGTGTTGATGGCGTAGGTGCCGGCGCGCAGGATGCGCCGCTGCGGGCCGCCCTGGCCGCCTTGGGCGAGGAAGGCGGCGGCGTCGCCGGGGTCCACGTCGGCCGGCCAGGCGGCGAGCGCCTGGCCTTCCGCCAGCGGGGCGCCGGTGCGGGCGAACAGATAGCCGATGCTGCGCACGGTGATCAGCTTCTGCTTGTGCACGCGGTATTGGAACGGCGCGAAGCGGTGCCAGCCGCCCTTGATGGTGCGCGGCAGGAAGCCGGGGCCGCCTTGCAGCGCCATGAAGCCGGAGGCCGTGCCGCCCCACAGCGCCCATTTGCGCTCGACCACGCCGAAGCTGTCATTACCGATGAAGACGAAGGTGCGCCCTGCCACGAGGAACAGGAGCAGCGCGAGCACGGCCAGGATCGCACAGGTCCAGATCAGCTCGATGGGGGTAATCATGGAAAGGCGTCCGGCTCGCCCCGGAATGGGGCTCGGGGGCAGGAAACGACGAGTGCAGCCGTTTTGCAATCGACATGTTGCATTGCAGGACGCGGCGGCTTGCATGGGCGGAGGGGCGCCGATATCAGGTTAGAAAGGCAAGGCAAGCAGTCCTTTTTTGAAAAAAAGGACCAAAAAACCTCTGCTCCCTGTCGGCGGCTGACGGACAGGTGCGCGACAGCGGAGTCAAAAGTTTTTTGCTTCTTTTTTGCAAAAAAGAAGGCCTTTCTTGCCTTCCTTCACTGGAGACCCTCCGTGTCCCGCCCGCTACCCGCCAACACGCAAGACCGTCTGATCGTAGCCCTGGACGTGCCCACCCTCGCCGACGCGCGCCGGCTGGTGGCCGAGCTGGACGGCATCGTATCCTTCTTCAAAATCGGCATGTGGCTGTTCTTCCAGCCTGGCACGGACGGCCTGATCGACGAGCTGGTTGCCGCCGGCAAGCGGGTATTTCTCGACTACAAGATGTACGACATAGGCGAGACGGTGAAGCGCGGCGTGGCGAGTGCGGCCGGGCGGGGAATCGCGTTCGTGACCGTGCATGGCGACCGGGCAATCATCGAGGCGGCCGTGGCGGGACGCGGCAGCTCGACGCTGAAGCTGCTGGCGATCACCGTGCTGACCAGCCTGGATGATGCCGCACTGGCGGAGATGGGCTACCGGCTTTCAGTGGAGGAGCTGGCAGCGTTGCGGGTCCGCACCGCGTTGGAGTGCGGGTGTGACGGGATCATTGCTTCGGCGCATGACAATCCGAACCGGTTGCGCTCGGCCTCCGGCGATCCGGCGGCGGAGCATCTGCTTGTGGTGACGCCTGGTGTGCGCATGGCAGATGGCGCTTTGCACGATCACAGGCGCAGTGCCGATCCGGCGACGGCGATTGCGAACGGGGCGGATTATCTGGTGGTGGGGCGACCGGTACTCGAGGCGCCGGACAGGGTTGGTGCCGCATTGCGTATCGTTGCGGACATGGCGAGAGTTCCGTCGCAAGCGTAAGTTCCGATATCTTGAACGATCTGCCGGGCCCGAAGCGTTCTCGCCCGCCACAAGGTGGATTGCTCATCCCCGGTGATGCTCAGAGCGCTTGCAGCAACGCCGGATTACTGCAGCCTTGCAGCGTGTTCGCGGGGCTGATGGAGACGGTATACTGACCGGGCGGAAGCGGAAACGTACCGAGGACGGTGCCGAAGGGTACATCCTGCTTGGCCGCCAGGAAGGCGAACCAGACCAGGACAGGCTCCGCTGCCGCAACTTGACACCGGGGTTGGCTGTTATATATTTCTGTCATGACAGAAGCTTCAGTCACAACGCCGCAGTCGCCTGGCTTGTCGCCGACGGTAGCGCAGTTCGTGTTGCGGTGGGGCGACATGGGAAACCAGTGGGGCGTCAACCGCTCGGTGGCGCAGATACACGCCCTGCTGTTCCTTTCGGAACGGCCGCTCACCGCGGAAGCGGTAGCGGATTCGCTGGGCATCGCACGCTCCAACGTGTCCAACAGCCTCAAGGAGCTCGCCGGTTGGAAACTGGTCCGCCGCGTGCCGATGCCGGGGGACCGGCGGGATCATTATGAAGCCGAAACTGATTTGTGGCAGATGGCGACGCGCATCGCGCAGGGCCGGAAAGAGCGTGAGATCGACCCCGCTGTCGCCGCCCTGCACGACGTCATGGCGCTAGCGGCGCAGGACGCGAATATCAGCCGGACGGTGCAGGCCAGACTGGCAGCGATGCAGAACTTCATCAGCACCATGGACGGCTGGTACGGTCAGATGCTGAAGCTTCCGCCAGCCACACTCATGAAACTGGTCAAGCTAGGCACGCGCGTGGTGAGCCTTCTGAAATTCCTGGGCGGCAAGGGTGAAGCGGCCGACGACGGGTAGGCTTTCATTCGACCAGTTAATTCTCTTTCTACAGAAATGACGAACTCAACTGAAGGGAGAAGACGATGTTGGGAGGGATCGGGCAAGCACCGCAAGGTGGTGCGCGACGCGCCCTGGGCCGGCTGTGGGCCGGCTTTGCGCTTGCGTTGGTGTTGGCAATGAGTGCTTACGTCCTGATAGACGCCACCAGAGCGCACCGGATGGCCTTTGCAAGCATGTGGTTCCTGGCCGTTCTGCCGGCGTTTCTGTGTGCTCTCATCTGCTACATCGGTGATCCGGCGGGGGATCGCTCCGCGGATTTCTACTGGGTCGTTCCTCCCGTACTCGTATTGATCGTAGTGTTCGGATCAGCACTGTTTCTGCGGGAGGGCGTCATCTGTCTCCTCATGCTGTCGCCGATATGGCTGGCGTCAGGCTGGGCTGGTGCGTTCGTGCTGCGCACGCAGCGGCGACGCCTGGCGAAGGGCGGCATGCTGCAGTGTTCGCTTCTGTTCCTGCCGCTTCTGGCCGGCGGGGTGGAAGGCCAGATCCCTTATCCGAGCGAATACGTGACGCTGGTGCGCTGCGTGGCCATACACGCCACGCCCGATGAGATTTGGCCGTTCACCTTGTCCAACGCGCGCATCGCGGACACGGAAGGACGCTGGACTTTCGCGCAGAACATCGTCGGCATCCCGCGCCCCAGGGCCACGCGCCTGGTGGGGGAAGGCCCAGGCGCCGTGCGCACGGCCTATTGGGGCAACAGCATCGATTTCGACGAAGTCGTCACGCAGTGGGAGCCAGGCCGCAAGCTCGCCTGGAGGTTCTCGTTCACCAACAGCTCGTTACAGGACTACACGGATCAGCATCTGTCGCCCGATGGCCAATTCCTGAAGATCGAAAGCGGCGACTACACCTTGCGTCCGCTGAGCCCAGGCGTAACCCTTCTTACGCTGCGCACCAACTATATCGCCAAGACGCATGTGAACGCCTATGCGAAACTCTGGGGAGAGATCCTCCTGGGCGACGTGGAAAACAACATTCTGGCAATACTGCAGCAGCGTGCAGAAGCCAGACACCGGATGACAACAGGATAAGTGCCCAAGCTTCCGCGCCCGCGCGACAGCGGAGTCAAAGTTTTTTGCTTCTTTTTTCCGAAAAAGAAGGCCTTGCTTGGTTTACTGGTAATGCGCGCTATCCCCGCCCGTCACATCCAGCGTAGCCCCACTGATCATCTTCGCCTCGTCGGACGCCAGGAACACCACCGCCGGCGCCACGTCTTCCGGCGCGATCCAGGGCACGCCCAAAGGCGTCTTCTTCGTCTGCGCCTCGATCACCGTCTTCTCGTCCTTTTCCACGTCGCCGGTGGGTGTGCCGCCGCTCTCCTTGATCGCCGCGGCGTAGCGCTCCTCGTGGCGGGTGAGCGGCGTGTCGATCAGGCCGGGGATCACCACATTCACGGTGATCTTGTGCTCGCCCAATTCCAGCGCCACGGACTTCATCAGCCCGATGATACCCCATTTGGTGGCCGAGTAGGCGCTGCCGTTCTTGGTGCCGTGGCGGCCCTGCGTGGAGCTGGTCAGGATGATGCGGCCGGCGCCGCGCGCCACCAGCAAAGGTGCAAAGGCGCGCAGGGTGTTGGCGGTGCCCGTCAGGTTCACGTCGATCTGGTCGTGCCAGTCGGAATCCTCCATCTCCAGGATGGAGCGGAAGCCCTGGATGCCGGCGTTGGCGAACAGGATGTCCATGCCGCCGAACTCGGTGCGCACCTGCTCGGCGGCGCGTTTCAGGGCGGCGAGGTCACGCTGGTCCAATGTTACGGCCAGCCACTCCTGGCCGGCTTCGCGCACCAGGCGGCCGGTCTCCTCCAGCTCAGGCGTGGCTGCGGGTTTGACGTCCAGCGTGGCGCTGACCGGGCCGCCTATGTCTATGCCCACGATGTCCGCCCCTTCGCGCGCCATGGCGACTGCGCTGGCGCGGCCGATGCCGCGCGCGGCGCCGGTGACCACGGCGACCTTGCCGGCGAGACGGCCGAGCGTGTGGTGTTCGACGGGTGCGTTCATGCGGGTGCTCCTGGTGGCGGGTGCAGTCCTAGCGCGCGCGGGGCGTGCGGGATTGCCGGCTCACGCGATTGCTGGCTGGCGCTTGGCGGAACGTTCCGGGCGTGCAGGATCGTGCGGTTTGGGATATGAACGTGGCGGTCCTTGCCGGCTGAGCAAGGCGGGGGGGGGGGGGGAGGGGGTCATGACGACC
>CAXTJZ010000002.1:31844-48389 GCA_964244695.1 uncultured Acetobacteraceae bacterium
GTGGCGATACTTGCCGGCACGGGCGAGGCAGGGGAGCGCGGCATGACGACCTATAGCTGGACCGGCACGGCTTCGACGGATTTTGGCAACGCGGCCAACTGGCTGGATACGGCGACGGGTGTTCCGGCGGGTGTGCCTGGCGCACAGGACACGGTGGCGCTGTCCGGCTCGGGAGAGATTACCGGGACGGGGACGGTGAGCGCCCTTGCAGTGACCAACGCGCGCAGCCTGGGGTGGACGCTCGATGGGCAGTTCACGAGCCGGACCGTCTCGGACCTGGGCACACTCACTTTGTCCGGCTATCCTGAAGGCAGCGCGCCGAGCCAGCTTCTCGCTGGGAGCGTGAGCGTCGTGGGCCAAGACAGCGAGTTCCTGGTTGACGGGGCGACACTGGGCGCGCTGCACGGCCGTCTGGACGTGCTCGTCTCGACCGCGAACCCGTCGGGCTACGCGGAGGCGCAGCTCGCCGTAGGCGCCGATGACGGCCACGGCTATGGCTTGGTCGACCTGGGCTCGGGGACCGTGACTGTCGGCGACGGTCTAGGCGGGGAGGGTGAGCTGTCATTGAACGCCGGTGCGATCACCGGCGACGCGGCTTCTGCCATCGTGGTCGGAAAAGACGGTGCTTCCGGTGATTTCTACAACACGACAAGCGCGACCACGCTCACTGCCGGCGCGCTCACTCTTGGCGATTCCGGCACCGGGGAGGCGGTATTCCATGATGCAGTCACCCTCAACCTGGGCAGCGGCCACGGCCCGGCTCTGGTCATCGGGGCGCAGGACGGCAAAGGCAGCGCGACACCGGGTTCCGGTGCGCTCTATATAAACCTTGGACAGACCACTATCGATGGTCTGGCCGAGGTGGGCGAAGCCGGCCAGGGCTACCTGTCGACCAGTCTCACCATGCTCAATACCGAAACTGGCCTGGTGATCGGTGATGCAGGCTCCAGCCAGGGCACGGTCACGTTTGCCGAGACGGCCTGGACCGACACGGGTAATGTCGTCGTCGGCAACAGCGGACAAGGATCGCTGCTGATCAGCGCATCGAACGGCATCCAAGGCCCCTACGGCCTGTCCACGATCGACGGCGACGTGCAAATCGGCGTCAGAGGCGGCTCGGGCGCCGTCACGCTCGAGGCGACGACCCTGACCGTGGCCGGCAACACGGTGCTTGGCGCGTCCAGCCTGGACTCGATCAGCCTGAAGGGCAGTGAATGGGACAGTGCGGGGCATGGCGTCCGCCTGCTTGCCGCTTCAGCCGGCCAGCAGGGCAGTACACTCAGCATCGGCCAGGCGAGCAGCCTGAATGCCGGCGAGCTTACGGTGGGACGGGGCGACAGCGTCGAGGCGTTCGACGCAGGGACCCTCTCGCTCGGCAGTTCGGCCAGCGGTACGGCGGGATCCATCGACGGGCTGCTGGCCCTCGCACAGGGGAGCACGCTGACTGCGATGGGCAATCTCACCGTCGCCCACTCGTTCTATTCCGGCAACGCCGCCATTGGCCTGGTACTGGGCTATGGCGGGGTCATCAGCCTGACCGCGTCCTCGCATTACGCGCTCAGCCTGGTGGACGATGGAATGGCCACCATCCAGGGCGGCACATTGACGGCAGATGGCGGCATAGTTGCCGCCACACAGGGAAGGCTGCTGGTCGAGGGCGGCACCGTTACCGCAATGTCGAGCAGCATCGCACTCAATGTCGCAAGCAACGGCGGCGTCCTCGTGCAATCCGGTCAGCTCGACACGATCGGCGAACTCAGCATCAACGCCAGCGACAGGCGCCCGGGTGGGTCGCAGCCCGGGACGCTGTCCGCTGACGCTGGCGCCACGTTGCGCAGTACAGCCGCGGCACAAGGCGGGCTGGCCGTCGCCATAAACGGCGGCCTGGCCTCGCTCTACGGCGCAACCTGGACCATCGACGGCCACGCCGAAATCGGCGCTTTGGGACATTTCGGCACACTGACAGCGGATGGGGCCGTGGTGAACGTCACGGGCGCCCTGCTGGTCGGCGGTGCCCGCTCAGACGGCATGATCTCGACAAGCGACACCGACACCGTGATCAGCGGCAGCATGCTTGCCGCCGGCCAGACCGGCATCGCCGCAGCCAGCATCGTTGTGGGCGGCGACGGGTCCTCGATCACCACAGGCACGCTCGACGTCGGCACGGCCCTCACCCGCGGCGACCTGAGCATACAGGGTGGCGACGTCACGGCTGCCAGCAGCGCCAACCTCAATGGCGTGCTACGCCTGAGCTACGGCGCGGCGCTGCATGCTGAAACGATCGACCTTGACGCGCACTCAGCCATACTCGGCAGCGGCACGCTCGAAGCCAGCGACATCATCGTGCAGGGCGACATCATCGTCACGCAGGGCAGCCTCGCCTGCCTGGGCCCGGTAACTGGTGCAGGCGTGCTCCACCTTAGCGAGGGGACACTCGCGCTTACGCAAAGCGAGGCTGCCAGTGTCGGTATCTCATTCGGTGCTGCCGGGACGATCGTGACGCCGTCGATTGCCGACCTTGCGGGCAAGTTGTCCGGCTGGCAGGCGGGCGACGCGATACTGTTCAGTAGCCAGGCAATTGCGTCCGACAGTTACGCAAACGGGACGCTCAACCTGTTCGACAGTGGCCACGCGCTGCTCGGGACCGAGACGTTCAAAGGTTCGCTCAGCGCGAGCAATTTTGTGCTGACCTCGGAGCAGGGGACAGCAACTCTGCTGAGTTATCATAGGTAAGAAAGCAGTTCTTTTTTGAAAAAAAGAACCAAAAAACTTTTGCTCCCTGTCGGCGGCTGCGGAGAGGTCCGCGACAGCGGAGTCAAAAGTCTTTTGCTTCTTTTCTTCAGAAAAGAAGGCCTTGCTTACTCCTCGGCCGCCGCCCACTCGGAAACCCGGGCCAGGCGCGCATACTCGGAAAACCGCGGCGCCGCCCCTGGCGAAGGTTGCGACAGATACGCGCGCCCCGCGTCGTCGAAACTCGCCACCAGCGCCTGCAAGCTCTCGCGCGCCAATGCCGACACCTCGGCGATCTTGTCCGCCTTGCCGCGGAACAGCGGCAGGTTCTGGCCTGGTTCGAAGCCGCCGGAGATCTGCCAGTAGACCAGCTCGGCGGCCGGCCCCGTAAGCTCCGGCCCGAACGCGCCGGCTTCCGCCATGGCGGCTTCCAGCGGCAGTTGCGGGGAGCGGCCTTCCTCCACCTGTTTGGAGGTGGGGGCCTGGCCTGTCTTGTAGTCCAGGATGGCGATGCTGCCGTCAGTCCGGCGCTCCAGGCGGTCCGCGCGGCCGTGCAGGGTGAAGGGGCCGGCGGGGGCTTCGAATATCCACTCGCCGGGTTTCTCCGGGCAGAGGACCAAAGGTCGGCCGGTGGCGCGGCGGTCGGCTTCGGCTTCGGCGGCCCAGCCAGCGATGCGGCGCAGGCGGGGGCGCCACCAGGCGGCGAGTGCGGGGCGCATGTGGGCGGCGTCCAGCGCCGCGTCCATGTCGGCGGTGAGCTGAATGGCGGCGTCGGCGGGCCAGCCCAGGCCGATGCGGGCGAAGAAGCGGCCGAGGCCGGCGTGGACGATGCTGCCGTAATCGGCGGCGTCGGCGGATTGCTCTAGCGGGTCCAGCCGGCGCAGGCGCAGGACGTGGCGGGCGTAGATGGCGTAGGGGTCGCGCAGCCAGGTCTCGATCTCCGTCACGCTCAGCTTGCGGGGACGCAGGGCGACCGCGGGGGACGGGGCGGGCGGCGGCACGGGGACGGGCGGGCCATCCGGGCGGTCCAGCAGGCGGCACCATTGCGCGGCGGGGTGGCGGGCCAGCTTGCGGTCCGTGCCGAGCAGCGCTTCCAGGCGCACCAGCCAGCGTGAGGCTACGGCAGGCGCGCCGGCGCGGCGGCGCGGGGCGGAAAGCACGGCCGTGGGCGCGGCACAGCTCGCCATGACGAAGTCATGCGCGGACAGGCCGATGCGCTCCTCCGGCGAGGGCAGGCCCACGGCGGCGCGCATCGGGCGGTTCATCCACGGACCGGATTCGGCGGTCTGTGGCCATACGCCTTCGGTCAGGCCGCCGAGCACGATCACGTCCGCCGTCTGCAGGCGGGCTTCCAGCAGGCCCCAGATGAAGACACGCGGGTGTTCGCGGCCGGATCGGCCGCGCAGGCTGCGGCGGCTGCGTACGGTAGGGCCGGCGAGTATGGCGTCCAGCAAGCCGGGCAGGGTGCGGGCGTGCTGAGCGGGCAGGAGGGGCAGCGCGTCTTGCAGGGCGCTCAGGTGTTGGGCCAGTGCCTCGCCGTCCTCGCCGGCCCATAGACGGCTGCTGCCGGAGGCGGCGTCCGTGCCGGCCAGCTTTTCGGCGGCTTCCAGAAGCGCGGTCAGCGCCAGGTCCGGCGTGGCGTCGGGCTGTTCCACGAGCGTCAGTAGCGGGCGCAGGCAGGCGGCCAGGCGGTCCAGGAAGCCGCCCGTCTTTGCGCGCACGCGCAGGCCCTCGATGCCCGGGCCGGGGCGCGGGCCGCGCAGGCATTCGCGCTCCAGCTGGCGGGCGGCGGCGCGACATTCGGCGGGCGGCAGGCCGGCGGCGCAGAGCGGGTGTTTCAGCAGCGACAGCAGCGGCACGGGGCGGAGGTCCTCGGCAACGGCCTCGGCCAGCAGGCGCAGGAACACGGCGGCGGGGACCTCGGCCAGGGGTTCGCCGGCGCTGTCGTCGGCCAGCACGTCGAAGCGCAGCAGCTCGGCCGACACGCGGCGGGCCAGCTCACGGTCCGGCGTCACCAGGGCGGCGCGGGTGCCCGGCGTCTCCAGTGCGCCGCGCAGGACGAGGGCGATTGCCTGGGCTTCTTCCTGCTGGTCGGCGGGCTCCAGCATCTGCAGGCCCTCGCCGTCCAGGAAGGTGGCGGATTGCCACGCGGACAGGGAGGAGGCTGGCAGCAACGCGGTGCGCAGCGTGGCGATGCGCGCCGGCGGACACACCGGCGGCGTGGCGGTGGACGAGACCTCTGACCAGTCGCGCACGTCCTCGCGCCGCACCTGCATGGCAGCCAGAAGGGCGCGCAGGCTGGCTTGCGGGTGGCTGGGATCGAGCGCGTCCCAGCTCGCCTCGTCCAACGCACGGTCCAGCCCGGGCAGCACCACCAGGCCGGCCGGCAGGTGGGCCACCAGACGTAGCAGGCGGCCTACCGCGGGGATCGCGCCGGTGGTGCCCGCGGCGATCACCGGTGTCAGCGGCGGGTTGGCGCGCCAGGCTTCGGTCTGCGCGTCCAGCAGCCTGGTCTGCCGTGCCGCCACGTCGGTGAAGCCTTCCTCGTCCAGCCAGGCCGGCCAGGCGCGGGTCACGATAGAAAGAAACTCCAGCGTCACCTGCCAGTGGGAGGCGAACGCCTCGCCGACTGCGCCGGGCAGCGCCTCGGCAAGGTCGACCTCCGCGCGGGCCGCCTCGTCCAGCAGGCTGGCCAGCTCCACCGCAAGCACCCAGGCGCGGTCGGCTTCCCTGGGCGCGCCGTTGGCCCCGTTCATCGCCAGCACCAGCCGGGTCAGCACGGCCAGCCTTCTGGCAGGCGATACGGCGGGCGGGATGTCCAGCGCGCCGGCCATGGCGAGGGGCGCTTCGTCCAGGCCGCCGAGCGCCAGGATGCGCGGCGCCAGCAGCGGGCGGCCCTCGCTGACGCGCAGGAAGGCTTCCGACAGGCTGCGGGCGGCGCGGCGGGTAGGCACCAGGAAGATGCCGTTGGCGGCCTGCAGCGGATCGTCGCCGGCGCGGGCCAGCCACCAGGCGGCCAGCGCGTCCAGGAAGGCGACGTTCGGTTCGATTGTGGCGAGCGACGGACGCAGGGACAGGCGCGCTGGCGCGGCCTGCTGGTGGGCTTCGAGGATGGCTGTCGTCACGTGGTGGGTCCCGTCATCTGTGCCGCGAGCGCGTGTTCGGCCTCGGCCAGGTCGGCGGGCCGGGTCATGTGGAACCAGAGGCCGTCATGCACCACGGCGACCACGCGGCGCGCTTCTATAGCCCTGTCCCAAACCGCGTTCATGGACATCCCGGCCGCCGACCAGCCGGAGAACAGCGCGGGCGCCGCAAGGGTGATGCCGGCATACAAATAGGGCGCCACCTCGCCTTCCCGCCGGCGGCGCGGCACGCCCCAGGGGTCAAGGAAGAAGTCACCGCGTCCGACATCTGCTTTTATCTGGAACACGCGGTGCAGCAGGATCACCGCGTCCACATCCTGTTGCAGGGCGGCGGCCAGGCGGGTGAGCGCGGGGGTTGGGCCGTCCAGCCAGACCGTGTCGTCGTTCACCACGTAGAAGGGCGCCGCGCCGAGCAGCCCGTCCGCCAGCGCCGCAGCCACGGCGCCGCCGGTGTCCAGCAGGCGGGCTTCCTCGCGCAGCACGGTTTCGCGTGTGCCGGGGCGCGCGCTGAGGCGGGCACGGATTGGGACGGCGTGCCAGTGGGCGTTGACGACCACCTGGCCGACGTTCGCATCAGCCAAGCGGTCTAGCGCGCGGTCCAGCAGGGTTCGGCCGTTCAGGGTCAATAGGGGTTTCGGGGTGGTTTCGGTCAGGGGGCGCATGCGGGTGCCTAGGCCGGCTGCTAAGAGGATTGCGTCCATTGCTGGGGTTTTAAGGCAAGGCCTTCTTTTTTGAAAAAAAGAAGCAAAAAACTTTTGCTTCTGTCGCTGGGGCCGGCGCATCGGTGCGTCAGGAGTTACCCGATTGTTTCAGATGCGGGGTAAAAGTTTTTTGGTCCTTTTTTTCAAAAAAGGACTGCTTTCTTCTGTCTTCGATCGTCAGAAGCCGCGAAACACCCTCCGGCTGGAGCGTCACATGCAAGGCAGCATCAGGAGCGAGCACGCCGAGGCGGTCCGGCCACTCGACGAGCACCACGCCGGCGCGGGCATCGTCCCAGCCCAGTTCGGCCAGGCCGTCAGGGCCGTCCAGGCGCCAGAGGTCGTAGTGGTGCAGCGTGAGGCATGGTGTGTCGTAGGTCTGCACAAGCGTGTAGGTCGGGCTGGGCACTTCCAAGGCAGGGTTGCCGCAGGCGGCGCGGAGCATGGCGCGCGCGACGGTGGACTTGCCTGCGCCGAGCGGGCCGCTGAGCAGGACCGCGTCGCCCGGCCGCAGCGTGGCGGCAAGCGTAGCCGCCAAATCCTCCAACTCCCCCTGCGAGACGATCAAACCGGCCAAGGCCCACACCCCGGGAGCAAAAGTTCTCTGCTTCTTTTTTTCAAAAAAGAAGGCCTTCCTTACTTCCTTCTTCGACCCGCCTAATACATCACCCAACCATGACCCAAACAGACGTAGCCATAATAGGCGCCGGCCCCGTAGGCCTGTTCGCCGCCTTCGAGTGCGGCATGTTGAAGCTGAGCTCCGTGCTGATAGACGCGCTGGATGAGGTGGGCGGCCAATGCGCGGCACTCTACCCGGAAAAGCCGATCTTCGACATTCCGGCCCATCCGGCGATCGAGGCTGGCGCGCTGATCACGCAACTGGAGGCGCAGATCGCACCTTTTGCGCCGGAGCGGCTGCTGGGGCGGCGGGTCGAGTCGCTGTTCGGCTCGCCTGGCGATTTCACCTTGCGCACGGACCGGGGCGACGAGGTGCGGGCCAAATGCGTGCTGATCGCGGCCGGAGCGGGGGCGTTCGGGCCTAACCGGCCGCCGCTGGACGGGCTGGATGTTTATGAAGGCACAGGCGCCGTGCAATACTACGTGCGCCGGCGGGAGGATTTCCGCGGCCGCACGGTGGTGATTGCCGGCGGCGGCGATTCGGCGGTGGATTGGGCGCTGCAACTGAAGGACGTGGCTGCGAAGGTGTACGTCGTGCACCGGCGGGCGAAGTTCCGCGCCTCGCCGGAGACGGCGTCGCAACTCGAGCAGGCGGCTTCGCGCGGCGAGATCGAACTGGTCATCCCCTACCAGCTTCATGCGCTGCACGGGGCGGAGGGCGCGCTGGAGGCTGTGGAGGTGGCCGATCTGGACGGCGCCACGCGGCGGATCGCGGCCGACCGGCTGCTGGCGTTCTTCGGGTTGTCGATGGATCTGGGGCCGATCTCGGGCTGGGGGCTGGACCTGGAGCGCAGCCACATCGCGGTGACGGCAGCCACGTGCGAGACGTCGGCGCCGGGGATTTTTGCCATAGGGGACGTGGCGCAGTATCCTGGGAAGTTGAAGCTTATCCTGCAGGGGTTTTCCGAGGCGGCCATGGCGGCGCATGCGATGCATCCGATCGCGCGGCCTGGGGTGGCGCTGCATTTCGAGTACAGCACCAGCAAGGGGGTGCCCTGACGGAGAAAAGAAAGGCCTTCTTTTTTGGAAAAAAGAAGCAAAAAACTTTTGACTCCGCTGTCGCGGACTGTCCGGTAAGCCGCCGACGGGGAGTAGAAGTTTTTTGGTCCTTTTTTTCAAAAAAGGACTGCTTGCTTTCTTAAGTCAACGCCGATCAAGGACCAGCCATGAACCGACGCATTTTTTGCCTGGCCTTGGCCGCCGCAGCGTTTGCCGGCCCGGCTCTCGCGCAGACGCACGCCGCGGTACTGGATGATGCCGATGTCGCCACGTTGAAGCAGATCGCCGCCTACCTGAACGGGTTGCGTGCGTTAAAGGCGCGGTTCCTGCAAGTGGGCCCGGACGGCGCCACAACCCAGGGCAATTTGTGGCTGGAACGGCCCGGCCGCATGCGGTTCCAGTATGACAAGCCAAGTCCACTGCTGCTGGTGGCCGGCGGCGGCACGGTGGTGTTCCACGACTCGCAATTGGACCAGACGACGAACATACCGGTGGGCCAAACCCCGCTCGGCCTTCTGCTGGCGGACAACATCACACTGTCCGGCGACGTGACGGTGACGGAGTTCGACCGCCCGCCCGGACAGGTCCTGGTGACTTTGGTACGCACCAAGACACCAGGTGACGGCAGCCTGACGCTGGCGATGAATGCGGACCCGCTGGCGCTCGTGGGCTGGTCCGTGGTGGATGCGCAAGGGCGCGAGACGCATCTGCGCCTGTCCGACGTGCGGCCCGGCGGGCCTTATGATCCCAGCCTGTTCGTTTTCAAAGATCCCGACGAAGGAAAATAGCGGCATTAACGCCTGCCGGACGTGTAGCCTCACAATTCCTCAAGCGGCTGCAACGAAGCAGTGACATTTCGGCGTTATGTTGACGTCATGAGACAGACCGCATCCCGCTTGTTACTTGGGTGCGCCGCGTTAGCGACCGCAGCCGGCGTAACCCTCCGCTCCAATCCCGCCAACGCCGGCGTGTTCATCGCTTTTCCGCCTGTGGTGTTCGGCGCGCCTGTCGCCCCTTATCCACCTGCTTATTATTACCCGCCCGCGTACTATCCGCCGGCGTATTACGGGTATCCGCCTTACGCGCCACCACCTGCAGCGCCGGCGCCGCAGATGTCGCGTGCGGACACGCCCTATGGGGAACGGTGTTTTGCGGGAGTCTATACGTGTGCGGCGCCCGCGCAGACGCATGTGGGAACCGGGTGCTCTTGCCCTGGTTTCGGGGCGCCTTCTTACGGGTTCGTGCAGTGAGTCAAGGAAGCAAGGCCTGTCTGCACTGACGTGCAGTTTCGATGAATCGCAGCTGGGAGAGACCACGGGAGCAAAAGCGTTATGGTCCTTTTCCTAAGAAAAGAGCCGCTTATCCCAGAAGGTTCCAAAAGGCTGCCTTTCGCGGATGCTCTTTCCGGAGACGCGCGATAAAGGCGGCATGCGACTCCATATCGGCCGGCAGATGTGCCGCGAGCGCCTCGCAAGACCGAACGTCGCGCGCTGCATATTGATAGTGGACCGATGCCGAACGATGCAGCACGTCCTCGGCCAGCAGCCTGTGAAGAAGGGTCGCCGCACCGGGGAATTTTGCGGCTAGCGCTTCTGCGGCCGGACGCAGCCGCTTGTAGTCCCGGCCGTCGAGCGTTGCGTGATGCGCCCAGACCAAGTCGTTCGCAGCACGCAGGTTTGGCCAGGCAACCAGGAAATCCAACGCTGAGACACGCTTATCGAAAGCCAATGCGTGGGCAATCGCGCGATCTTCCGCCTCGGCATCCTCGAAATCCGGCAACGCGCGGAGATAGGCGCGTAGATGGCCGGCATGAAGGGATGTGCAAAACACCGCCCAGCGCAGCTCTTGCGCATCCGTCTTGCGGCCGAGCGCTTCCAGCGCCGCCAGGCGCAGGTCGGTGCGCATGTCACGCACGTGCTCGTACTCGGCCCTGGCCGGTTCACGGTCCAGCCACGCGAGCGCTTCAGCGTGCCGGCCCGAATCCACGAGACGTTTCGCAACCTCGGCCGCGTAAAAACCGGTCTGGTCGCTGGACTCCGCCGCAGCGATGAAGGCGGCAACGTCACCGTCCAGGTCAGCCAGTTCCATCAGCCGTTCCGTCAGCACGGACCGCCTGTAGTCAACCAACGAACCCGGGGTCTTGTCCCGCTTCGGGATACCGGACAGTCGCTTTTCCAGCAATCGGCGTAGCACCGCCCGGCCTTCGGCGCCCAAAGCCGGCGACGACGACGCCATCAGGGGTCTCAAGGTTGATTCCGTGTCGGCTTCGAGCAGGCTGAAAAGTTCCTGGGCCAAACCGGATCGGTCCAAATCCGGCAGCAAACCCCATAGGTGGCCCAAATCGACGGCAGCCTGGTCGAACACGCGGGACAGCGTGCCGTTGCTGTCGTCGGACCTGTCGAAGACGCTGCCGGCGACGGCGAGCAGCGCGCGCATTTGAGAGATTGCGGTGTGGACGTCCGTTTCTGCCAACGGCCCGGCGACGGTTTTGCGCAGGCTGTCCAGTTCGTTAGCTAGCGGGCGGACCTTATCCCAGTCCAGGAAGGTCCGGGACCGTGCGATGGCGCGCAGGCGCTTCTCCAACTCGGAAGCGAGGCGCCCGGCGCCTCGCGTGCCAGCCAGCGCAAGCTTGAGCGACCGGGCTACCGTCTTGTCGGTCTCCGCAATGTCCATGAGCAGCGAAGCCAAGCGTGGGGCGCCGAGACGTTCCAGCGACTCAACGCTGAGCTTGGGCCGTGGGGCCTTAGTCACTCGCAAACATCCCTGCGCCCCATAAACGGCTTCGGCGCATCAAGAGACACCCGAGTGACGCCAATGCGGTATAGCAAAAGTTTTTTGCTTCTTTTTTTCAAAAAAGAAGGCCTTACTTCCCTGGCCTAAGGCACAGCTAAAGACATAGGCGACACGTGCTTGCCATCCCGCCGCACGTGCCAGGCCTCCATCAACTGCAGCACGGTCGCCGCCGTCTCCTCGATGGAACGGCGCGTGACGTCGATGACCGGCCAGCCCCGGCGGGTGCATAGGCGGCGCGCCCAGAGGAGCTCGGCTTTCACCGCCTCCATGTCCACATAGTCGCCGGTGTCCTGCTTGATGTGCACGGTGCCCGGGCCGTGGGCGATCAGCTTGAGGCGGTGGCGTCGTATTTCGATCAGGGCGTGCGCGTCCAGCGTCAGGCCGATCACCGGGCAGTGCGGCTCCTCCAGGCCCGGCGGGTCGGCGAGGCCTGGCACCAGCGGTACGTTGGCCGCTTTCACGCCGCGGTTGGCGAGGTAGAAGCTGGTGGGCGTTTTGGAGCTGCGGGAGACGCCGACCAGGATGACGTCGGCTTCGGCGATGCCGGCTTGCGCCTGGCCGTCGTCATGGGCGAGCACGAAATGTATGGCGTCTATGCGACGGAAATAATCGGCGTCCAGTACGTATTGGCGGCCGGGGCGGGCGGTGGCTTGGGCGCCGATCTGGTCGGCGAGCACGGCCAGGACGGGCTCGAGCACGTTGACCACGGGCAAGCCGAGCCGCTCGCAGGTGGATTCAAGGTCGTTGCGCAAGGCGCGGTCCACGACCGTGGAGAGCACCGGACCTGGTTCGGCCTCGATGCCTTCCAGCACGCGATGGAGCTGGAAGCGCGTCCGTATCAGGCTCCAGCGGTGGTAGATGATGTGGGCTTCTTCGAACTGGCTGACGGTGGCGCGCGCGATCGAGTTCAGCGTCTCGCCTGTGGCGTCGGAGACCAGATGGAGGTTGATGCGGTCCTGGCTCATGATTGCGAGGATAGCGGGGATAACCGGGCTGCGCACGGGTCTTGAGCGCCAGGCAAAAGAAAGCTGGGGATGGCGAACCGTTTTCACGGCGGCACGAAGAAACTCGCCTGCCATCGTCCCATGGTGAGGATGGCACGCAAATCGGCAGAATGTTCATGGACTTGCAAGGCGGGGCGCATGTGGACAGAAGCGGTCCGGTGTCTGGACAACCGGGTACCCCGTTTTCCACAGCCTCTATCTACCACCCCATCTTATCTTAAGTCTTCTTAGAGTTTAGAAGGGCGGACGATCGAACGGGACTTCCATGACCGATAAGCCAATCCTGCGCGTGCTGGCAGGCAACGACGTGTGGCCGCCGCCTGTGTGGCTGATGCGGCAGGCCGGGCGCTATTTGCCGGAATACCGCGCCATCAAGGACAGCTCCGGCGGCTTCATCGCCCGCTGTATGAGCCCTGACCTGGCCACCGAGATCACGCTGCAGCCGATACGCCGGTTCGGCATGGACGCGGCCATCCTGTTCAGCGACATCCTGATCCTGCCCTGGGCGCTAGGCCAGGACGTGCGCTTCACCGACGGCGTGGGCCCTGTGCTGGTTCCGATACGCAATGCGGCGGGGCTGGACGCGCTGGAGCCGTCCCGCGTGCCGGAGGCGACGGCGCCCGTGCTGGAGACGATCGGGCGCCTGCGCCGTGCCCTGCCGCCCGCGTGCACGCTGATTGGCTTCTGCGGCGCGCCGTTCACCGTGGCCTGCTACATGGTGGAGGGCGGTGGCTCGCGGGATTTTCCGGAAACGCGCGGCATGGCCTATGGCGAGCCGGCGCTGTTCGACCGGCTGATGGACGTGCTGATACGGACGACGACGGACTACCTCTCTGCCCAGATACAGGCGGGTGCGGAGGTGGTGATGCTGTTCGACACCTGGGCCGGCATGCTCTCGCCGAGCCAGTTCCTGCGTTACGTGGTGGCACCTGCCGCCGCTATCGTCTCCGAGCTGAACGCGCGCCATCCGGGCGTGCCGGTGATCGGCTTCCCGCGCTTGGCCGGCCTATACGCCGGCCTGTATGCCGAGCGGACGGGCGTGGATTGCGTGGCGCTGGACACCGGCACGGACCCGGCACGGGCCGCGGCCAGCGTGCCCGAAAGTGTGGCGCTGCAGGGCAATCTGGATCCGATCGCGCTGATCGCCGGCGGTGCTGCGATGCGGCGGGAGATTTCGTCCATAGTGGGTGCACTTCGCGGCCGGCCACACATCTTCAATCTGGGCCACGGCATCCTGCCGCAGACGCGGCCCGAACACGTGGCGGAGTTGGTCGAATTTCTGCGCAGCTGCTGACCCTGGACGCGCCGGCACTGACCGGCGGCTTGCCTGACGCGGACCCGTCCGCCAGGCGTCGTCGGCTGGCAGTGGTGCTGTTCAATTTGGGCGGGCCTGACTCGCCTGCGGCGATAAAGCCGTTTCTGCTGAACCTGTTCCGCGACCCGGCCATCCTGCGCGTGCCGTTCTTTATCCGGCCGTTGCTGGCGCAGGTCATCGCGCGCGCACGGGTGAAGCCGGCTACCGAGAACTACGCGATCCTCGGCGGCAAATCCCCGTTGCTGGAGCTGACGCAGGAGCAGGCGCGGGCGCTGGAGGGCGTGCTGAGCACGGACGAGGTCGAGGCGCGCTGCTTCATCGCCATGCGCTACTGGCACCCGTTCGCCATGCAGACGGCCGCCGAGCTGAAGGCGTGGGATGCCGACGAGGTGTTCCTGTTGCCGCTGTACCCGCATTACTCAACCACCACGACAGGCAGTTCGCTTTCCGACTGGCGCGATGCCGCCGCGCGTGTGGGGCTGGCGCGGCCGGTGACCACGCTGTGCTGCTGGTTCCGAGATGGCGGTTACGTGGCCGCTACTGCCGCCATCGTCGAGCGAAGCCTCGCCCTTGCGCGCCAGGCCGCTGCCGCGCCGGTGCGTGTGCTGTTTTCCGCGCATGGCCTGCCTGAGACGATCGTGGCGAGGGGCGACCCGTATCAGTTCCAGATCGAGAGCACCGTCCAGGCGGTGGTGGAGCGCATGGGCGTGCCGGATCTGGACTGGCAGGTCTGCTACCAGTCCCGCGCGACGCCGCAAAAATGGCTCGATCCCTCCACCGAAGAAGCCATCGAGCATGCGGCCCGCGATCACGTGGCCATACTCGTGGTTCCGATCGCCTTTGTGTCTGAGCATTCGGAGACGCTGGTGGAGCTGGACGTGGAGTACCGCGAGTTGGCCGAGAAGATGGGCGTGCCGGGCTACTACCGGGCGCCGGCGCAGAACAGTGACCCGACGTTCATCGAGGCGCTGGCGTCCGCCGTGCAGACGGCGCGTGCACGTGGGACGGGGACATGTAGCTTTGCCGGACCGCGCGCCTGCCCCGGCCGCCACAAGGACTGCCCGATGCGCCTGCCGGCATGAGTCGCCGGCTGGTGATCTTCGACTGCGACGGCGTGCTGATCGACAGCGAGCCGGCAAGTCGGCGCTTGCTGGCTGAAGAGGCCACGGCACTTGGCTGGCCGATGCAGCCGGACGAGGCGCGCCAGTTCACAGGGATGACCTGGTCCTCGATACGGCCGGCCTACGAGGCGGCGGTTGGGCGGGCGCTGGCGGAGGATTGGCCGGCGGTGTTGCAGGCGCGCTTGATCGAGGTGATGTCGGCTGGCGTGCCGGCGGTGCCTGGGGCACGGGCGTTGCTGGAGACCACGCGGATGATGGGGCTGGCGTATCGTGTGGCGTCCAATTCTTCGCATGAGGAGATGGCGGCGAAGTTCGCCCACACGGGGCTGACCGACCTCGTGGCCGGGCGCCTGCACAGCGCGCGCGACGTGGCGCACGGCAAGCCGGCGCCCGATCTGTTCCTTGCCGCCTCTGCCGCGGAGGGTGTGCAGCCGGCCGACTGCCTGGTGGTGGAGGATAGCGTGCCGGGTATCGCCGCGGCGCAGGCGGCCGGCATGCGGGTGGTGGCGTTCGCGCCTGAGGGCCTGCACAAAGGCTTGCCGCGGGCGCCGGACTATGTTGTGGCTGACCTGGCGGAGCTTCCTGCGCTGTTCCGCATTGCGCTCCTGGACCAGGCGGCGTGATCCCGGCTTTCGCCTATCTGTATCCATGGACCAAGGCGCTGCACATCATCAGCCTGATCGCCTGGATGGCGGGCATGCTCTATTTGCCGCGGCTGTTTGTGTATCACTGCGAGGTGGCGCCGGGCAGCCAGGCCAGCGAGTTGTTCAAGGTGATGGAACGGCGGCTGTACAAACTGATCATGACGCCGGCGATGCTGGCGACCTTCACCTTCGGCATCATCCTGGCGCTGACGCCTGGCCTGGTGGATTGGCACGAGGGCTGGTTTTACGTGAAGATCGTGGCCGTGCTGGGCTTGGGCGGCGTGCATGGGGCGATGAACAAGTGGCGCCGCAACTTCCTCAACGACCGCAACGTGAAGCCGCAGCGGTTTTTCCGGATCGCCAACGAGGTGCCTACGGTCTTGATGCTGGTGGCTGTCGTCATGGTGGTGGTGCAGCCGTTTTAGGCAAAAGGCCTTCGTGTCTGAAAATAGAAGCAAAAACTTTCGCTTCCTGGCGGTTGAGTTGCTCAGGTTTGTCCAAAGGCACCTAGCCGTTGCAGATGCGGTGAAGTAAAAGTTTTTTGCTTCTTTTTTTCAAAAAAGAAGGCCTTGCTTGCCTCTCTTACTTATGCCACCTACGCAGCCAAGGCGCCATTCGCGCGCTCCAAGCGGCTCCTGCGGCACGGCCAAGGCGCCCTAACTTCTCCTTCTGCTCCTTGAATATGCCCCCGCGCATGTCCCCCACGCCCCGAGGCAACCCTTAATGCACCTAGCAGAACTCAAGGCCAAGTCACCGGCCGACCTGCTGAGCTTCGCCGAACACCTGCAAATCGAGAACGCCTCCAGCCTGCGCAAGCAGGACATGATGTTCGCCATACTGAAGAACCTGGCCGACAGCGACCAGGCGATACATGGCGATGGGACGCTGGAGATACTGCCAGACGGTTTCGGCTTCCTGCGCAGCCCGGAGAGCAATTACCTGCCTGGGCCTGACGACATCTATGTGAGTCCGAACCAGGTACGTCGTTACGGCCTACGAAATGGCGATACGGTGGACGGCCAGATACGCGCGCCCAAGGATGGCGAGCGGTATTTCGCGCTGCTGAAGCCGGACAACGTGAATTTCGAAAATCCCGAGGCGGTCAAACACCGGATCAATTTCGACAATTTGACGCCGCTATATCCTGACCGCCGGCTGAAGATGGAAATGGACCTTCCGGTCAGCACGGTGAAGGGTGCGCAGCGCGACAACACGCCGCGGGTGATAGACCTGGTGGCACCGATCGGCATGGGCCAACGCGCGCTGATCGTGGCGCCGCCGCGTACCGGCAAGACGGTGATGCTGCAGAGCATCGCCACCGCCATCTCGGCGAACCATCCCGAGGTGTTCCTGATCGTGCTGCTGATCGACGAGCGGCCGGAGGAGGTCACCGACATGGCGCGCACGGTGAAGGGCGAGG
>CAXTJZ010000003.1:0-16436 GCA_964244695.1 uncultured Acetobacteraceae bacterium
ACATAGATGTCGTGCGAGATCGCGCCCGCCGTCGAAAGAGTCAGTCCGGCAACGCCCGCGAGAATGGATGCCACCGCCACGGCCGATACGAAGCCGAGCATGAGCGATCCGCTCGCCGTCCCCGGCCCGCCGCCGAGATACTGAGCCAGCAACGGAACGGCGAGGTTGCCGCCCTTGTCGGCAGCCCTGATTACGTCCTGTCCCACGAAATGAGCCGCGGCCAAGCCGAACACCGTTGTCAGGAAGAAAAACGTCCCCGCCAGGAACATGACCCAAACGACGGAGCGGCGTGCCGCTTTGGCATCAGGTACCGTGAAGAACTTGGTCATCACATGCGGCAGCCCGGCCAACCCGGCCGCGTAGCCCAGCGCCAGCGACAACTGGTCGAAGGGGTTCTTTAGGTAGTTTCCGGGCAACAGGTAGGCCGCGCCGTACCGTGCCTCGTTCGCACTGAACAGAGTGTCGAAATCGAAGCCGAGTTGCCAGGCTATGAGCGACGCCATTACCGCGGCGGCCCCTAGCATCAACACCGCCTTGATAATCTGCACCCAACTCGTAGCCAACTGGCCGCCGAACGTCACGTAGACAACCATGGCGCCCCCCATGATGATGACGGAAGTGCGGTAATCCAGGCCGAGTAGTAGCCGCAGCAGGACGCCGCCGCCCGCCAATTGCGGCACCAGGTAGGCAAAGTTGACGACGATGGTGCAAATGGCGGCGGCAAGCAGGCCGGGTTTCTGCCGCATGCGGAAATGGATCACGTCACCCAGCGTATAACGCCCGGTATTGCGGATGGGCTCCGCAACCAGGAACAGGACCGTGCAGAAGGCGACGAGCGGCCCCAACGCGTATAGGGCGCCGTCCATTCCGTATAGCGCGGTCAGGCCGGAGAAGCCGAGAAAGGATGCGGCACTGCACCAATCGCCGGCCAGCGCAAACCCGTTCTGCACTGCCGACAATCCGGCGCCCGCAGTGTAGAAGTCGCTCGCCGAGCGTGTCCGCCGCGCAGCCCAGACGGTGACACCTAGTGTGAGAGCGATAATGGCGGCGAAAATTGACAGCGTTATCGCGTTCATGGCGCAGCTTTGCGGCAGGATACGAGGTGCTCGTCGATGGCCGCCGACGCCAGTGCGTCATGCCGGTCATTCGCGCGGCGCAGATAGACGATCGCCAGCACCCAGGCGAGAGCGTAATTGCCAAAAACAAGAGCGTAGCCGAGGTTGAGCGACCCAAACACCTTCGTTCCCGCAAACGCGCGGCCGAAGCCGCACAGAAGGGACAGCCCCAGGTAACTCAGGAGGTAGATGGCCAACAGCAAGCGCACCAGCCGGAAGCGCTCCGTTTTGAGCGCCAGGAACGAGCTGCTCGCGCAGGACCGGCTGAAATCTGTCGCATGCGGCGGTATCGTAATGGTCATTGCGTCTCCTGCCCTTATTACACGGCTGCGCGTGACTTCCGTTATACAAGCGGCTTCGTGAACACCCGAAAGCAGCCGTTCTTTGCGGAAAGACAAGGACACCGCTTTCTGATTGGTGTCCCGAAAAGCATTCGGTGGCGAGCCAGGACTTCTCGCTTCGTATCGCCGAAACAAAGGCACTTCTTGCTGTATCACCTAGACTGCCGAGGATGCCGGCGAAAGTCCCGCTTTCACGAGATCAGGCGTCTATTCGCTGCCGAATGAGCTCAAATTACAGGTCCGGCCGCCCGATCGTATCTGAGTGGCGCCCGAACAAGGCGGCCACGCCCATGGACGGAGCGCCAGGCGCGAAGCCCGAACCTTTTCCGGGACGCCGAATAGGATGCGCTTGGTCTGCAAGGTATCTTCCTTGGCCCGGAACGCCTTGCGTGTTCGTCTCAGGTGCCGTGATTGCGCAGAACCAAACAGACCGGCTTCTTGCACTCTGGCCTGCAATGACGCCGTCGCGCCTCGGCGCAACCCGGGCGAAGCCGGCAGCGCCAAGCAATTCGTCCCAGCACGCTAGCGGCCATTGTGCGTCGATGACCTCCCGTGCGGTGTCTGAACGCGACCAGCCAAGTTGTGCCGAACTTCCTGTAGGTGAAGACCCGAGCCGCACCGGAAAATACAGGCCGCCCGCCGCCACCGTTCCGCGGGCCAGAGCGTCCGACGCGTATACTCCACGCGCTCCACGGCTGCGCAGCAATGCGCTCGCCAGTCCAGCGAGCCCGCGCGGCAGCAGCGAACCGGCCGGCGCTCCGGTGAACTCGGCTTTGCGGCTCGCTCACCATCTCGACGACGACGATGCGGAACCGCCCCGCCGGCGGGAGCGCTTGCACCGCCTGTAACACGTCCAGCGCGGTAGTGGCGCCCGGGCTCTCGAAGTGTCCTCCATCCACCACCCAGTTCTCTGTCGGGCCGCCGCCGCGCCGACGCAGTGCGCCAAGAGGTACGACGTAAAGGAATCGCGAGCTGTCACCGGTCGTGGCCGCCGTTGGTAGGTCGCCGTCCAGCCGGCCGAGCAGGTCCCGCCCGTTGCCGGTCAGCACGCCCCCACCGCCGGCAGCAAGCGCTGCAGCAGGTCGGTAGAGCCCCACGCCGATGATCCGAGGAAGTCTGCGCCGAAGACGCCCTGCAGGCAGGCCAGCAGGCTGGGCGTGCCGCAGCCCGCCCTATCGGCAAAGGCGCCATCGCCGACGGCGGACGAGCCCCGCCGGCGTGGCTGCGCGCTAGGCTCAAGCCGCGACGCGGCTCGTCACCCGATCGAGCACTGGGAACAGGTCGGCGGGCTCCGGCCGGTTGGTGTAGTCTGGGTCGACAGCGGCGTAGGCGATCATTCCGTCCTGACCGATGACGTAGCGGCCCGGCATCGGCAGGGTCCAGCTGTCCTCGCCGTTAAAGGTCGGCAGCGGACCGCCGAGCTGCCGGTGCACGTCACGCATCTCCTCCGGCTCTTCCCAGCGTAGACCGAACGCGGCGCCGACATCGCCGCCCCTGTCGCTGAGGATCGGGAAGGTGAGCGCGTTCTCGCGCACCGACTTGCGGTTGTTGGCCGGGGTCTGCTGTGAGATCGCCACCAGGGAGGCGCCGCGCGCCTGGATGTCGCCGAGCGCCGCCTGAAGCGCCTTCAGCTCGATGTTGCAGAATGGGCACCACACGCCGCGGTAGAAGCTGAGGACCAGCGGTCCCTTCTTCAACAGGTCGGCCGAGGCGACGTGGCTGCCGTCGACGTCGGGCAACGCAAAATCCGGGGCGCGGTCACCTACCTTGAGCGCCCGGCCGGCCTGACCAGAGGCGATCAGAGCTGCGATCGTGCGGCCGGAGATCTGCCCGAACTCCGGGCGGAAGGCCGGCGGCTTGGGGGCTGCCTTATAGGCATCCAGCTGCTGTTGAAGAGTCATGGCAAGTCTCCCGTTCGTGTGTCGCCTTGTAGCGACCGATACAAATGGCGCTTGTTCATCTCACCAGTCAACAACAAACTTTAACGTCTGCTACAAGCCTGCTAACTAGAACCATGGCGAACGTGATTGCATTCGACTACGGCCGGGCCCTGGACTGCGCCATGGGGCTGTTTTGGCGAGACGGCTACGCCGGGACGTCATTGCGCGACCTCTTGAAGGTCATGGGGATAGGCGAAGGCTCGTTCTACAACTCGTTCAAGAGCAAGAAACGGCTCTATAGCGAGTGTCTGGACCGATACCAGGCAACCGAGGGCGTCAAGCGCGGGCGGGCGCTGATGTCCGCGGCGACGGCGAGCCAGGGAATCCGTGCGCTGTTCGGCGTCATGCTCGACTGTCTGGACGATCCGCAAACCCCGTCACGCCTGTGCATGATGGCGGCGATGGTCTCGGAGGAGGTTCTGGCCGACCCCGACCTGCGCAAAAGGATCGAGACCAGTATGTCCGAGCTACAAGCGCGCATCACCGAGCGGCTGGATCGAGACCGCAGTGCCGGCGTGCTACCGCTCGAGTTGGACTCACAGGCGACCGCAATGGTCATAATCACCTATGCGCAAGGGATCTGGCGCATGGCGATGGTGAACTATGACCGGCGCCGTTTCGAACGGCAGGTTGACATTTTCCTGACCGGGCTGCGCCTATAAAAAACCCCGTCATCGCGTATGGGAGCCTTGCCGGGTCATCACGAACGCCACCGCACAAATTCGTCTCGGTCCCTGCTACACGCGACACAGGGGCTCGCGGGCCGAACCAGCCTATGGACAAGCAAAACGCGCTGAGTTCGCCCTCGACAGTGTGCTCTGTGTGCAGCGCGTGTTTGCGCAAGACGGAATTGTCGCCTTGTCGGCGAAACGCCCTCGTCTTCGACCGACTAACGAGTTGCAGCATAGCCAACGCAAAATGCTGCCCGACGTCGTGCACCGAGAGAGCCGCTACTCAACCACCGAGCTAAGAACTCGTGCCGGCCGACGCTACGGCAATAGCGTTAGATGTGGCGATTCCAGTCGACGCGCCAAACACAGAGTTTCCTATTTTCCGCAGAGATTTCTGTCCACGGCGCCATCACATGACGGCCAGCTGCTATTGTGCCTCATGTGCAAGAGCTACCAGACGTGGATCCAGGGAACTTGCACCCAAAGCGTAGAATGCCCGTTCTGCGGTCTGGCCGGTGCGTCGCGCGAGAGGCGGACACACCATAAAGCAAACAGTCCTTTTTTGAAAAAAGGCAAAAAAGGTTTGCGTCTGACGCTGCGTCGGCGGCCGTACGTAGCAGGACAGGTCTCCGCGCTTGAACAGCGGAGGAGCAAAAGTTTTTTACTTCTTTTTTCCAAAAAAGAAGGCCTTGCTTTCTTCCGCAAGTGCCAGCCTCAGCACGGATTGGTATTACACACTCGACCACAGGCCATTCAACTGCAACACCTCGCCAACCGTCGTGTTCAGTGCAACCTGCGAGGCCTGGCGTTGGTGGAGGCTGTGAGGTTGGCTCTCGTGCAAAGAAGGAAAGCGGACCAGCCCATGCGACCATGCGCTTATCTCATCGTGCAAGAGGAGCGCGTCGCCCGAGATCGAAGCTGTTTGCGTTCGCTCCAGGGATATGGATAAGAGCAGATGGATACCATCTCACCGTCGCCGCGAAGCAGGCGAAGTCCCGCGGTCGCACGTCTCACTATCGCACCGATTTTCCTCATCGTCGGCATCGTGCACCTGACGCGGCCAGGATTGTTCGCCCCGCTGATGCCCCCCATCGTGCCGCACCCGATGATCGCAATTGTTCTCACCGGCTTGGCCGAGATGGCAGGAGCCATCTTGCTTTTCATACCGAAAACGCGCGCGCTCGCGGGCATCATGCTTGCGCTCTACGCGGTGTGCGTGTTCCCGGTGAACATCAACCACGCGGTTCACGATCTCTCCACCGGGACGGGCCTGGGATGGGCCTATCATTACCCCCGTTTGTTTGCCCAGCCGCTCATCTGCTGGTGGGCGCTCGTCGCCGGCGCGGTCCCATGGGCACCGGCTATCGCGAGACCTCGCTGATCCACAGCGCCGGTGAAAGCCAAGAGAACCGCTTCGAAGGCGCGGACCGGAAGCAGCTCTTGGCTACTTTACACGCGTATCTCTCCCACCTGCCGGTCGCGTCCAGTCAATTGCCGGCCGCCGGAACGGCTCTGTCGAGCACTTCGAGCTCGCGCATGATCCAGGCCTGGTAAGTCACGCCGGACGGCTCGGTCTCCGGCGCACCGACCGTGGGCACCCCTGCCGCGCCCCCAATCGCGAGCATGCGGTCTGCCACCGGGTCGCTGGCCTGGCTGTTGTAGACGAGCAGCTTGACTTTGCGGGACCGGAGATCGGTCTCGAATGCCGCGAGGTCGGTGGCGCTGACCTCCGTCCCGTTCATCACCGCAAGCTGGAAATTTTGGTTGCGGGAAACCATGCCGAGGGCCGCGAACAGGTAACCGGCGATTGGCTCGGTCGCGGTTACCTGGATGCCGCGCAGCCTGGGGCGCAGGCTCGCGATGCGTTGGAAGACAGGTGCCAGCGACGCCTGGAACCTGGAGAGGCGCCGCGCATATTCGGGGGCACGGGCAGGGTCTAGAGCGGTGTAGCGTGCCGCGAGGGCGCTCGCCAGCAGCGACATCGTCTCGGGCTGATACCAGATGTGCGGGTTGTCACCCGGCTTATGGTCGGCGAGAGCGGCCACGACGATGACCTGGCGGGCAGGCGCCTGGGCTGCCGCCAGCAGCCGCTGCATCCAGGGATCGTAGTCGATGCCGTTGTAGATGACGACCTGCGCAGCCGAGACGGTGCGAGCCACGGAGGGACTGATTTCGAACAGATGCGGATCCTGGTCGGGATTGGCCAGGATGCTGGTGACCGTTACGCCGGGACCGCCCAACTGACGCGCGACGTCGCCATAGAAGTTCTCCGCCGCGACGACAGCGATGGGGGAAGCGGTTGCCGCTCCTGGCGCGCCGGATGACAAAAAGCCCAGGCAGGCCAGCGCAGCAGGCAATCTCATCGAACTCCGACCCGTCAGCTACGGGCGCCAATCTTGCAGATGCGCAATAACATCATAAAATAAAAGGCCTTCGTCACCCGGGCGAAGGGCAGCTTGCTTCAGGCGTTCCCTCAATGGCCTGCTCACCCTTTGCTGCACGCGGCGCAGGTGCCCTCGATCTCCACGATGGTGCCGGAAGCGGTGAAGCCTTTCTCAGCGGCGGCGCGGTCCAGCGCGTGAGAGATGCCGTGATCCTCGAGTTCCGTGACCTGGCCGCAGCAGTCGCAGATCAGGAACTGGATTGCGTGCTCGTGGTGGCCGGCTTCGCAGGCAACGAACGCGTTCAGGCTTTCAACCTTGTGCACGAGCTTGTTCTCGATGAGGAACTCGAGCGCGCGATAGATGGTGGGCGGCATCGCGCTCTTGCGCTTCTCCTTCAGCTTGTCGAGCAACTGGTAGGCAGTGAGCGGACGTTCGGCTTGCAGCACGAGGCCGAGCACGGTGCGGCGCAGTTCCGTGAGCTGCGTGTTTGAGCGGCCGCACGCATCCGAGGCGGCATCGAGCTGGCCTTCCAACGTGTCGCGCGCGGATCGGGTCATGGAGTCCTCCTGCACGACTTTTATAGGCCCTACGCTCGCGATAACAGGCCTCCTGGCTGGACGGTTCGTATGTTATAATGTAATCGGCCCGCGTGACAACTTCGGAAACGACGTCCCTGAAGATTGTAGCGCGGCCGCTTGACAGAAGCGGCGAGCCGGCGCCTGCCGAGCCGCCGCTGGCGATGCACGCTGTCAGCTTGACGCGCGGCAGGCGCACGGTCCTGCGAGATGTCAGCCTCTCCCTCGAACCTTGCGAGTTCGTCGGCATGCTGGGCGCGAACGGCGCCGGCAAAACGACGCTGATGCAAGCGATACTCGGGCTCGTGCCGGTGGCCGCCGGCCGGATGCGCGTGCTGGGGAAACCCCCCGCGCGCGGCAACCCGGCGATAGGCTACATGCCGCAGTCGCACAGCACGCCGGCCGGCCTGCGCCTGAGCGGGCGGGACTTCGTGGGCGGCATAGTGCGCGGGCACCGCTGGGGATTGCCGCTGCTGGATGCGGCGGGACGGCGGGAGCTGGACTGGGCGCTCGATCTGGTAGGCGCGCGTGCGCTGGCCGACCGGCCGCTCGCCGAGCTTTCGGGCGGTCAGCGGCAGAGGCTGCTGCTGGCGCAGGCGCTGATCGGGCGGCCGCGCCTGCTCCTGCTGGACGAGCCGCTGATGAGCCTGGATCCGCACCACCAGCGCGGCGTGGTGGACCTGGTGCGCACGGTGCAGCGCGAGTTGCGCATCACCGTGCTGTTCAGCGCGCACGAGCTGAACCCGCTGCTCGGTGTGCTCGACCGCGTGCTCTATCTCGGCGGCGGCCAGGCCGCCATCGGCACGGTCGATGAAGTGATTACCGAGCCGGTGCTTTCGCGACTGTATGGCTCGCCAATCGACGTCGTCCGGTTGCACGGCAGGGTCTTCGTGATGTCGGGCGACACCGACATCACGCGCGATGCGCACCGGCATGACGGGCAGCCGCACCATGTTTGAATACGACTTCATGCGGCATGCGTTCGCGGCCGCCACCATAGTCGCCGCGCTGTCCGGCCTGGTCGGCTACTTCCTCGTCCTGCGCGGGCAGACCTTCGCCGGACACGCGCTTTCTCACGTCGGGTTCACCGGGGCCACCGGCGCGGTCCTGCTCGGCGTAACGCCGCTTTGGGGCCTTGTCTGCACGACGGTGGCCGCCGGGATCGCGATGGGCCTGCTCGGCGGCGCCCTGGCGCAGCGCGACGTGGCGATCGGGATGGTGCTGTCACTGGCGCTCGGCGTGGGGCTGCTGTTCCTGCACTTCTTCACCGCGTTCGCCACCCAGGCGACGGCGCTGCTGTTCGGCAACGTGCTGGCGGTCGACGTGCCGACGATCGTCTCCCTGCTGCTGCTGGCGTTGCCCAGCCTGCTGGCGCTGGCGGTGATCTCCCGGCCGCTGCTCCTGGCCAGCCTGCAACCTGAGCTCGCCGCTGCGAAAGGCGTCTCCGTCCGGCTGCTGGACGTGCTGTTCCTGGTGATCGTGGCACTGGCGACCGCCGAGTGCGTGCAGATCGTGGGCGTGCTGCTGGTGTTCGTATTGATGGTGGGCCCCGCCGCCGCGGCACAGTCCCTGACGACACGGGTGGGCGCCGGCGTGCTCATGTCGCTGGTGTTCGCCCTGCTCGAGGCGTGGCTCGGCGTGACGGCCTCCTTCTACACCGATTGGCCGGCGAGCTTCTGCATCAGCGCGCTCAGCGCGGCCGTCTACCTGGGTGCGCTGCTCGTGGCTTGGGCACATGTGCCGCTCTCGGCTGACCGCCGCGACAGGAAGAAAGGCCTTCTTTTTTGAAAAAAAGAAGCAAAAAACTTTTGTCTGCGCTGTCGCCGGTATCTGAGGCGGCATGTTTCAGCGGCGCGCAACCGACAGAGATAAAAGTTTTTGGTCCTTTTTTCCAAAAAAGGACTGCTTGCCTTCACGCTGCCGCGGCAAACCAACCGCCATGCAACCGGCCTGGTTCGGTTGCGGTTTGCATGACGTCTGAGTAAGCCGCCTCATGGCCTTTTTTCGCGCGACCATCGCCACCTGCGGCCTTGCTGTCCTGCCGCTCGCTTCCGCGTTTTCTGACCCGCCGCCGCAGCCCGCGCCGTCCGCCGCGAAGCCAGGGCAGGCCGCGCCCGCGGCGGACACTACCGAAGACATCGTCGTCACTGCGAAAAGGCTCGCCAAGGCGCGCAGCGCGATCGAGACACGCATCGGCGCCACGGTCTATACGCTCAGCGACAAGGCCATCCGGAACCAGCCGGGCGGCGAGGACATCCCGCTGAACCAGACTTTGCTGCAGACGCCCGGCGTCTCGCAGGATTCGTACGGCCAAGTCCATCTCCGCAACGATCACGCCAACATCCAGTACCGCATCGACGGTGTGATCCTGCCAGAAGGGATCAGCTTCTTCGGCCAGAGCCTGACCTCGCGCTTCGCGTCCTCCATCGACCTCATCACCGGCTCGCTGCCCGCGCAGTACGGGCTGGTCACCACGGGGATCGTGGACATCCAGACCAAGTCGGGCACGTTCCAGCCGGGCGGATCGATCGGGGTCTATGGCGGCAGCCACGGCTGGATAGAGCCGAGCGCCGAATACGCCGGCTCTTACGGCCACTTCAACTACTACTTCGCCGGCGACTACACCCAGAACAACATCGGCATCGAGAACCCGACCAGGTCCTACGAACCGATGCACGACGAGACGCAACAGGGACACGGCTTCGGCTACGTCGAGGACATCGTCGATTCGGCCACCAAGATCACCGCCATCGTCGGTGTCTACCAAGGCGCGTTTCAGATACCGGACAGCCCCGGCAAGCCGCCCGCCTTCGCACTCGGCAACCAGACGTATTTCAACTCAACCTTGCTCAACGAAAGCCAGACCGAAAGCAACGACTATGCGATATTGTCCTACCTGAAATCGCAGGACGATTACAGCTTCCAGGTCTCCGCCTTCGAGCGCTACAGCCGGCTCGCCTACACGCCTGATCATGTCGGCGACCTGCTGTTCTATGGCCTGTCGCAAAACGCCGTCCGGTCCGACGTGGCCGAAGGCGTGCAGGCCGACGGCAGCTACCAGCTTGGCGAGGACCACACGCTTCGGTTCGGCTTCCTGTTCACCGGCGAGCGGGCGACGGCAAGCACCAGTTCCGACGTGTTTCCCTGCCCGGTCGCCGATTGCTCCACGGTGGCCGCCAGCCCCGTCCACGTGACCGACGGCAACGGGGAGGACGGCTTCACCTACAGCGCCTACCTGCAGGACGAGTGGCACGTGGCGCCGGCGCTCACGCTGAACTACGGCCTGCGCTACGACGTGCTCAACGCCTACACGGACGCCGAGCAGCTCAGCCCGCGCGTCAACCTGGTCTGGAAGCCGGAGGCGGGGACCACCTTCCACGCAGGCTATTCGCGCTACTTCACGCCGCCCTCCCTGGAGAACATTTCGGGGCAGGCCGTCAGCAAGTTCGCCGGCACGACCGGCTATCCGGGCGGCTACACGCCGGCGTCTCCCCCGCTGGACAGCCGCATCCTGCCCGAGCGCTCCAACTATTTCGACGCGGGTGCGGAGCACGTGTTCCTGCCCGGCCTCAAGCTGGGTGTCGACGGATACTGGAAGATCGCGCGCGACCTGATCGACGAAGGGCAGTTCGGTGCGCCGATCATCGAATCGGTGTTCAACTATGGCCATGGCAACGTGCTGGGCATAGAGGCCAGCGGCACCTACGATGTCGGCAACGTGTCGGCCTACGCCAACCTGTCGGTCGGACGGGAGCGCGCCAGCCAGATCGTCTCCCAGCAGTTCAACTTCAGCCCAGATGCACTCGCCTATATCGGCAGCCACTACATCTACACCGACCATAGCCAGTTCTACACGGCGTCTTTGGGCGCCTCCTACAATCTGTACGGCACCCACCTGAACGCCGACTCCATCTACGGGACGGGCCAGCGCGAAGATGCCGGCGACGTTCCGAACGGTGGTGCCGTGGCACCCTATTTCCAGCTGAACCTCGGTGCCACACGCCGGTTCGAGACGCTGTTCGGCGGCCCGTTCGAAGTGAACGCTGCGATCCTCAACCTCACCGACCGGATCTACGAGCTACGCTCCGGCAGTGGCGTTGGCGTGTTCGCGCCGCAATACGGGCCACGGCGGGCCTTCTATGCAGGCATACGGAAGTTCTTCTGACGAAGTGTTTCCTCATGACGCCACGCCGGTGGCCTGCCCACCGCCGCCAATGGCGCAACCCTTGGCAACGGCGCCGGTCCGAGCCAATCTTCCCTGCTGCCGAAAGGGAGTTCGCGTGGTGCGGGCCGGTGTCCTGCGGTTGGTCCTCTCGCTCCTGGTTGCCGTGACGCTCATAGTCGGGCCGTCCGGTTCGTGCGCGGCATGCACGCCTGCGCATGTGCCGCAGGCGGGAATGGCCATGGCTGGCGTATCGTCCGGCATGGACGATTGTCGCCATCTGCATGCGAGGATCCCTGGTCACCCAGCCAAGCGATCCGACTGCCCACTTTGCCTCGCGTTCGGCGGCGGCGTTCTGGTGCCGGTCCCGGCCGGCTGCCAGGCCAGGCGGCCCATACCGGCGGCTTTCGTCGCTTGTCTTGCGGCTTCGCCGGCAGGTTTGCTGAGCACGCCCGACACGGGTCCTCCAAGAAGCGCGCGCACGTGACGGCTGAAGGCGCCCGCTAGCCGGCGCCGGCGGTCCGGCCCCGCTGCTCAGCCGCCCGCGCATGTAGGCGCCGGCCGGGCCACTCCATTCCGTTCGCGCGAGGCACCATGCCCTGTTACCTGATCGCCGTGCTGGCGGCGGGCGCCCTGTGCGCCTGCTCTGCCCCGGCCGCTCCGCTCGCCGCCGGCCCCGGCGATCCCGCGGACCCGTTGGCGCCCACCGCACCTTTCGTGCGCCCAGCCAACGTGCTGGCACCGGACACGCCAGTCCTGGCCGGCGCCCCGGCAGAGACGGACGGTTCCGGGCCGATGGCCGGGATGGCCATGCCTGGCGCCACGCACGCAGCCCCAGGCGTGGCGCCGAGATGACCGCGCCACGACCATGGTCGTGGCGCGCCTGCGTAGGGCTGTGCGCGCTGGCTATGGCGGGATGCGCGTCCTTACCAGGCGACCAGGGCTACGCCGAAATCGGCGCGACGGTCCGGCAGCGGAGCGGCCTGCTTGTGAAGTGGGACCATGGCGCGGGGAGTGACGCGGCAGGCGCGGCGCGGGTGCGGAGCCTCCTGTCGCGGCCGCTCGAGCCGGACGGGGCCGTGCAGGTGGCGCTGCTGCGCAACCGGGGACTGCAGGCCAGTTTCGCCGAGATCGGCTTCGGCGACGCGGACCTGGCGCAGGCCGGCCTGCTGCAGAACCCGGTGCTCGACACCAGCGTCCGGTTCCCCGACCGGCTCTACGGCATCACGGACGTCGCGGTCGCTCTTAGCGAGAACCTCCTGAACCTCGTCCTGCTGCCCGCGCGCCGGCAGGTCGCGATGCGGCAGGTGGAGTCCGTCCGGTTCCGGGTTGCCGCCGAAATACTGGACCTGGTGGCCGAGGTGCGGACGGCCTATTGGCGGCTGCGTGCCGGCCAGGCTGCGGCCGCCCTGCTGCGCGACCGGGCCGCCGCTTCCGACGCCTCCGCCCTGCTGGCCGGACGCCTGCAGGCGGCAGGCAACATCAGCGACCTCGACCTCGCACGCGTGCAGGCCGACGCCGAGACGACCAGGGCGGAATATGCCGACGCGCTGGCCTCGGGCGCCGCGGACCGGGAGGAATTGGACCGGCTGATGGGGCTGTTCGGGGAGGAGACCGCCGCCTGGTCGGTGCCTGACGACATGCCGGCCTTGCCGCCGGACCGGCTGGCCTACGGTCGGCTGGAGGCGATGGCGGTCGCGGGGAACCTGCGGATCGCCAGCCTGCGGCTGCAAGCCGAGGCCGCCGCGCGGAGCTTGGGTATCGCCCGGGACTATGGCTGGCTCACCGACGTGGAGCTTGGGGTCAGCACCGAGAAGGACCCCGAGGGCTACCGGGTGACCGGCCCCACCTTGCGGCTGCCCCTGCCGCTGTTCGACCGCGGGCAGGCGTCCCGCCTGCGGACGGAGGCGGCGCTGGAGCAGGACGAGGACAGGATGGCGCAGCTGGCGATCGACACGCGATCGCGGGTGCGCGCCCTGCGCGACCGGCTCATACGCGACCGCGACCTCGCGGACCGCTACGCGTCCGTGGTGGTCCCTCTCCAGCGCCGTATCCTGGCGCTTGGCCTGCGGCAGTACAACTTCATGCTGCTCGGCCCATTCGACCTGCTACGCGCCAAGCAGGACGAGATCGCCGCCGCCCGCCGCCTCATCGAAGCCAGGCGTGACTGGTGGACCGAGGCCGCGGAGCTCGACCGCGCGCTCGGCGGACCGGCCGATGCTGCCACGCCCGTCACGTCACCGCCGCCGCCGCATCACGCCACACAGGAGAACCGCCCGTGAGCTTTCTTCGCCGCAACGTCCTGACCGCCGCCGCGGCGTTCGCGGCCGGAGCGCCGCTTGCCGTCCGCGCGGACGATTCCGTGGCCGGCCCGCGGCCTGCCGGCGGGCCGCGCACGCCGGTGACGACGCTGCACGGCCGGTCCCTGCCTTTCGTGATGAAGGACGGCGTCAAGGAGTTCCATCTCGTCGCAAGCGAGTATTTGCAGGAGTTCGCGCCGGGCTTCCACGTGAAGGTGTGGGGCTACAACGGCACCTCGCCGGGGCCGACCATCGAGGCCATCGAGGGCGACCGCGTGCGCATCCTGGTCACCAACCGGCTGCCGGAGCCGACCTCCGTGCACTGGCACGGCGTGCTGCTGCCCTCGGGCATGGACGGCGTGAGCGGCCTGTCCTCGCCGCATATAAGGCCGGGCGAGACTTTCGCCTACGAGTTCACCCTGCGCCAGAACGGGACGCAGATGTACCACCCGCACGGCGACGAGACCCTGCAGATGGCGCTTGGCCTGATGGGCATGTTCGTCATCCATCCGAAAAACCCGGACGAGTGCCGGGTGGACCGGGATTTCGCCTGGATGACGCAGGCATGGAAGGTCGAGCCAGGCACCTCGCGGCCCAACCCGGCGGAGATGACCGATTTCAACATCTGGTCATTGAACGGCCGGGTGTATCCCGCGACGCGCCCGATGGTGGTCAGGACCGGCCAGCGCGTGCGCATACGGGTGGGCAATTTGAGCATGGTGGAGCACCCGATGCATTTGCACGGGCATCATTTCGACGTCAGCGGCACCGACGCGGGGCGCATCCCGCCCGAACGGCGCTGGCGCGAGGCGACCTTGCAGGTGCCGGTCGGCACGACTCGCGACATCGAGTTCGTCGCCGACAACCCCGGCGACTGGGCCTATCACTGCCACAAATCGCACCACACGATGAACGCGATGAGCCACAGCCTTCCCAACATGGTGGGCGTGGACCAGGGCGCGGCCGCCCAAGACATCGCCCGGCTCCTGCCCGGCTATATGGCGATGGGCAAGACCGGCATGTCCGGGATGGAGGGGATGTCCGCTACTATGCCGGGGCCGGCGAACACGGCGCCGATGATGGCCGGGCGCGGCCCTTACGGCCCGATCGGCATGGGCGGCATGTTCACCCTCCTGAAGGTGCGCGACGAGCTGGAGAGTTACGATGATCCGGGTTGGTATCGGGCGCCTGCGGGTACGGTGGCGAGACGGGTCGGCTGAGGTTCGGACAGAAGTGTTGCCAGTGGCGTAGTAACCGTCGGGTTATCTGTGCTGGTGCTCTCGCCTTGCGTAGCCGCCGTGATCGTCGAGAGCAGGCAATTTCCAGTCTGTCTCCGCCACCACCAAAACCCTGACTATCTGAAGGCCTCCGGGGATTTTGGTACAAACGCCATCTAATGTGATGTATCTTGGACGACTTTCATGGATCAAAAACATCCAAGTCCCCCAGCAACTCGCTGTATGGCTTCACTGGCCGGACTGTGCAGAACGGGTCTGCGCCTCGTTTCGGACAGCGCGGCGGTCTGCCGGCGATGTGGGCGCTACGCCTATACGAAAGCGCGCTCGTCCGGCAGACCGAAGCCGAACTGGTGGCCCAGGGTGGCGTGCTCGCGGCCGGCGCTGCGGCGGGCCACGCCGGGCGCCATCGCCGACACGCCTGTGCGTGCGGCTCGTGTTGATCCCGGCCTGGCGCCCAGGCAAGGGCTTGACCTAGCGCACGATAGAAATACAGGCGATTCACGCCTATGCGCCAGACTCGCACGGCCCGGGCTGAGAGCGGCAATCCGCAATCAGCCCGTCGCGGAACTGCTAGTGAAGTCCCTCGTGCTTCATCGCTTTCTGGACGGAGGGAAGCGTCATCATGCGCTCGCGGAACGCGACCAGCTGGGCGGGTGGCTCAACACCGAACTTCTTTGCCCAGAGCAGCATGACGAACAGGTAGAAATCGGCCACGCCAACGGTGGAGCCGAACAGGTAGTCGCCCTTCATGCTGGTCGCCAGATACCCCATGCGTTTACCGATCACCTCGCCAGCTTTTGCCTTGTCACTCTCGCTCGCATCCGCGAAAAACGGTTTGAAGCTCTTGTGGATCTCGGTCGAGATGAACGCGAGCGCCTGTAGCAGGTGCGTGTGCCCCATTGGGCCGGACGGCGCGAGCTTGCTGTCCTGCTGGGCAATCCAGTCAAGTATCGCGACGTTCTCGGTCAGCGTCTCGCCCGAGTCGAGCGTCAGCGCCGGTACGTAACCCTTGGGATTGATCGAGGAGAAGTCCATTCCCCCTTCCGTGCGCTTGGCCTTGAGATCAACCTTTTCGTGATCGAAGGACAAACCTGCCTCGTGCAGCGCGATGTGATCGGCCAGGCTGCAGGCGCCCGGTGCGTAATAGAGCTTCATCGTCATCTTCCGTTGTTGACGTTGTTGCAACGCGCGGCGAGCAAAACGGTCGCGCCCGTCCGCTGCGGCACGCGTCTGACGCCTGGAAAGCAGGCAGCCTTTTTCTGATAAAGGGAAAACTCGCGTTCCCCCTTTATCTGGATAAGCAAACGGGTGCCTCGTGCTGTCACGAGGCACCCGGACTAGACTTCTGCTTTCTTCTTCGGACGAGAAAGTCCAGCTTTCTAGATCGTGCGCCGGCCAAACACCGCGTGATAGATCATCAGCACCACGACAGAGCCCACGACGGCCACGATCATGCTGTAGATGTTAAGCCCGGTTATGGGAGCCGCGCCGAACGTGGTGAACAGGAAGCCGCCGACAAACGCGCCGACGATGCCGAGCACGATGTCGAGCATCAAGCCCTCACCGGTGCGGTTGACGAGCTTGCTGCCGATGAAGCCGGCAATCAGGCCGAGTATGAGCCAGGCGATGATGGACATGGTATTTCCTTGTTGGTTCGAGTGAAAGCGTGCGTGGATCTAGCGTGCCGGCGGCGTGCGCGATGCCTCTACA
>CAXTJZ010000003.1:16446-43351 GCA_964244695.1 uncultured Acetobacteraceae bacterium
ACATCTGACACGCGCGCGTTGTCTGCTGGAGATTTGGTGATCTCCACGTCTTCGCGGCGAACGGTGTCGCGCACCGTCTCGGTGCGGTCGGAAACCTTCTTGCCGACGGCCACCTCTTCGACGATTCGGGCAGTCTTGCCGACAACGGCCTCTTCACCGCGCGCCTGAACCTCTATCGTCTTGTCGGTGAAATCGGGGTTCATGGCCTCACGCCCGGTCACAGGCCGGCGCTCCACCGTAATCGTCTCGTCGCGAAGCGTCACCTGCTCCTCCACCGGCGTCTCGACGACAAAGCGGCGGATGCGGGTGGTGCCACGATTGATCACGCGCTTGCCGACGGAGAGTTGTTCTTCCGACAGCTGTATCGTCGTGCCGCTGTCCTGCGTCGTACCCGCTGCCGGCGATCCCGTGCGTACACTCTCCTGACGCATACCGGCCGCGGCTTGCGGGGGTTGTGTCAGGCCGTACGTCGCTGCGCGTTCGTCGATGTCGATCGGGTAATGGCTGTTTAGGATGTCCAGCACAGGTTGCGCGTGGGCCTCGGGCGTTTGCACCGTCACCACGGTCGAGCCGCTGGCGACACTGCGCTGATAGACGTCCACGTCATGATCTGGTTCGCCGCCGAACAGGTTCGCCCAGAAGCCGCGCTCCTGCGGCGGCTCCATGACGCGGTCGCCTTTCATGCTGCTGCCTGCTGCATGAACGCTGATCGCGTGCGGCAACACGCCGGCTGCCTTGAGGTCTTCGGCGGCAAGCTGGGCGTGGGCCGGTGTGTCATATACGGCGACAATCGTCTCGTCTGTCATCTGTGGTTATCCTCGAAGATGGATGGCGGTTGTTTGCAGACTTGCAGAAAGCAGGCAGTCCTTTTTTGAAAAAAGGACCAAAAAACTTTTGCTTCCTCCGCGTGCACCACGGCAGGGGCTGTTCTGCGCGCGCGCTTTTTCGGCGGCGTGAGGAGCAAAAGTTTTTTGCTTCTTTTTTAAAAAAAGAAGGCCTTGCTTTCTTCTTTTTACGGCCAGAGCAGGCCTAATCCTTCAACGTCTCACGCCCCGTATCCTTGGCGCCGCCGACCGCGTTCTGCACCTTGCCTGCGTGCTTCTCGGCCGTGCCTTCGGCATGCGTCTTGGTGTCCCCGGTAACCTTGCCGACGGCTTCCTTGACCGCGCCCTTGACCTTATGGGCGATGCCTTCGCTGCGATCCTTGTCCATTGCCCGTATTCTCCATTCCCTGCGTCGCGCACCGCACCGGCGATCACGCTGAGGCGCAATAGGTCATGCCCAGGGAGGAAATCTAGCCAATGATTTCAAGTATTTACGATGTGCCAAGCTGGTTGTTCTGCACTACCCGGCCATGAGCTTCTGACTAGTGCTTCGGCCGTCGCCGGGTTTTCGCCTTCGCCGTCCGTGGCTTGTCGGGCGCGCCCAGGCCGCGTTCGCGCGCCCATACGATGACGGCACTGCGTTTCCTGATCCCCAACTTGCCGTAGATCACCGACACGTGATTGCGCACGGTGTTGCGGGAGATCGAGAGTGCGGCCGCGATCTCTTCATCCGACCGCCCCTGCGCCACCAGGCCCAGGACTTCGCGGGCGCGGTCCGGCAAAGATGCAATCTCCGGCCCGCCGCCGGATTTCTGTCCGGTGCTGGTGATCGCCGCCAGTTTTTCGACGATCCTCTGGCCCAGCCACGAGGTGTCCTGCATGACGGATTCGATGGCGGACATTAGCGCGGTCTCGGTCTGCTTGCGCTCGGTAATGTCCAGCATGACGCTCAGCACGCAGCGCTCGGCGCCTATGTCCACCGTCTCCGCGCTCATCAGGTAGTCGCCGACATTGCCTGTCTTGGTTCGTAGCCGTACTTCCACGCTGCGCAGATGGCCTGTCTGCTTGAGGTGACGTTCAAGCTCCTCGCGCGTCTCGCCCTGCCCCCACAGTTCCAGCTCTCCCTGGCCGCGCCCCATCACTTCCTCGCGCCGCCAGCCGGTGGCGGCGGTGAAGGCGCCGTTCACGTCCATGATGCGCAAGCCATCGAGTGCCAAGATCGCCATCGGTCCAGGCGCCATGTGAAACGCCTTGGCAAAACGTTCCTCGCTGGCCCGCAGGGCGAGTTGCGTCTGGTGGCGCATGTGCAGGTCGGCGAAGGTGAACAGCATGCAGGCCTCGTCGCCGATTTCGATCGGCTGGCCGCCCAGCAGCACCATCTTCTCGCGCCCGTCCGGCAGCAGCAGGCAGCCTTCCATCTGCGGGATCGTCTCGCCCGCGTGCAGACGGCGTACAGCCAGGTCGCGCTTCTCGGCGCCGTTCAGCACGTCTATCTCGTGCAGCGAGCGGCCGATCAGCGCGTCGCGGTGATAGCCGGTCATCTCCATGAAACCGTGGTTCACCTTCACGTAGCGCATGTCGGACAGGCGCACGATGATCGCCGGCGCGGGGTTGGCGCCGAACGCACGCTCGAAGCGCTGCTCGGCGTTGAAGCGCTCGGTCTCGTCGTTGACGATGAGCACGTAGCAATCGGGCTGCTTGTCGGCGTCGGTGACGATGATGGTGCGTATCTGGTGCACGCGGCGCCGCTCCTCGCCGCGGCGGTTCACCTCGATGACCAGTTCGGCAAACGTCTCGCCTGCGAGCAGGCGCTCCATCGGGTATTCGTCTGCCGGCACCGGCTCGTTGTTGACGTAGCGGAGCAGGAAGCGGTTGCGATAGCCGGCAACCGTGCCGCCCAAATCCTCCAGCTTGGCGGCGCCGTGCAAAGCGAGCGCGGTGTCGTTGGCCCAGGCGATCTTGCGGTCTGGCTCGATGATGATCACGCCTTCGGTCAGGTCGGCGATGATCTGCTGCAGCTGGCTACGGCCGGCGGGGCGGGTTGGGGCTATGGCGGTCATGAAGGCAGGAAGAAAGGCCTTCTTTTTTGAAAAAAAGAAGCAAAAAACTTTTGTCCCTCTGCTGTCGCCAACGCTTCGGCGTATCCTGAGGCACCGGGCTGGTGCAAATGCGAGGTCGCAAAAGTTTTTTGGTCCTTTTTTTCCAAAAAAGGACTGCTTGCTTTCTTCCTTACAAACTCCCCGTGTAGCCAAGAGCCGGAAGGGTGATCGTCCTCACCTCGTCGCAGCGCATCGTCCAAGCCTGGATTTGTGCCTTCAGGCTTTCGATCTGGCTGGACGCGGTGGCCACCTCCTGCAAGGACGTCGTGAACAACAGGGAGCGCCGTGCAAGCTGCTCGCCCATCGCGCCGTGATCGGACATGTCATCGAGTATGGCCAGCGTGGTCACCTCTACCACCAGCGTCGCCTGCAACCGGCGCATCGCGTCGGCTATGGCAGCCAGCTGTTCCAGCCGCAGAAGCAACGCGCGGTGCACGAAGGCGATCTGCAGCTCGGCCTGTCTGGCGTCGAACGGCACCAGTTCGCCCAGCAACCCCAGCAGGGAAGTCTGCCGCCTGCGTGCGGCGTGGGCACGGGCGGCCTCCACGACATGGGCGATGATGCGCTCGGCATCCACCTCGTGAAGCCTGCCGTTCAGCTCGGCCACTTCGCCGATAAGCGACGCCACACGCTCCAATGTCGCCCCGCCGAACACGGTCAGCTTGTCGAAATCGAGCGGCAGAAGCTGGTTGAGGCTGTTGCGCACCAGGAACCCGGAGTCGCGCATCACAGCGGGAAACTTGGCCGTCCCTCGCGTGATCGCCTGCGCCAGGCCGGCGAACTCGTCCATGCCCACCGCCCGCACCGTGATGTCCGGTTGCCGCACGGCATGCGCGGCCGGCGCATCGGCCAGTTCGAGCGGCCCGACCACTATACCCGGCACAGCCACAGGGGTGGGCCCTGTGTCGGAGAGGTCGAGCGCGCCGGCGGGGCGCGCCCCGCCTTCCTCGTCGAATAGCGGCTTCGGATCTATCATCACCCCAGCCTACAACGCCGGCGCGGCCAGGCTACTCCTCGTCGGCGGCCTGTAGGCCGTAGGCGGTCAGGAACGCGGCCAGGCCTTTCTTGTAGCCAGACCCAATCGCCTTGAAATGCCAGTCGCCGCCTTCCAGAACGTAGCTGCCCATCTGCACGGCGGTGAAATCGGCGTCATCCTCGGTCAGCCGGAACTCGGCGATCCTGACATTCGTGTCCGCGTCGATGATGGTGGCGGTGGTGTGGTTGATGTGGCCGAAATTCTGCCCGCGCTTGATTCCCTCATAGATCTCCACGATCAGCGAGACCTCGTCGACCGACTTGTTCTGGCCGGACAAGATGTCGAAATCGATGGTCATTGCATCGTCGCCGTCCTGCCAGTCGTCCGGCTTGTGGGTCACCGCGCCGGTAGGGTCCTGGCGGTTGTTGTAGAAGACGAAATCCTCGTCGCGCGCGGCCAGCGGCTTGCCTGTCTTGTGATTCAGCAGGAATGCGCTGACGTTTATGTCGAAGTGGTCCAGCCGGCGCCGCGGGGCGGTGTTGATGTCCCACTTCGTATCCACCACGAACCGCCGGACATGGGCGTGGTCCTTCGATAGATTGATGCTGCCGCCCTTTTGTAGCTTTATCATGCTTGGCTCCTGCGCAAGAAAGGGTTTAGATGACAGGTGCCTGCTTCAGCCAGCGCACCAGCTTCATGCTGACGAGCTCGGCATACAGCGCCTCGTCCGACAGACCGAGATCTTCCAGGTCCACGAACTCTGCATCGGGAAACTCGCGGTCCATCTGCTTGAGGAAGGTGAAGGCGTGGCGGCCGACACCGACCAGCGACCAGAACACCGGATACGGCGCCGAGCGCTTGATGGCGACCTCCGCCGGCCGGTGATCCTCGTTGTCACCGTCGGTGATCAGCAGCCCCAGCACAGGGATCTTCGCGTATTCCGGATCGAGTGGCGGACGCGGCGCATTGTGATGGAACAGGCGGCCGAACAGGCCGGGCTTGTGCTCCAGATGCTCGCGATGATCGGGATGTTCGCCGAAATAGTGGTCCTGGAACTTGTGCATCACGCCGGCATATTTGGTGGAACCGAATTTCGGTATCTCGTCCTCGGTCAGTATCCGGCGGTTGACGTAATCATGGTAGTTCTGCGGCGTGGCCGGCATCGGCAGTTGCGCGGACTGGTCGTCGAAGACGAACACATCCAGCTGGTGGCTGGGATCGAACGCCATCGCCAGGCCGAGCACGTGGTTGATCACCTCCTGCACCGTGCCGTCCGAGTACAGGCCGCGCATAGAGCCGGAAATATCCATCATCAGCCCGACACGCAGGCGCGGCGGGTTGGCTACGCCCTGCTTTTTCAGCACGATGCCGGCGCGTTCGGCTTTCTTGTGGAGGTCTACGGCCATGTTGGGGTTCCCTTTAGGTAGGAAGAAAGGCCTTCTTTTTTTGAAAAAAAGAAGCAAAAAACTTTTATCTCCCCGCCTGCACTACGGCACGCGCTGGTTCTGCACATGCGCGTGCCGGCAAGACCACGGCGCGCCTTGGTGCAGGCGCGGGAAGTAAAAGTTTTTTGGTCCTTTTTTTCAAAAAAGGACTGCTTGCTTACTGTGCAAACCTGGCCAACAGCCGCTGCTCCGTCTGCGTACGATTAGCCGCATCAGCCAGACGCGCCTGCCGCCCGCCCTCCTGTATCTGCCGCACCTTCGCATCCGCCGCCTCCAGCATCGTCTCGCAATCCAGCAGCGTCGTCGTGCTGATCGCAGCGCTCTGCTGCAGGGTGGCGATGGCCACGGTGTTGTCGCCCGTCAGCTTCGCCTGCTGGCGCAGGGCGGCGTCCAAGGTGGAGCGCAGCATGGCGTCGGTGTCGGCTGCGTGTTTCTGGTCGATCTGGATAAGCTGCTGCGCCAGGATGCTCTCCAGCGCCGGTATCACCAGAGTCGTAGCCTGCTCGAACTCGTAGAGCAGCGCCTGGGAGTTGCCGCTTTCCATCTGGATCGTCAGCGCTTCCTGCTTGGCCAGGGTCATCGCGTTGCGGAAGTCGTTGACCGCCTTTTCCAGGCGCGCGGCGCTCTGCTGCAGCGCGGCGCGCTTCGGCCCGGCAAAACTGTCCGACTGGTCCAGGGGTTGCGCGAGTGCCCCGTTGATCGCGGCCAGCCAGCGTTCGCCCTTTGCGGCAGCCTCGCCCATCTGCTCATGGTAGCGGAAGTTGGCCGACTGCAGTTCCGCCAGCGCGCCGACGTGACGACGCTCCAGCGCAACCATCGCGCCGACCTCGGCCTTCACGGTGTCCAGCCGTCGCTGGACCGTCTGCATGCGCGTCAACAGCTGTTCGCGCTCGTTGCGCAGGAAGCCGAACGCCTTTTCGACCAGGCCGTGGCGCGATTGCTTGGGATCCAGACCCTTCGCCACGGTGACCAGTTCGGTGATCTTGCCGCCCATCTCGCCCAGGTCTGAACCCCTATGCTCCTCCAGCACCTTGGCGGTTACGGCAGCGTAGGTGCCGCGGCTGTCCGCGCCCAGCCGGCTGATCTCCTCGTCGGTTGGGAGTGGCGATGCGGGCTGGGACGCCAGCGAGCCGGAACCGGCAGGGCTTGCACCCGGCGTATCATCCAGCAGCAGGGCCGAGACGGTGGGAGTTTCGGTCATGGGCATCTCCGGTCGCTGCGGCGAGGACACCGCTTGCGGGAGTCGATCCGCAACCGGCAGGATTGCTTCAGTCGTTCCACAATTCAACCCCGGCGCCATGGGATCGACGGTTGCGACGCAAGAAAGGCCTTCTTTTTTGAAAAAAGAAGCAAAAAACTTTTGCTCCGTGCGCTGTTTTCGATGTCTTGAGTCATCGGAAAGCACTCGGCACGCCGATGCCGGCGAAGGGAGCAAAAGTTTTTTGGTCCTTTTTTCAAAAAAGGACTGCTTGCTTTCTTCCCGTCCACCACCCCTTGCCTCGTTCCGCCTGCAACGCCAGCATGGCGCCAATGGCCGAAATCACCCGCTTCTTCTCGCTGCGCCATCTGCGGAGCGAGGCTTCCAGCAACATCATCGTGTTCCGCCGCGGCCGCCGCGTCCGGGCCGGCCGTGGGCTGGCATTCTGGTTCTGGCCGGACCGCACCAGCATCATGGAGATCCCCGCCGACGACCGCGACACCGACTTCGTCTTCCAGGCCCGCTCGCGCGACTACCAGGTGGTCACCGTACAGGGCACCATCACCTGGCGCGCGGCCGACCCGGAACGCCTGGCGGACCGCGTGGACTTCACCATCGACCTACGCACGGGCAGGCTGCGCACGGACCCGCTGGAACGCATCGCCAGCCTGCTGATCGGCCTCGCCCAGTATCAGAGCGCGCGCTACATCGAACATCGGGACGTGCACGAGCTGCTGACCGAGGGCGCCAGCCTGATCCAGGCCGGCATCACCGCGGGCCTGGCGGAGGGCGAGCGCCTGCAGGACATGGGGATTTCCGTGGTCACCGTCCGCGTGGCCGGCCTGAGCCCAAGTGCCGACCTCGCCCGTGCGCTGGAGGCGCCCACCTTCGAGCGCGCCCAGGGCACCGCGGACGAAGCCTCGTTCGCCCGCCGCGCCGCCGCGGTGGAAAAGGAGCGTGCGATCGCCGAGAACGAGCTTTCCACGAAAGTGGAGCTGTCCCGCCGCGAGGCCGCGTTGATCGCCCAGCAGGACGAGAACGCCCGACGCGTGGCAGCGGGCCGCGCGGAAGCCGGTCGTATCGTGGCCGAGGGCGACGCCGCGCGCATACGCATCGTCGAAGCCGCAAACAACGCCGCCGAGGGCGAGCGCCTGGCCCTGCTGCAATCGGCCGACCCCGCCGTGCTGCACGCCATCACCCTGCGCCGCTTCGCCGAGAAGCTGACCAAGATCGACACGCTGAACGTGACGCCCGACCTCACCAGCGCGCTCACCGGCCTGCTGAAAGGCACGCCGGCCGGACCGGCGGCACCGGCCACCAGGAGCGCCGGCCAAGCCTGATGACCGGCGCGCTGGCACCCAGGCTGGTCATCGTTACGCGGGAGACCGAGTACGACCAGCTGATGGCCCGCCACGCCACGCGCGGCCAGGCGGACGTATTCCTGCGACGGCGCGCGCAGAGCCTGGAAGGGCTGGACGCCGCGCGCGAGCAGGTGCGCGCGGCCGTGGCCGAAATACGCGCCGGCGTGCCGAAGGACTGGCGCATCGCCGCGGTGCGCCGCGCGGAGCTGGACCGCTTCCTGTTCGCGCCGGAAGACCTGGTGGTGGCCGTAGGCCAGGACGGGCTGGTCGCCAACGTCGCCAAATACCTCGCCGGCCAGCCGGTGATCGGCGTGAATGCGGACCCCGCGCGGAACCCCGGCGTGCTGGTGCCGCACCGGCCGGGAGACGTGGCCGCCATGCTTCCGCTGGCCGCCGCCGGCAAGCTGGTCACCGACAAGCGGACCATGGTGCAGGCGGAGCTGGATGACGGCCAGCGCCTGCTGGCGCTCAACGAGATCTTCGTGGGCCACGCCAGCCACCAATCCGCGCGCTACACCATCGCCTATGCCGGCCGCGAGGAGGCGCAGTCCTCGTCCGGCGTGATCGTGGCCACCGGCACGGGTGCGACCGGCTGGGCGCTCTCCATCAGCCGCGCCACCGGCGTCAGCATAGACCTGCGCCCGGACGACCAGGCCGCCGTCTTCCTGGCGCGCGAGCCCTGGCCGAGCCGTGCCACAGGCGTGAACATCGCGTCCGGCCGGATCGGCCGCGGCGACATCCTGCTGCTCGTCTCCCGCATGAACGAGGGCGGCGTGGTGTTCGCCGACGGCATGGAAGGCGACAGGCTGGACTTCGCCTGGGGCCGCACGCTGCGCGTCTCGGTCTCCGACCGGCAACTGCGCTTCGTTCCGTCGCGCGATCCGGTGGCAGCCGCCCGCCCCGCCGCCGCAGCGGCGGCGGCAGTCAGGCGCAGTGTCCCGGCCAAGCCGCCCGTCGCCGCCAACGCGCCGGCAAAGCCGGTGGTGACCGCGGCGCGCAAACGGCCCGCTTTGGCCTCGCGCCGCTTGCGTATCGCTGTGTTCGTTGTTGTGTTGGCTCTGGCCGGGGTGGTCCGCGCGTGCCAGGGACCGGTGCCGCCGGTTGGCGTGCCTGGGCAGGCTGGCGGCCCTTCGCCGGCAAAGTGAGGAAGCAAGGCCTTCTTTTTCGAGAAAAAGAAGCAAAAAGCTTTTGCCAGCGCTGTCGTGGACCGTTGCAGCGGGCGGCTTGATAATACACGCACTGGTGAGACGAACATTGTGAATAAAACGGTCTAAATTGCTCTCTGCGTACGCTAACTGGCGATGGTGGATGCGGTATCTATAAATGCAGTTTCTCAGGAAGCAGCACACAAAAGGCAAATACTCCTTTTTGCACCGGCTTTCGCTTCTTCCTTGAATGGGGAGTCTTTTCGCTCACCCAAGGATGCGGACATTCCGTTGCAAGCATGGTCGTGCCGTTACTGCAGGCCCGCGACAGCGCTCGTAAAAGTTTTTTGCTTCTTTTTTTCAAAAAAGAAGGCCTTGCTTGCCCACTTTCCGAACCCCATCCGCCACCCCTATGATGCGCGCGTAACGACGCCCAAACACCAGGGCGCACACCGAGGGCCGGCATGCGCTTGCTTCCACTTATCCTGGCGACCAGCCTGGTCTCCGCCGGCGCAGGCTTCCTGGCCGGACGCGCCATACAACCGGCGCGCCAGACCAGCTTCCCGGTCCGTGCGAACGTGGCCGCCATGCCGGCGCCCGCGCCGAGCGGCATCGCCATCAAGCCGGCCGCCGGCCCGCGCGAGGCAGCTTCACCCGCAGCCCCGCCCAGCGGCGTGCGCGCGCTCAACATCCAGCGCGTGGCGCTCGATGCGAAAGGCAACAAGGCGGAGGCCTGCCTGGTGTTTACCGGCCCCGTCTCCACCGCGTCGGATTTCCACCCGGCAGACTATCTGCGTATCGACCCGGCGATAAAGCCGGCGCTGCAGGTGAACGGGGAGCGGCTGTGCATCGGCGGTCTGGCGTTCGGCGTCACCTACCAGCTGACCGTGCTGGCCGGGCTGCCGGGCGCCGACGGCTCGCGCAAGCTGGCCGACGAGACGCTGCCGCTTAGCCTGGGCGACCTGCCGGCCAACACCGATTTCGCCGATGACGGCTTCATCCTGTCGCGTGACGCCACGCGCGGCCTGCCCATCGCCACGGTGAACGTGTCGCACGTGCATCTGCGGGTGGAACGGATCACCGACCGGGTGCTGGTGCGCACGCATCTCGGCGCTGACTACAGCGACAACAACCCGGAATACGACGAGGCGCTCGGTCATCCGGTCGATACGCTCGGCGTTCCGGTATGGGAAGGCGACCTGACTGTGAAAGGTGCGCGCAACGAGAAGGTGACGACGGCCTTTCCGCTGGCGCAAGTGCTGCCGCATCGCCTGCCCGGCGCCTACCGCATCAGCCTGCTCAGCAAGGTGGTGGACGGCCAGACCACGCAGGACTGGCAGGTCACCGGCACACGCTGGGTGTTCGACACCGACCTCATGCTCACCACGCACAAGGGCGCGGACGGCCTGCACGTGTTCGTCCGCTCGCTGTCCACCGCAAACCCGGTCACTGGCGCCGAGGTGTCCCTGCTGGCCGCCAACAACGACGAGCTCGGCCGGATCGCCACCAACGCGGATGGCGAGGCGGTGTTCGGCGCCGGCCTGATGCGCGGCACCCAGGGCCTGACCCCCCGCATGGTGATGGCCTATGCCGGCGACGACTTCACCGCCCTGCAACTCGACAAACCGGGCTTCGACTTTTCCGACCGCGGCGTGGAAGGCCGGGCCGATCCGGGGCCGGTGGACGGCTTCCTTTACACGGACCGCGGCATCTACCGGCCGGGTGAGACGATCCAGCTCGGCTCTATCGTGCGGGACGGCTTGGCCAAGACGCTGCCCGACGGCCAGGCGGTGACGGTGGTGCTGCACCGGCCTGACGGTGTGGAGGCGGTCCGCACGCGGCTGGTGCCGAACGCGGTGGGCGTGGCGGTGCAGCCGATTCCGCTGAACGCCACCGCGCCACGCGGCACCTGGCGGCTGGAAGAGATGCTGGCCGGGACGAAGACGGTGATCGGCACGCTCGAAGTGCAGGTGCAGGATTTCGTGCCGAACCGCCTGGCCGTGGAGCTGACGCCGCGCAGCCCGCGCATCACGCAAAGCGCGCCGGCCATCATCGACGTCGCGAGCCGCTACCTGTACGGCGCGCCGGCCGCGGACCTGCAGGTCTCCGCCCACGTGCAGTTGCAGCGCGATACCGAGCCGGTCGCCGAACATGGCTGGGTGTTCGGCCGCGCCGACGAGCAGCTCAACACCGACGCGCAGGACATCGAGGGCCCGGCGACGGACGCGCAGGGCCATTCGGCCCTGTCCATCGACGCGGCCGCGCTGAAGCTGCCGAAGACCAGCGCACCGCTTCGGGCGGACGTGGACGTCTCCGTGGCCGAGCCGGGCGGCCGTGCGACGGAGAGCCGCACGACTCTGAAGGTAGCGACGCACGATGTGCTTCTCGGCCTGCGCCCGCCCAACGAGGAGGCGCTGCTGCCCGAGGATCACGAGAGCGCCATGGCGGCGGCGGCCTTTGCGCCGGACGGCTCGCGCCTGGCCCGCACGGTGGCCTTCCGGCTCGTGGAACAGGTGACCGACTACAACTACTTTGCCGTGGACGGCCGTTGGGAATGGAAGACCGCCACGCACGATAGGCCGGTCACGTTCGGCTCTCTTGACGTGCCGGCAGCCGAAGGTGGCGCATTGATCGGCCTGCCGAAGCTGGAGTGGGGCACCTACCGGCTGGAAGTCACCGAACAGGGCAAGGCGGACGGCGCGTTCACCTCGCTGATCCTGCACGTGGGCTTCGACGGCGGCACTGGAACGGAGCCGAGCCCGGAGAAGGTGGCCGTCAGCCTGCGCGGCCCGGCGCCCGCCCCCGGCCAGGACGCGACCCTGCACATCAAGCCGCCTTTCGCCGGCCAGATGCTGATCACCGTGGAGAACAGCCGCACGCTCGCCGTGCAGACCGCCAGCATACCGGCAGAGGGCGCGGACGTGACGGTGCATGCGGACGCCGGTTGGGGCGTCGGCGCCTACGTGATGGCCAGCGTGTATCGCCCGTCCGGACAGGCTTCCGGCCACGCGCCGGTGCGCGCCGTGGGGCTGGCCTACGTGAAGCTGGACGCCGGCGCGCGCACCATTGGCGTGTCGCTGGCCGCGCCCGCCGTGCTGCGGCCGCGTACCCATCTGGACCTGCCCGTCACCGTCTCCGGCGCCGCCGCCCACGGCCAGGTCTGGCTGACCCTGGCCGCCGTGGATGAGGGCATCCTGGACCTCACGCGCTTCGCCAGCCCTGACCCCGCCGAGCACTATTTCGGCAAGCGCCGCCTGGCCGTGGACGTGCGCGACGACTACGCGCACCTGATCGACGGCAACGGCGCCGCGGCCGGCGAAATACGCGCCGGCGGTGACCTGGATGGGGCCGGCCTGACCGTTGTGCCGACCCGCACCACCGCGCTGTTCAGCGGCCTGGTGGCAGTGGGTGCGGACGGCCACGCTACCGTGCCGATCGACCTGCCGGACTTTACCGGCGGTCTGCGCCTGATGGCTGTGGCGGTCAGCGAGGCGGGCTTCGGCCACGCGGAACAGCAGGTGCCGGTGCGCGACCCTGTGGTGGCCCAGGTCAGCCTGCCGCGCTTCCTCGCCCCCGGGGACGACGCGAAACTCACCCTGCTCGCCCACAACGTTGAGGCGCCGCCCGGCACTTTCCACGTGCATCTCAGCGCCGAAGGCGCGCTCGGCATGCAGCCGGTGGACGACGACATCCATCTGGACGCCAAACAGGCCGTGGTGCGCACCTACCCACTCTCCGGCGGCCTCGTAGGCACAGGCCGCGTGTTACTGACGCTCACCGGCCCGGCTGGCATGAACATCACGCATGATTGGCCGATGGAGGTGCGCACGCCGTTCCAGTCCGTGACGCTGGTTACCAAGTCGGAGCAGGCGGCAGGCGAGACGGCCACCCTCGCCGCCAGCCTTGCCGCCGGCCTGGTGCCGCAAGGGGCAACCCTGCGCGCCAGCTTCTCCAACATCGGCAACATAGACCTGCCGGGTTTGCTGGCCGCGCTCGACGAGTATCCGTTCGGCTGTTCGGAGCAGCTCGTCAGCCGCGCCATGCCGCTGATCTACGTGGAGCAGGAAGCCAAGCTGGTGGGCAGCGCGTCACCGCCGGATTTGCGTTTCCGCGTCCAGGACGCCGTGGACAAGCTGCTGGAGCGCCAGGACGATAGCGGCGCGTTCGGCCTGTGGGGCGCCGGGGACGGCGAGGCCGAGCCGTTCCTCGGCGCCATGATCGCCGACTTTCTGACACGCGCGCAGGCGCACGGCTACACCGTGCCGCAGCACGCACTCGCCAGCGCGCTGCGCGTGCTGATGCAGCCGAACCCGGACGGCTATCAACTGCATCGCTTCTGGTTCCTGACCGAGAAGCCTGGGGAGACCGACGACGCGGTGATCCGCGCCGGCCGCGCTTATACGCTGCTGCTGGCCGCGCGCACCGGCCAGGCCGATGCCGCGGACCTGCGCTACATGCACGACAACGACCTCGACAAGATGGAACCGCTCGGCCAGGCGCAGCTTGCCGCCGGGCTGGCCATGCTGGGCGACCACCCCCGCGCCGTGCACGCCTTCGACCTGGCCGAAGCCGGCCTGCCGCATGAGCGTGACGGCCTGGAATGGCGCATCGGCGACTTCTATCGCAGCCGCCTGCGCGACACCGCAGCGATGGTGTCGCTCGCAGCGGAGATAGGCGACAGGCCGCGCGTCCGCCGGCTGCTTGCAGCACTTGACCGGCTGGACACCCGCACGGACGACCTGACCACACAGGAGCAAGGCTGGCTGGTGATCGCCGCCGGCGTGCTGCTGGAACGCGCCGGCCCCGCCAGCGTGTCCGTGGACGGCACGGCGCAGCCCAAGGCGGCCGTGGTCAGCCTGAGCAGGGACGTGGCGGGCCTGCACGATGTGGCCTTACGCAACACGGGCAGCCACCCGCTGACCCGCATCGTCAGCGTGCGCGGCCTGCCCACCAGCGCGCCGCCTGCCGCTTCAAGCCACGTGACGATCGCCAAGACCGTAACGGCCGCGGACGGCAGCGCCGTCGATCTCGGCCATCTCGTGCAGAACCAGCGCCTGGTCGTGCACCTCTCCGGCGACGTGGACGACGACGCCTACCACCAGTCGATGCTGGTCGATCCGCTACCGGCCGGCTTCGAGATCGAGCGCGTGGTGCCGGTCTCCACGAAGACGGAGGAGAACGGCCTGCCCTGGCTAGGCGAGATCACGCCTACGCGGATCGCCGAGAAACGCGACGACCGCTTCATGGCCGCGATCGACCTCGGCCGCGTGTCGGCGGACACGAGCGACAGCGACACCCCGGACAGCGACACCGACAACGACAAGAAAGACCCGCCCGACCCGCAGCACTTCAACCTGGCCTATGTGGTGCGTGTGGTCTCGCCAGGGCGGTTCGTGCTGCCGGCGGCAAGCATACGGGACATGTACCGGCCGGACGTGCAGGCGCGGACTGGGGTGGGGTCGGTGACGATCGGGGTGAGTAAGTAAGGAAGGCCTTCTTTTTTGAAAAAAAGAAGCAAAAAACTTTTGCTCCCGCGACGCTGCGAAGCGGCTGCCTCCAGTGGGGAGCCGGCTGGTGCAGATGCGGGGGCGCAAAAGTTTTTTGGTTCTTTTTTTCAAAAAAGAACTGCTTTCTTTCTTACACTTGCCTTCCTCACGCTCTGGTCCGCAGACAAAGCTTTTCCCCCTGACCTAACCCGCCTGACAGCCTCCAAGGAGGTGCTGGCCGCCGACGGACAGTTGCTACGCGCCTTTCCGGCCACCGGCGGAACATGGCGCCTGCGCACCGGCGTGGGCGACGTCGACCCGCGCTACCTCCATCTGCTTTTGGCAGCGGAGGACAAACGCTTCCGCGCCCATGGCGGCGTGGATGCCGGCGCGCTGCTGAGGGCGGCGTGGCAATATGCGCAGGCCGGGCGGATCGTCTCGGGCGGGTCCACGCTGAGCATGCAGGTGGCGCGGCTGCTGGAGCCGCACAGGCGTAGCGTGGCCGGCAAGCTGCACGACATCCTGCGCGCGTGGCAGCTGGAAGAGCGCTACGGCAAGGACGCGATCCTTGCGATGTACCTGACGCTGGCGCCGTTCGGCGGGAACGTGGAAGGCGTGCGGGCGGCGAGCCTGACCTGGTTCGGCCATGATGCGGCGCGGCTGTCAGAGGCGGAGGCGGCGTTTCTGGTTGCCATACCGCAATCGCCGGCGCGGCGGCGGCCGGACCGGCATTTTGCTGTAGCGGAGCGGGCGGCGAACCTGCTGGTGGAGCGGTCGCGCGTTGCGGGATCCCTGCCCGCGGACTGGTCTGACCGGGTGGCGCTGGACTGGAGTGCGGCGGCCCCGGCGCGTCACGCGCTGCCGCGGTTGGCCGCACTGTTCTGCGCCGGCCTGGCGCGGGCCGCTCTGCCGGGGGAGGCGATACGCAGCACCATCGACTTCGGCCTGCAGCGCCGGCTGGAAGCGCTGCTCGGGCGCGAGATGGCGGCTGAACCCCCGGCAGTGGGCGTGGCGGCGATGATCGTGGACAACGCCACGCGCGGCGTGCGCGCCAGCGTGGGCGGTCGCGGCCCTGGCCTGCCCGGCGCCGATCTGGACCTGACCGCCACCAGGCGCTCGCCCGGCTCGGCGCTGAAGCCGTTCATCTACGGCATGGCGTTCGATTCCGGCCTGCTGCACCCGCTGACTCTGATCGGCGACTCGCCCGGCCTGATCCCAGGCTACGCGCCGCATAATTTCGACGATCTGTATCACGGCGCCATCACCGCGCAGACGGCGCTGCGGCAATCCTACAACGTGCCTGCCGTTCAGGTGCTGCAGGCGATAGGTCCCGACCGTTTCGTGGCGGGTTTGCGCCAGGCCGGCGCGGCCGTGGCCATGCCCGGCCGGCAGGCGAGCCTGGCCGTCGCACTCGGCGGCCTGGGTATCAGCCTGTCGGACATGGTGATGCTCTACGCGGCCGTGGGCGACGACGGCCACGCGGCGCCGCTGGTGCGCGCGCAAGGCGCTGCTGCGCACAAGATGGCGTTCATGGGCCCGCTCGCGGTGTACTACCTGCGCCAGGTGTTGGAGGGGTCGCCGCCGCCCCCCGGCATGGCCTACGCGTCGCTGACGGGCGGGCGGGCCATCGCATTCAAGACAGGCACGTCCTACGGCTTCCGCGACGCGTGGGCGGTCGGCTACTCCCGCGCTACGACAGTAGGCATATGGACGGGACGGGTGGAGGGCACGCCACGCCCCGGCAGCTTCGGCCGTGCCACGGCGGCGCCGCTGATGCTGCAAGCCTTCGGCCTGCTGCCGCCCGAAGCCGATGCCGCCTCACCTGCGCCGTCCGGCGCCATCCTGGCGGACAGCACGGCGCAGCTCCCGGCAGCCTTGCGGCGCCTCGGCGGCCCAGTGGAAGCCCTGCCGCACCGCCCTGTGCTGGACTATCCGCCGCCTGGCGCCACGATCGATCTGGTCCGTGCGACAGACCGGGCGGCGTATGCGCCGGTGACATTGCGCGTCAGCGGCGGCACCGCACCGTTCCGCTGGATCATCAATGGCAGGCCTGTGGCGGGCCATGGCACGGAGCTTAACTGGGAACCGGATGGGCCGGGCGTGGCAGCGATTACGGTGATCGGGGCGGACGACCTTGCCGTGCATGGCAGCTTTCGTATGGAACCGGATTAGTCTGGACCTTGCACGGGCAAGAAAGGCCTTCTTTTTTGCAAAAAAGAAGCAAAAAACTCTTGCTCCCTGCGCTGCTTCAGCTTTCTCGCTTTCTTGGAGACATCCGAGACCTGCAGATGGGTTCAAAGTAGAGGTTTTTGCTTTCTTACAACGAAGGCCTTGCCTTACAGACGATAACCCCAGTCGATAATACGTAATTATCGCGCTCCCGGAGCAGGACAGGAGAGAACGTTGCAAAGCCTGAAACGCTGGTTGCAGATCGGTCTCATGTCGGCTGGCGTCATCGCAAATTCGGCACACGCCAAGGCAGCTCCGCCGCAACCCGCAACGCAGGTCACGTCGATCGACCTGTCCGCCGCGTTCAAAACCCGGCCGGCTTGGCGCTTCGTCGCCTCGCAAGGGCCCGCCACGCCTGACCCGTTCGACTCCGCAAACGAAAAGCTGCCCGGCGTCATCGCCCTCTGCCTCCAGAAAGATGTGTCCGCGCCTTGCGATCCGGCGGTGCGGAGCGCGCTGCAGACGACCCTTCCCAACGAGCCGTTCGACGCACCGCGCTACCTGAACGTGGCGCGCATCGTCCGTCCGCGTGGCAACTCCGGCCCTGCGCTTCTGCTGTTGCAGATCGCCGGCCCGCATAGCGGCGACGGAGACCAGGCCGTATTGACACAGATGCTCGCCTACGATCGCGCGCGTGACGGGTTCCACCGCGTCTATGACCGGATGACAGGGCACAACAACAACCAGGAAATACGCTACGTGGATGGCGGACCGCTCGCGGGCGACATCATCTCCGCCGAGCCTACGGAAAACGCGCCGTTCGGGTTCTGGGTCACCGTCAACGCGCTCACCCCGGCCTACACCTATAAAGCGGTGCTGCATTACCGTAGTGCCACGACATACGAGGACGGCAACCCGCTGCCGGTGATCGACTCGGAAATGGCAGGCATACGGCAACGTCTTGGTCTCTGGCAGCCGGGCACGCATCTGCCGCTTCCCGAATCGTCGTGCAAGAAGCCGCATCTTGTGCGTATGGAGATCTGGTGCAGTTGAGGCTTGGCGCGTTTGCTACAGTAAGCAAGGCTTTCTTTTTTGGAAAAACAAAAAACGTTTTCCCTGCGCCGTTTCAGCGGTCTCGTTTGTCTTGAACCGGCCAATTCGTTGATGTACGGGACGGGAGTTGTTTTCTCAGAAAAGGACTGCTTGCTTTCTGTCGCGCAACGCTATCCAAGCCTGACGTATCAGTCCACGTAGACCGCATCAGCATAATCGGCGCCGGGCGGCGCACATAGATCGTGCGCCGGCAGCAACACGAGCGCAGCGTGGATGCCAAGCGCATCGAGTTGATGCGGCACACCGTAACGGTGCTCGAGATGCCCGGCACCCATCACCGCCACCATTTGCCGGCCCGGGGCACGGGCGCGCTGGGCGGCGATCGCCTCGGCCATCGCGCGGTCCCACACGAGCTGGGCGTCGATGAAATGCGCCAGGCGGTCGGGCGTCATCGCCGGGCCGCCATGGCCCGTCATCGCATCGGCAAGATCGGCGCGATAGCCGGGGCTGGGCGGCGCCGGCTCGCCGATCCCCTCGCGCTCGGCTTGCGGCACGCCGGCGAAGCCCTGCTGCGCCGTAAGATGCACCAGGCGGTGCGAAACGTTCAGCGCGACCATCGGGATTTGGTGGTCACGCGCAAAACGGAATATCGGCAAATAGAGCGCAGGCGGAAAGCCCCACACATGCGCCCAGTCGGTGTTCGCCAGAAAGGCGGCCTCGGAAAGCCGGCCGGCCACCCATGCATCGAGCGCCGGCTGCGCCGCCCGGGGAAACATCTCGAACCCAAGCACAAGCGAGGGATCGGCAGCGTAGAGCCGCTTTATCGTGTCCAGCTCCCAGCCGTGATCGGCGGTGCTGTCATGCCGCTCGCCCAGGAGAACCACGGGCGCGGCGTGGGCTGCGGCCAGCGGATCGGCGAGCGGGTGCAACGTGGCGGGCGACACCCAGCGGCCGGACGGCGCACAGGCCGGCGGGGCCGTGGCGCAGGCGGTGAGCACGGACACGGCCAGCAGCAGCGCGCAGCAAGCAAGGCCTTGTTTTTTGACGAGAAGAGGCAAAGAAGTTTTGTTCCCACGCTGTGTCAGGCGCCTTGATCCTTTTTGCACGAAAACAAAGAAGCCCCTGCTCCTTCGCCCATGTCCGCACCAAATTGCTCCAGGACAAGTCGAAGCCTTCAAGCACCGCAAGGAATAAAAGTTTTTTGCTTCTTTTTTTCAAAAAAGAAGGCTTTCTTTCCTGCATCGCCCCGTCCGCGTAGTCTTTCAGCGGCGCTGGCGCCGTTTGGTAATTTACAACGATACAGCGCGTCGTTTGCGTCCTGATAATTCGGGGCCGACCTCCACAACACCCTCAAACACCCGGCCGGGTGGTCCGCCGGCCTGGGTAGAGTCGCCGGTCGTTAGCCCAAGGCTGCCCAACGTGCGCGTGAAATAGGCTTCGCAGCCTGCGGAACGGTAAGTCCGGTGGTTCGTTGACCTGCCGCCGCCTCGTAGATGTGGCTTCGATGCGCCTGGCCTCGCGGCTGGCGACCTAGTTTTTGTCCATCAGCAGCATACCGGCCGGCGTGGAGAGACCATCCTGCAGGCCTCGCGTATCCAACGGCACACGCGCCATCCACTCTATCCGGGGAACCTGCTTTGCCGAACGTCAAGACCAGCGTACGCCTTCGCGAAGGCCGTCCCACGCCGCGTGGCGCCAACTGGACCGGCACCGGCGTGAACTTCGCCGTGTTCTCGGCCAACGCCACCCGCATGGAACTCTGCCTGTTCGATGATGCGGGCGAGAAGGAGGTCGATCGTATAGACTTGCCGGAATACACGAACGAGGTGTTCCACGGCTTCCTGCCCGACGCGCGCCCGGGCCAGATCTACGGCTACCGCGCGCACGGCCCGTACGAGCCCACCGCGGGCCACCGCTTCAACCCGAACAAGCTGCTGCTGGACCCCTACGCGAAGTCTCTGGTGGGCCACGTCGAGTGGAACCCTGCTTTGTTCGGCTACAAGATGGAGACCGCCGACGACCTGACGTTCGACGACCGCGACAGCGCGCCCTTCATGATGAAGTCCCGGGTGATCGACGGCGCGTTCACCTGGGGTGTCGATCGCCCGCCGAACACCGGCTTCGACCGCACGATGATCTACGAGGCCCATGTGCGCGGCCTGACGCAACGCCACCCCGACGTGCCGGAGGCCTTGCGCGGCACCTTCCGCGGCCTGACCGATCCGGCCGTGCTGCGACACTTGAAGTCGATCGGCGCCACCGCAATCGAGCTGCTGCCGATCCATACGTTCCTCGACGATGACTACCTGCTCGACAAGAATCTGAAGAACTACTGGGGCTACAACACCATCGGTTTCTTCGCGCCGGCGCGCCGCTACGCCAGCGTGCCGGATTTTGCGTTTTCCGAGTTCAAGGAAATGGTCGCGCGCCTGCACGAGGCCAATCTCGAGGTGATACTCGACGTGGTGTACAACCACACCGCCGAGGGCAACGAGCGCGGCGCCACGCTGTGCTTTAAGGGGCTGGACAACGCCAGCTACTACCGCCTGATGCCGGACGACAAGCGCTATTACATCAACGACACCGGCACCGGGAACACCGTCAATCTCAGCCATCCGCGGGTGATCCAGATGGTCACCGACAGCCTGCGCTACTGGACGGAGGAGATGCATGTCGACGGCTTCCGTTTCGACCTTGGCACCATCCTGGCGCGCGAACCCTACGGCTTCGACCAGCAGAGCGGCTTCTTGCGCGCGGTCGGCCAGGACCCTGTGCTCAGCCAGGTCAAGCTGATCGCCGAGCCGTGGGATTGCGGGCCTGGCGGCTACCAGGTCGGCGCCTTCCCGCCCGGCTGGGCGGAGTGGAACGATCGCTACCGCGACGTGGTACGCTCCTACTGGAAGGGTGACGACGCCATGCTGCCGGAGATGGCAACACGCCTGACCGGCTCCGCGGACAAGTTCAACTGGGGCGGGCGCCGTCCGTCGTCCAGCGTGAATTTCCTCACCGCGCATGACGGCTTCACGCTGCACGATACCGTCGCCTACAACGACAAGCATAACGAAGCCAACGGCGAAGAGAACCGCGATGGCACAGACAACAACCACAGCTGGAATCACGGCGCCGAGGGCCCGACAGACGACCCTGAGATCCGCGCGCTGCGCTGGCGCCAGAAGCGCAACATGCTGGCGACATTGCTGCTGAGCCAGGGCCTGCCGATGATCGTCGCCGGCGATGAGTTCGGCCGCAGCCAGGGCGGAAACAACAACGCCTATTGCCAGGACAACGAGATTTCCTGGCTCGATTGGGATCACGACGAGGATGCGAAGTCGCTGATCGCCTTTGTCGGCGACGTCATGCGCATACGCCGCACGTTTCCCATCTTGCGGCGCGAGCGGTTCCTGACCGGCACCTACAACGAGGCGCTGGACATCAAGGAACTGACCTGGCTGACCGCGGCCGGCGTCGAGATGACGCAGGAGAACTGGGACGACGCGGGCGCGCGCTGCTTCGGCATGGTGCTGGACGGCCGTGCGCAGCCTACAGGAATACCCAAGCGCGGCATCGACAGGACGTTGCTGCTGATACTCAACTCCTACCACGACCTTGTGGGCTTCACCCTGCCCAAGGTGCCAGGCGGCACGGGATGGATGCTGCTGATCGACACCAACCGGCCGGAAGGCCACGAAACGTCGCGCTTCGATTTCGACGCACAATACGGCGTGACGGGCCGCTCGCTGCTCCTCCTTGAGCTGGAACCTGACGCGGCGGCGGCCGCCGGTGACAGCGGGGCGGATTGAAAGTCGCCGATGTCATGAGCCGGGGTGTCGAGTTCATCGAACCCTCGGCAAGCGTGCAGGCCGCCGCCGAGCTGATGGGCGAAATCGACGTGGGCGCGCTGCCTGTAGGTGACGCCACTCACATGGAGGGCGTGGTCACCGACCGCGACATCCTCTACCGCATCGTGGCCAAGGGGCTCGACCCTGCGGCCACGAAGATACGCACCATCGTCTCGCGCCCGGTTATCACCTGCCATGCCGAGGACACGCTGCAGACGGCGATGGACCTGATGGCGGCAAACCACATACGGCGGCTGCCGGTGACGGACCGGGATGGCAGCGTGTCGGGTTGGGTGACGCTTGCGGATCTCGCGCGGCGCCTTCTGGTGGAAAACACCTCGCTGCAATTGGCGCTACGCGAGCTGACCGAGAAGGGTGACGTGGCTCGGACATAGAAGAAGCAAGGCCTTCTTTTTCGAGAAAAAGAAGCAAAAAGCTTTTGCGAGCGCTGTCGCGGAATACTGAAGCTACGCACTGGAAAACAATTTTCGCCGTGCGGGGTATAGTAACGGCCGCCTGGTCTGCACGACAGACTTTGGTATGGTTGTAGAAACGATTCACCACGCGTTTGCTGTAGTGCAGATCGGTCTACCGAAAACAAAATCTCTTGGTGTCCTTAGCGTCCTAGGTGGTTGATTTCTCTTCCTGTCTCCGCCCTGTCAAATTGGCGCAAGCAGCCGAAGCCGCAGCCTTCAACCTCCGTACCGTCTCTGCGCACTCCGGACCAAAGTGGGCGGCAAATTCAGCCGCGCCGCGAAATACTCCAGCAAGCTGCCGCGCGCCTGCAACGCCACCACGGCAGCGACGTAGCCGTAGGCCGCCAGATCCTCGTCAAGCACCGACCCGATGGCGCGGCTCATGGCCGGCGGGTTGGCCAGGGCGGCCGTCAGCGCCTCCATCATGTCCGCTTCCGCGCCGCTGGAAGCAAACCACGCACGCACCTGCGCCTCACGCCCGCGCGCCGCCTCGTCGGACAGCAATGCCACTGCTGCAAAGGCCGCCAGAATCATCCGCTGCTCCGGCGAAAGGGTTTTCATATTCACCGTCAGGGGAAACAGCGTCTGGTGGCGGTTCTGCAGCCAGCCATGCAGAACCTTTGCCATCAGGCTTTCGTCGAGCACCGTCCGCCCCGCCTGCGGCGCCGCTGTCAGGCGCGCGCTTTGCCCGGCCTCCTCACTCGCCATCAACGCAGAGGTCGCGCCGGTCGCCATTGCCTCCAAGGCTGGCGCGGCGCCATCCCGTGGTCCAGCGGCAAACAGGCGCTCGAACAGGTTCAAATCGGGGCGGCTACCGCCCCGTGGCCGACAAGCGTTTCGATCTGCTCGAGGAGGCGGGAGAAATCGACCGGCTTCGGATGGTAGTCGTCGCAGCCTGCGGCAAGCGCCTTCTCCCGATCGCCTGACATGGCATGCGCCGTCAGCGCGATGATGGGCGTGCGCGCGGCCTGGCTGCTGGCTTTTAGACGGCTGGCCACCGTCCAGCCGTCCAGCACGGGCAGGTTCATGTCCAGCAGGATGATCTCCGGGTTGTCGCTCAGCGCCCGGTCAAGACCCTGCTGGCCGTCCGTCGCCACCAGCACCTCATGGCCGCGTCTTGTCAGGCGGCGGGACAGGAAATCCCAGATTTCCTGGTGGTCTTCTACGAGGAGGATGCGGCTCATGACGGGTTCCCGGGAATAGCTCCATGACGCAACGCCGCATGGCCCGCTTGGCTCCGTCGGGATCGGCCGGTATTGAACCCTGGCCTTGCGGGCCACCAGCCGTGGCGCGGTTTCCACGATGACATGGAGCGTTTCGCTGCCGGAAAGTTACCAGCCATGACCTTGGCCCAGGGCCTCTCCTTCGCGCTTATCGCCGCGACAGTGGGCTGCTTCGTCTGGGGGCGCCTGCCGTATGACCTGGTTGCCGTGGCGGCGCTGTTCGTGGGCGTGGTCATCGGCGTGATCCCCGCCCGCACGGCGTTCGAGGGGTTCTCCGACGAGGTCGTCATCATCATCGCGGCCGCCCTGGTGGTCAGCGCCGGCATCGCCCGCTCGGGCATCGTGGAGGCGGCGATGCGGCCGATCACGCCGCGCCTGCGCACGGTCTCGGTGCAGGTCCCCGTGCTGGTGGGCGCCACGCTCGTGCTGTCCATGGTCACGAAGAACGTGGGCGCGCTGGCCATCTTCATGCCTGTGGCGCTGCAGCTGGCGCGCCGCACCCGAACGTCGCCCAGCGCGCTGCTCATGCCGATGGCGTTCGCCTCCATGCTCGGCGGCCTGGTCACGCTGATCGGCACCAGCCCCAACATCCTGATCGCCAAGGTTCGCGCGGACGTGTTGGGCCGCCCCTTCGGCATGTTCGACTACACGCCGGTCGGCCTGTCCGTGGCGCTGGTAGGCTTCGTCTTCCTCTCTTTCGGCTGGCGGCTGCTGCCAACCGGCCGCCGCGCCGCAGCCTCCATGGAGGCTGCCTTCAACATGGAGGACTACACCGCGGAGGCGCGGGTGGAGCAGCATTCGGCGGCTGCCGGACGCCGCGTGGCCGACGTGGAGGCGATGGCCGAAGGCGACGTGCAGGTGGCCATGGTGGTGCGCGAGCGTTACCGCCGCCTGCCCGCCCATCCTGACCTGATCCTGCGCGACGAAGACGTAGTGCTGCTGCGCGGCGAGCCCACCGACCTCGAGCGCCTGGTGGCGCGCGCCCAACTGAAGCTGTCCGGCGGCGGAGACGGCGAGGCCAGGCTGGTGGAAGGCGTGGTGACGGCCGATAGCGCGCTGGTGGGCCAGACCCTGGGACACGCCCAGCTGGAGGAGCGCTTCGGCATAGGCGTGGTGGCGGTCAGCCGCAGCGGCAAACGCATCGGCCAGCGCCTGGCCAGCGTGCGCCTGCACGCCGGCGACGTGATGGTGTTGCGCAGCACCGCGCCCACGCTGCCGGAGACGATGGGCGAACTGCGCGTGCTGCCGCTGGCCGAGCGCACCATCTCGCTCGGCCGCAACGACCGCGGCTACGTGCCAGCCCTGGTGCTGGCCGCCGCCATGCTGCTGGTGCTGGTGCATGCGCTGCCTGTGGCCATAGCGTTCTTCGGCGCCGCGGTCGCGCTGCTGCTGCTGCGCGTGCTGACCATGCACGAGGCCTACGGCGCGGTGGAGTGGCACGTGCTGATCCTGATAGGCGCGCTGATCCCCATCAGCCACGCGGTGCGCGACAGCGGCGGCACCAACCTGATCGCCGGGCTGCTGCTGCCGCTGGTCCAAAACATACCGGGCATCTGGGCGCTTGGCGTGGTGCTTGTCCTGACGCTGATCGTGACGCCCTTCCTGCACAACGCGCCCACGGTGCTCATCATGGGCCCCATCGCCGCCAGCCTGGCGGTGAAGCTCGGCTTCAGCGTGGACAGCTTCCTGATGGCCGTGGCGCTTGGGGCAGGCTGCGATTTCCTGACGCCCATCGGCCACCAGTGCAACACGCTGGTGATGGGGCCTGGAGGTTACCGGTTTGGCGACTATGCGCGGCTTGGGGCGCCTCTGTCGCTGCTGGTGGTGGCTGTGGGGCTGCCGCTGCTGACGTTGTTCTGGCCGCTTGGGCATCACTGAAGGAAGGAAGCAAGGCCTTCTTTTTTGAAAAAAAGAAGCAAAAAACTTTTACTTCCTCGCATTTGGAACAGCTGAGCGCTCTTGGACAAACCGAGGCGATGAACAGTGCAGAAATGAAAGTTTCTTGCTTCTGTCTTTCGAAAGATAAGAATCTTGAACATTGTCGCCGGATAGATAATACGGCGCACTTCTCGGCGTAGAGCAACTATGGTCCGACAAGCCGCTTTTCGGATTGTCATGACGACAAAGAAGAAAGTAGTTCTTTTTGAAAAAGCATGAGACTCTTATCTGTTTTTCCTGCGAGTTGTTGAAGCGTTCCGCGACAGCGCCAGCAAAAGCTTTTTGCTTCTTTTTCTCGAAAAAGAAGGCCTTGCTTCCTTGCCTTTGCTCAACAATCCGCAGTCCCAGGCTGAATCTGGCGCAGCTTCTCCGCCAACTCCTGCATCCTGACGTCTCCCTTGCTCAGCACCTGGTTGGCACCGCGCAGCCGCCGCCTGTCCTCGTTCGTCAGGTCACGCGCCGTCAGCACGACAACAGGCACCTCGCCGCAATCCGGCCGCTCGCGCAGCGCGGCCAGGAAGTCGAAACCGTCCATCACAGGCATGTTCAGGTCCAGCAGCACCACATGCGGAATGGCTTGCGCCACCTTCCGCAGCGCGTCCGCGCCGTTGACCGCCTCGTTCACACGCCAGCCGCTCTTCTCCAGCCCCTGGCGCATGCGGTCCCGGGTGTCGGCATCGTCATCGACCACGAGCACGCTGCAGCCCGTCTCGCGGAAGCGCTCCATCACCGCGCGCAGCCGCTCCCAGTCGACCGGCTTGACGATGTAGTCCGCCGCACCCAGCGAGGTGGCCAAGGCGCGTTCGGCCACGAACGTCACCATCACGACCGGTATGTCGGCCAGTTCCGGATCGGCCTTCAGCGCGCTCAGCACGGACCATCCGTCCATGCCGGGCATGGTGACGTCCAGCAGGATGGCCCTCGGCCGCAGGCGGCGTGCCTGGGCGAGGCCGGTGAAGCCATCGGACGCGGTGCGCGCTACGAAGCCTTCGCGCGTAAGGAAACGGCTCATCAGATGGAGCTGCGTCTCGTCGTCATCGACCACCAGGACGACTTCGCCGGAACCGATCTCCTCGTCCTCCGCAGGCGCCTGGGCCTCCTGCGGCACGGCTTCCGGCTCCGGCAGCACCACGGGCAGGCTGACGATGAAGTTGCTGCCGCTGCCGGGCGTGCTCTCCACCCGCACGTCGCCGCCCAGCATGGAGGCGAACGCCTTGCTCAGCGCCAGGCCCAGGCCGGTGCCGCCGAACTGGCGCGTCGTGGAAGCGTCCGCCTGCTGGAAGCGCTGGAACAGGCGGGCGACCTGCTCCTCCGTCATGCCGATGCCGGTGTCCGAAACCGAGAGGCGCAAATGATCGATGCCGCCAGGCCCGGCCGCGCGGGAGACCGCCAGGGTAATCCTGCCGCGCTCGGTGAACTTCGCGGCGTTGCTCAGCAGGTTGAGCAGTATCTGGCGGACCCGCGTGACGTCGGAATGCATGGTGCCTAGTCCGGCGCCGATCTGCAGCACCAGCTCGTTGGATTTCTTCTCCATCAACGCGCTCACCGTCGTCGCCACGTCGCGTATCATGCCGGCCACGTCGAAGGTTTCGGCATACGCATCCATCTTGCCGCTCTCGATTTTCGAGAGATCGAGCACGTCGTTGATCAGGCCGAGCAGGTGGCGCGCATTG
>CAXTJZ010000004.1:0-40525 GCA_964244695.1 uncultured Acetobacteraceae bacterium
GGGGCCGACTGGCCCCAGCGGGGTCCAGGGGCAGAGCCCCTGGCCTTGCCTTGCCGCCCCTTGGCGCGCCCGCTCCGAAGGCACATCATCTGTCGTCCGCGTTGCAACATCGTGGCAAGAAAGGCGTTTCGGGCCCTCTATGATGCTCCATTGCGACGATGCCGCGCCGGCAGGGGAGGCGATTTCCGAGTCGATCATGCGGGAATGCCCGGATTGCGGGCTGTTCCAGACGATAGGCGCGCTGGGGGAAGGCGATGTGGCGCATTGCCGGCGCTGCGGGGCGAATTTGCGCAAGGCGCACAGGGACAGCCTGAACCGGGCGCTGTGGTGCTACATCGGCGCGTTCCTGCTGCTGGTGCTTGCGGTGCAGTTGCCGTTCCTGGACTTGCGCAGCGTGGGGCGGACGTATCAGGCGACATTATTCACCGGGCCGGCGCAGCTGGAGGACCACAACATGTGGGAGATCAGCGTGGTGGTGCTGACAACGCTGGTGTTGGTGCCGTTCGTCCAGCTTCTGCTGATCCTGACGGTGCTGCTGGGGCTGCGCACGCCAAATCCGCCGCGTTTCCTGCCCCGCCTGTTCTCCTGGGTGGCGAGCTTGCGGCCGTGGTCGATGGTGGAGGTGTTCCTGCTCGGGTCCTTCGTGGCCTACACGCGGCTGCAGGCGATCGCCACGGTGGAGGTGGGGCCGGCACTGTTTGCGTTGGGCGGCGTGATGCTGTGCATGGTGGCGGCCGATGTGGAGCTGGACCATGAGGATGTGTGGGAGGCGTTCGAGGCGCGGGGGCTGACGGCGGATGTGCCGCCGCAGCCGAAATACGGATATATCGGGTGCGATTGCTGTCATCTGGTGGTGCAGGCGCGCGAGCGGAGCCGGTGCCCGCGGTGCCGAAGCCGGCTGCTGCGTCGCAAGCCGTATAGTTTGAACCGGTGCTGGGCGATGGCCGGTGCCGCGGTGTGCCTGTATCTGCCGGCCAACATATACCCGATCCTGACGCTGATCCGGTTCGGCCAGGGGCAGCCCAGCACCATCATCGGCGGCGTGATCGAGCTGGCGCAGGCGCAGATGTGGCCGCTGGCGCTGCTGGTGCTGATGGCGAGCATCGTGGTGCCGCTGTTCAAGCTGGTGGCGCTGTTCACGATGCTCGTCATGACGGGGGATGGCAGCGTGACGCGGCTGCGCGACCGGACGCGGCTGTACCGCTTCGTCGATAGCATCGGCCGGTGGTCGATGATCGACGTGTTCATGCTGACGATACTGGTGGCGCTGGTGCGGCTGGGGTTTGTCGCCACCGTGCTGCCTGGGATAGGGGCGATTGCGTTTGCCGCCGTTGTGGTGCTGACGATGTTCGCGGCGGCGAGTTTCGACCCGCGGTTGATGTGGGATGCCGCGGCAGAAGCCGGGCATGATCTGGAGGCTGAGGATTTGGAGACGCGTCGTGGGCCGGGACAGGAAGAGAAGGCGGGGGCAGCTTGAGCGGTTCGGCGCCCCGTGTGCCCGAGGCGGTACTGCGCCGCCGCAAGCGGTTCTCGCTCATCTGGCTGATACCCATCGTGGCAGGGGCGATCGCCGTCTACCTGATCATCACCACGCTGGCGGACCGGGGGCCGCTGATCACCATCAGTTTCAAGACGGGCAGCGGGATCAGCGCGCAGCAGACCCAGGTGACGCACAAGGCGGTGGCACTGGGGATGGTAGAGAACGTGCAGCTTACGGACGATCTGAAGGCCGTGAAGGTGCGCGTCCGGATGAACCGGGAAGGTGCGAAGATACTGACGGACCATGCGCGGTTCTGGGTGGTGAAGCCGCGTTTGTCGTCAGGCGACCTGTCTGGGCTGGAGACGCTGGTATCCGGCGCCTACATCGAGGTGGATCCGGGGCTGCCTGGGGGTAGTTCAGAGCGTAACTTCGTCGGACTGGAGGAGCCGCCGGGGATGCGCTCCGACGAGCCGGGGACGAGCTACACGCTGCGGGCCGCTAGGCTGGGGTCCTTGGGACCGGGGGCGCCGATCTTCTACCGCGACGTGTCGGTGGGCGAGGTGCTGAGCTACGATCTGGGCGACGGGTTGGGCCCGGTGACGATCAATATCTTCGTGCGCCGGCCGTTCGACAAGTTCGTGCACCAGGACACGCATTTCTGGAACGCATCTGGCCTGTCCGTGGGGCTCGGCAGCCAGGGCGTGCACGTGGAGCTGGAGAGTCTACAAGCTCTGCTCTCGGGCGGGGTGGCATTCGAGACGCCACACGCGAGCGCGATCACTCCGATGGCGGGTAAAAACAATTCACCGCCTGCCGCTGCGAACACGAGATTCGTGCTGTTCGACGACAAGGGGCAGGCGGATGCGGCCGGGTTCGTGCAGAAGATCCCGTTCGTGACGTATTTCACCACATCGGTAGGCGGGCTTGGACGCGGCTCGCCTGTGGATGTGTTCGGCATCCAGGTGGGCACGGTAAACGACGTGAAGCTGATGCTGGACCAGGCGCATGGGCAGATGCGGGCGCGGGTGACGTATGATCTGCAGCCCGAGCGGGTGTTTGCGGATGATCCTTCGATACGCGAGGCTGATCCGCAGGCGGTGACGGGGGCGCTGGTAAGTAAGGGGATGCGCGCGGTGCTGGAGAGCAGCAGCTTCATCACCGGGCAGAAGCAGATTTCCCTGCAGTATGTGCCTGGGGCGGCGCCGGCGCAGGTGGGACGTGAGGGGGACGCGCTGGTTATGCCGAGCCAAGGCGGCGGCGTGGATAACATCATGTCCAGCTTGAGCGACATCGCGACCAAGCTGGACAGGATTCCGTTTGACGACATCGGCCGCAACCTGGACGCCACGCTGGCTTCGGCGAACCGGGTGATTAGCGGGCCCGAGGTGCGCAATGCGCTGACGCATCTGAGCGACACGCTGGCCGATGTGCAGCATCTGGTGCGGCATACGGATCAGGGGCTGGGGCCGGTGCTGCAGCGTCTGCCGAAGATCAGCGCCGAGCTGCAGCAGGCGGTGGAGCGGGCGAACACGGCGCTTGGCGAGGGCGGCTACGGCGGCAATTCGGACTTCCAGCGCGGGGTCAGCCGCGTGCTGGACCAGGTGAACGATGCGGCGCGCAGCCTCCGCCTGCTGGCGGATTTCCTGGACAGGCATCCGGAGGCGCTGCTGCAAGGGCGCTCCGGCAAGGCGGGTGAACGATGAGGATTGCGCTGGGAGTGTGCCTGTTGCTGGGCGTGGCGGCGTGCAGTTCGCCTGATCCCACCTACTATACCTTGAACCCGGCACCCGGGACGGCGCTGCCCGGCAGGGCGGTGAGTGTCGAGGTGCGGCGGCCAGGACTGGCGGGATATCTGGACAGGTCGGACATCGTTCTGAAATCGGCGTCCTACAAACTGGCGGTGAACAGCCAGTTGCGCTGGGCGGAACCGTTGGGCGACATGATCGGGCGGGTGCTGTCCGAGGATCTGTCGCAGCGTTTGCCTGGCAGCAGCGTGTTCTCCGAGTCCGGCGCGATTTCGGCAAATCCGGACGTGCGGGTTGAGGTGGATGTGCTGCGGTTCGACGCGGATGCCTCGGGCGCAGTGGTGCTGCAGGCGGAGGTGGCGGTGGAGCGCGGGACCACGCATCAACCGCTGGCAACGCGGCATGTGGCGTTGACTGCGCAGCCTGCAGCGCCTGGGGCCACGGCGCTGGCTGCGAGCCTGAGCGGGCTGCTGGGCGGGTTGGCCGACCAGGTGGCGGGGGATATCAGGGGTTCGGGCGTGGGATCCGCCGCTGTTGCGGACATGCGTTGAGGTTTGCCAGGCTGACTACTGCTTCGACTTGGACTAGACGTTTTCGGTGTCCATTACGCAAGCGTGTGCGCCAGGCTTACTTGCCTGACGGTGCGAGGAAGCCTGTCGCTATGTTCACGTTCTCTCATTTCGAATTGCATGTGCATGATTTGCCGGCTGCGCGCCGGTTCTATGTAGAGCAGCTCGGGGGCTGAAGGTGCTGCAGGAGACGCCCGCAACCAACCTGCCTGCCGCGGCTACCGGCGACCTGGATGCGGCCATCCTTGCTACGCAGGCGAAGGGGTGGCGGTAAGCGGGAAGCCGGTGGAGGCGCCGGGGTTTCTGCGCTTGTTACCGTGAACGATCCCGACGGCAACACCGTGGGTGTCTCGCAATACCTGCGCGATCCGCTTGTTGCGGTCTGACATGTCGTGTGCGTTCGGCGAGTGCCAAAAGCAAGAAAGGCCTTCTTTTTTGAAAAAAAGAAGCCAAAAACTTTTGCTCCTGCGCTGTGTAGGCGCTTTGGCTTGTCCTGCTGCACATCGGGCGTTGATGCAGCGATGGAGCATAGCCGTCACTTTTCCGAACGGCTTGCTGCTTCGCACATTTAAGGTTCTTGCCCGCTGCGACGTGATATGACGGAGTTGAGGATACGCGGCCTGCTCGACATCGCCGGTGACGGCGACATGATGTCGGCGAATGCGCGTGTTTATCATGTCCACTCCATGGCGCCTGGCCGGGTGGCACTGCCCGAATTGCAGGTGGGCGCTGCCTTCCTGAATTACTGGCCGGTGCGGGAGCAACCCGAGTGGGCATCCTGGCGTGCGCCGTTCTACGAGTGCATGGCGCCGGCAACGTTTGTGCTGCGCGATGCGGTGGTGCATGGCTCGGCCGGCATCATCTCTCTTGGCGGCGACGTGGTGTCCGAGAGCCTGGGGCACACGGATCCTGGGGCGCACGGCTATGAGCTCGGCGCAGGAACGCTGACGATACAACAAGGCCGCAAGAAGAGGCTGCCCGGGACGCACGTGACCGTGCTGGCCGGCAACAAGAGAAACTACTTCCATTCCGCGCTCGAAAGCGCGGCGCGCGTCTGCATGATCCCGGACGGACTTCTTCAAAGCGCGAGCTCGGTATTGTTTCCGCGCGGGGCCTTGCACCAGCCGGAGATGCTGGATCTGCTGGGTCTTCCTCCGTCGTTGCGAAAGGTCGCATCGGATGATGCCGACCCGTTCCTGGTGGAAATGCTGTCATTTCCGTGGAGCGTGCACGGGCAGTCCTCCTACCACCCGGTGGTCAGCGCGTTTTTCGACCGAATGTCCGCCGGCCTTCCCGATAGTGCTTCCGTGTTTCCGCGACGCTTCTACGTCGACAGGCGCGGCACGTTGCAGCGTGTGCTTGAAGGCGAGGACGACGTAGTGGCTGCCCTGCTTGCGCTTGGCATTGTCCCCGTCCAGCCCGAGACTTTGACGTTTGCCGACCAGATCAGGCTGTTCCGCGGCGCGGAGCTGATTGTGGCGCCGCATGGGGCGGGTTTGACGAATATCGGGTTCGCGCGGCCGGGCTGCCGGGTGCTGGAGTTGCACATGGATGCCTACGTGAACTGGTGCTTCCGCCATCTGGCCGCTTTGCGCGGCGTTGCCTACGATTGCGTGGTCGGGCGTGCGCTTGGGCCTTGGCTGGATGTGCCCTCTGGCGAGGTGCATGGCATGCGTTGGCGTGTTTCGGTGGAGCATGTGCTTGCGGCGGTGGCAAAGGAAGAAAGCAAGTAGTCCTTTTTTGGAAAAAAGGACCAAAAACACTTTTACTATCTCGCATCTGCAGCAGCTATACGTTCCAGGAAACACCGAAGCAGTTGAACAGCGGGGAAGCAAAAGTTTTTTGCTTCTTTTTTTTAAAAAAGAAGGCCTTGCCTACTTCCCTTCCACAATCGCTTCCACAGACGCTGCAATATGGAAAAGGCGCGAGTCCGACAGGCAAGTCGCCGCAAGCGTAAGTCCGGCCGGCGGCGCGCCTGGTTCGTGGCAGGGCAGGCTTATGGCGCAGCCGTCGACGAAGTTTATCTGTGACGGCAGGCGCAGTATGGCGGCATTCAGACGAATGTAGTCCGCCTCTTCATCAAACGCGGTGATAAGCGGAGGCGCGATAGGCACTGTTGGCATGACCAGCGCGTCGAACGGGGCCATGTCGTCTGCAAACGCGGCAATTACGCGGGCGCGGGCTTCCACCAGCGCGACGTAGTCGGCAGCCGCCATCTTGGCGCCGGGGAGGATGCGGTTGGCGACGCGCGGGTCGTACAGCGCGGCGTGGTCTGCCAGCAGCGTGCGGTGCCAGGCGTAGGATTCCACCACGGCGAAGCCGCCGCGCGCGTGGGCGGCGACCAGCATGTCCAGGCTGGGCAGGTTCTTGTGGACGACGACCACGCCTGCCCTGTCCAGCCGTTGCAGCGCGCGGTCGATGGCGCGCTCGGTGGGGGCGTCCAGGGTGTCGGGATCGATATTGGCGGGATAGACGAGGCGCAGGCCGGCGGGCGGCGCGCGGCGGAGGGATGGCAGGGGCGCTGCGGCCAGGATGGCGTCCATGATGGCGCAGTCCTCCACCGACTTCGTGAGCGGGCCCACGGAATCCAGCGACGGGGAGAGCGGGATGATCCCGGCGAGCGGCACGCGCCTGGCGGTTGGCTTGTAGCCGACCACGCCGCAGAACGCCGCGGGGATGCGGCAGGAGCCGCCGGTGTCCGTGCCTATGGCGGCCAGGGCCATGCCGTCCGAGATGGAGACGGCGGCACCTGACGAGCTGCCGCCGGGAACGCGCCCGGCCCCGTCCGGTGTGCGGCCATAGGGCGAGCGCGGCGTGCCGTAATGCGGGTTCGTGCCGACGCCGCTGAAGGCGAATTCCGTCATGTTGGTACGGCCGACCGGCACCAGGCCGGCAGCCAGCAGGCGCTGCACCGCGGGGGCGTGGGATCGGGCGGGCGATGCGTTGGCCAGAACCAGGGAGCCGGCCGGCGTAGGCTCGCCTGCTACGTCCAGCAGGTCTTTCAGGCTGATGGGAATGCCGGCGAAAGGGCCTGGGGCACGGCCGGCGCGGCGGAGGATGTCCATGGCATCTGCGCTGGCGCGGGCCTGGGCGGCGTAGGTTTTGGTGAAGGCACGGGCGCCTTCGCCGTCTGGCGCTTCGATGGCGGTCAAGCATTGCTCGATCAGGGCGCGGCTGGTGGTTGTGCCGGCTTCTAGGGCGGCTCTGGCGACTTGCAGGGTTCGGGTGCTCCTGAGGCTGGGTTTCTTGCTCCGCACCGAGGCGCAGACCGGTTCGGCCAGCATGAAGTGGCGAAACCGGAACATGATTGATGCAGACGCGTAGGCAAAAGTTTTTTGGTCTCGAAGAGGACTGCTTGCTATCTTCACCCGCCGGACTACGGCGCCGGCCCGTCCTCCCAGCTCAATATCCGATACTTCCAGGCAGGACCGCTCAACGTGCCATCCAGGCGGAACAGCATGCGCCTGGTGAACGCGGCGCCGTTGGCGCCTGTGGCACGTGCTTCCAGCTGCAACACGACAGGGCCTCGCGCATCGGCCGGATCGACCGCCAGCCCCGCATCACGCTTTGCGCGCGCGATCGCCGCCAGAACAACCGGGCCGGCATAGGCGACCCAGGGGCCCTGCTCGAGCGCCAGCGTCAAGTAGGGCCGGCTCGCGGCGTAGAGGGCAGGATTCATGCCCAGCACCAGCTTCAGCTCGTCCAGCCGCTGGAACTCCTGCCCGGCTGGGCCCCACACCCGGCCGTCCGCCCTGTAACTGGCGACAGCCGGCGTGTCCGTGTCCGCGCCGGCCGGCTGCTGGGAGCGCCAGTCCGCGATGCTGTTGGCCGCGAGCTGGGCCGTGCCGCGATCCGCGCCGACGATGGCGAACAGCGCCGCCAGCAGGGCCACGGGCGACTGATTGATGTCCAGCTTGCCGCGCTCGTCTGTCACCGTCACGCGCACGGGGCCGGCCGGCTCGTTGATGACCGTGGTCAGGGCGCCCGGCGTCCAGAAATCGCCGCCGCCATCCAGCATGTGCCAGATCGTCTCGTAGGCGGCGGCGTCTGCGGCAGCCTGTAGTTGCGCGCCGCCGCGCAGGGCGTTGGCCAGCTTCGTCTCTGCGCGGCCCGCGCCTGTGACTTGGGCGGCCAGCAGGGAGAGCAGCGCCATCGTCCACAGGACTAGCAGGAGGGCGAAGCCTGCTTCGTTGTTAGCAAGCAAGAAAGGCCTTCTTTTTTGAAAAAAAGCAGCAAAAAACTTTCGCACCTGGCGCTTGCACGAGACAATGCGCACGTCCGGGAGGCTACGCGACTGCGTCAAGTGCGTCAGGCGCGCAAGTTTTTCGGTCCTTCTTTCTAAAAGAAGGAGTGCTTTTTTTGCACGTTTAAAAGCTTCCATTTGTATCCAGCAAGGTTGGCACCTGCATGTCCGGCCAGCGATGCTTGCCGCCTGGCAGCACAAAATGCACCTGCACCACCGCGGGCAATGGCGCGTCCGTCCACGTCTTGGACCATTTGCCGCCCTCGGCGGTGCCCGCGTGATAGGCTAGGTCGATACGCTCCACACCTTCAGCCAGCACGATCTCCTGCATTGGCGGCACCGGGCCTATGGCAAGCGCATTCGGGTGCGGCTTCCACCGCAGCACCAGGCGGTGGCGGTCATCCACGCCTATGACCACCTGCGCGTGGCGTGTCGCCTCGGCCTGCGGCTCGTCCGGCAGCAGGGTCATCAGAGTCAGCCGGTGCTCCTCGCCGGCGAACGGCTTGTCATCCGTGGCGGCGGGCGGGGAGGCTTGCTCGATGAGGCGGCGGAGCACGCGGTCCATGCGTTCCAGTTGAGCCGCGTTGCCGGCCAGGCGGTCCTCCACGCCGCTTGCCGCCATGCCGAAACGCAAGGATTGCGCCAGGCCGACAAGGACGAAGCCGAATATGGCCAGGGCTATTACGACCTCTATTAAGGTGAAGCCGTACGAAGGCAGAAAAGGCCTTCTTTTTTGAAAAAAAGAAGCAAAGAACTTTTGCTCCTGTCGCTTGCACAATCCCACGCGCAAGTCTGGAAATGACCACGGCTGCATCGACAGCGACAGGAACAAAAGTTTTTTGCTTCTTTTTTTCAAAAAAGAAGGCCTTCCTTCCTTCACGTCCCTTCCGCCGCCCGCACATCGAACCGCCGTGTCGCCAGCGACACCTGACGCGTGCGCCCGCCGGCCTTCCAGCTTTCCGTCACCACGATGTCGTAGAGCACGGCCCGGCTGGGCTTTATGTCGTTCGCGCGGTCCTGGTCGCTCAGCACAAGCTGGCGGGAGGACGCCTCCTTTATGCGCAGATGCCAGGTGAAGCCTTCCCCATCGGCGCCGCTCGTCTCCTGCGTGGCGATGGCGGCGCCGCGGCCGATGGCGGCCATGTGGGATTTGGCCAGCGAGATCGCCTCGTCGTATTTGGCGGCGACCGCCGTGGCATCCAGGCCGGATACGGTGCCGCTGAACAGCGCGCCCATCGCGAGGGCCGCGATGACAAAGGCGATCAGCACTTCAAGCAGGGTGAAGCCGCGGTCAGTTCGCATCGGCGACGGTGACCTTGCCTGTCAGCCACTCCACGGTGATGCCGATCCGGCGTTTCCCGCCGCCTAGCAGGACTTCTCCGCCGGTGGCGCTGCCGTCCGAACCGAAGCGGATGATGCGGGCATCGCCCGGGCCGGGAAGCGCCGGAGGCAGCACAACGAAAGCAAGATCGGGGGAGAGTTTCTGCACGGGCGAGGCGTCAGCGGCGAAGACGTGGCGCAGGGGGTCGAAGACGACGGATACGGGATGATCGGTGGCGATAGCCTGGGCGCGGGCGGCACGCAGGCTCTGCGCTATCGCAGACGCGGCGCCGCGTGTCTCCAGGCCGTGGCTCTTCATGGAGCCGCGGCCGAGGACCAGGCCCAGGGTGACGCCCAGTATGGCCAGCACGACGAGTATCTCGATCAGCGTGAAGCCGGCTTGCTGTCGCATTGGGGGAGGTGAGCGCGTGTGGGCGGAAGAAGGCAAGTTAAGTGAAGGCAAGGCGAAGAAAGGCCTTCTTTTTTGAAAAAAAGAAGCAAAAAACTTTTGCTCCCTGTCGGCGGCTGTTTCGACATCCGCAGACAGGATGCAGCTTGCTTTCCTACTCCGCCGCCACCCGCCGCGCCTGTTCACTATGCTGCCGATACTCCACCTGCCAGGCGCTAGGCCCGTTGGACGGACTCACCTGCACCGCCGTCACCTTGTATTCCGGGCAGTTGGTCGCCCAGTCGGAGTGGTCTGTGGTGATGACGTTGGCCTGCGTCATCGGGTGGTGGAAGGTGGTGTAGACCACACCGGGAGCCACACGGTCGGTAATGCGGGCGCGGAGCGAGGTCTCGCCGGCGCGGCTTGCGAGGCGCACCCAATCGCCGTCACGCACGCCGCGCAGTTCAGCGTCGTGCGGGTGGATCTCCAGCAGGTCTCCCTCATGCCAGCGGCTGTTCTCGGTGCGGCGTGTCTGCGCGCCCACGTTGTATTGGCTGAGGATGCGGCCGGTGGTGAGAAGCAACGGGAAACGCGGGCCGCTGCGCTCCTCGGTGGGGATGTATTCGGTGATCATGAAGCGGCCGAGGCCACGCACGAAGCCGCCCACATGCATGACCGGCGTGCCTTCCGGCATGATGTCACTGCACGGCCACTGGATGGAGCCCAGCTCGTCCAATCGGGCGTAGGATACGCCGGAGAAGGTGGGCGTGGTGCGCGCAACCTCATCCATGATCTCGGACGGGTGCGCGTAGGTGCCGATGTTGACGCCCAGGGCGTCGGCCAAGCGCAGGGTGACTTCCCAGTCGGCAAGGCCGGGCAGCGGGGCGATGACACGGCGGACGCGGTTGATGCGGCGCTCGGCGTTGGTGAAGGTGCCGTCCTTTTCCAGGAAGGTGGTGCCTGGGAGGAAGACGTGGGCGTAATTGGCTGTCTCGTTCAGGAAGAGGTCCTGGACGATGACGCATTCCATGGCAGAGAGGCCGGCGATGACGTGGCGTGAGTCGGGGTCTGACTGCGCGATGTCCTCGCCCTGGATGTAGATGGCCTTGAAGGTGCCATCGATGGCGGCATCCAGCATGTTGTTTATGCGCAGGCCCGGCTCGGGGTCGAGCGGGACGCCCCATTCGGTGGCGAAGATGTCGCGGGCCACCGCACCGGCGACGTGTCGGTAGCCGGGGAGTTCGTGCGGGAAGCTGCCCATGTCGCAGGCGCCCTGCACGTTGTTCTGGCCGCGCAGCGGGTTCACGCCGACGCCGGGGCGGCCGATGTTGCCGGTGGCCATGGCCAGGTTGGCGATGGCCATCACCGTGGTGGTGCCCTGGCTGTGCTCGGTGACGCCCAGGCCGTAGAAGATCGCGGAATTGCCGGGCCTGGCGTAGAGGCGGGCGGCCTGGCGTATCAGGTCGGCGGGGACGCCGGAGAGTTTCTCGACGGCTTCGGGGCTGTTCTGCGGCTCCAGGACGAACTCCGCCCAGCCCTGGAACTCGGCCATGTCGCAGCGTTCGCGGACGAACTCTTCGTTGACCAGGCCTTCGGCGACGATGACGTGGGCGAGCGCGGTGACCACCGCGACGTTCGTGCCGGGCTGCAAGGGAAGGTGCATGGCGGCTTCGATGTGCGGGCTGCGCACCAGGTCTATGCGGCGCGGGTCGATGACGATCAGCTGGGCGCCGGCGCGCAGGCGCTTCTTCATGCGGGAGGCGAAGACAGGGTGGCCGTCGGTGGGGTTGGCGCCGATGACGAGCATGACGTCGGTCTGCTCGATGCTGTCGAAATCCTGCGTTCCGGCGGACGTCCCGTAGGTCTGCGACAGGCCGAAGCCGGTGGGCGAGTGGCAGACGCGGGCGCAGGTATCGACGTTGTTGTTGCCGAAGCCGGCGCGCACCAGCTTCTGGACGAGGTAGGATTCCTCGTTGGTGCAGCGCGAGCTGGTGATGCCGCCGACCGAGCCGGTGCCGTATTGCTTCTGGATGCGGTGGATTTCGGACGCCGCGTGGGTCAGCGCCTCGTCCCAGGTGACTTCGCGCCAGGGATCTGTGATGGCGGCGCGTATCATCGGCTTGGTCATGCGCTCGCGGTGGGTGGCGTAGCCCCAGGCGAAGCGGCCCTTGACGCAGCTATGGCCGCGGTTGGCCTTGCCGTCCTTGTAGGGGACCATGCGGACGAGTTCCGGGCCGCGCATCTCCGCCTTGAACTGGCAGCCGACGCCGCAATAGGCGCAGGTGGTGACCACCGAGTGTTCGGGCGTGCCGATCTCGACGACCTTCTTCTCGATCAGCGTGGCGGTGGGGCAGGCCTGCACGCAGGCGCCGCAGCTCACGCACTCGCTGGTCATAAAGGGTTCGTTCTGGCCGGCGGCGATGCGGGAATCGAAGCCGCGGCCGTCCACTGTCAGGGCGAAGGTACCCTGGACTTCCTCGCAGGCGCGGACGCAGCGGCTGCACACGATGCATTTGGAGGGGTCGTAGTCGAAATACGGGTTGGACTGGTCCTTCGCCTGCTTGAGGTGGTTGGCGCCCTCGTAGCCGTAGCGGACGTCGCGCAGGCCCACTTCGCCGGCGGTGTCCTGCAGCTCGCAATCGCCGTTGGCGCCGCAGGTCAGGCAGTCCAGCGGGTGGTCGGAGATGTAGAGCTCCATCACGCCGCGCCGGAGCTTGCGCAGGCGTTCGTTGCCAGTGACGACGCTCATGCCCGGCGAGACGAGCGTGGTGCAGGAGGCCGGGGTGCCGGCGCGGCCTTCAATCTCGACGAGGCAGAGGCGGCAGGAGCCGAAGGCGTTCAGCGTGTCCGAGGCGCAGAGCTTGGGGATCTTGACGCCGATCTGGGCGGCGGCTCGCATGACGGACGTGCCTTCCGGCACGGTGACGTCGAAGCCGTCGATCTTGATGGACACCAGGTTCTCGGCGTGGCTGGCGGGCGTGCCGAAATCGTCTTCGTGGATCAGCGCCATCTGCGTGCTCCTATTCCGCGGCCATCGGGAGGCGCGGTCTGAAATCTTCCGGGAAATGACGCACGGCGCTCATCACCGGATAGGGTGTGAAACCGCCTAACGCGCAGAGCGAGCCGAATTTCATCGTGTCGCAGAGATCCTCCAGCAGGCCGAGCTTGCCGCTCTGGCCCGCGATGATCTGGTCGAGAACTTCCACGCCGCGGGTGGAGCCAATGCGGCATGGCGTGCACTTGCCACACGATTCGGTGGCGCAGAACTCCATGGCGAAGCGGGCCATGCGGGCCATGTCCACCGTGTCGTCGAACACGGTGACGCCGCCATGGCCGATCAGGCCGTCTTTCGCGGTGAAGGCCTCGTAGTCGAACGGCGTATCGAAGAGGGCGGGCGGGAAATACGCGCCCAGCGGTCCGCCGACCTGGACGGCGCGGACCGGGCGGCCGGTGGCGGTGCCGCCGCCTATGTCCATCACGAGCTCGCCGAGGGTGATGCCGAACGGGACCTCGAACAGGCCGCCACGGGCGACGTTGCCGGCGAGCTGGACGGGCATAGTGCCGCGGGAACGGCCCATGCCGAGCGCCTGGTAGGCGGCGGCACCGCCGGGGCGGAGGATGTCCGGCACCGCGGCGAGCGAGAGGACGTTGTTGACCACGGTGGGGCAGCCGAACAGGCCCTGGATCGCCGGCAGCGGCGGCTTGGCGCGCACCTGGCCGCGCTTGCCCTCCAGGCTGTCCAGCAGGGAGGTCTCCTCGCCGCAGACATAGGCGCCGGCGCCCACGCGTATCTCGAGTTCGAACGCATGCGTGCTGCCGAGGACGGACGGGCCCAGCAGGCCTTCGCGGCGCGCGATGGCGACCGCCTGGTTCATGACGGCGATCGCGTGCGGGTATTCGGAGCGGAGATAGACGTAGCCGCGTGTGGCGCCGACGGTGACGCCAGCGATGACCATGCCCTCGATGAGCAGGAAGGGGTCGCCCTCCATGACCATGCGGTCGGCGAAGGTGCCGCTATCGCCTTCGTCCGCGTTGCAGACGATGTATTTCTGCGCGGCGGGCGCCAGCATGACGGTGCGCCACTTGATGCCGGTGGGAAAACCGGCGCCGCCACGGCCGCGCAGGCCGGAATCGGCGAGGTCCTGGATGATGGCGGGGCCGTCCAGAGCCAGCGCGCGGCGCAGGCCGGACAGGCCGCCATGCGACGCGTATTCGGCGTAATCCAGCGGGTCCGTCAGGCCGCAGCGGGCAAAGGTCAGACGCGTCTGGCGGGCGAGGAAGGGGTGTTCCTCCGGACGGCCGATGCGCCTGGGGTGCGCGCCGCCGGACAGGAAGTTGGCCGCCACCAGGCCGGGGACGTCGCCGGCCGCTATCGGGCCGTAGCCGATGCGGCCTTCCGGCGTTTCCACTTCCACGAGCGGCTCCAGCCAGGCCATGCCGCGGGAGCCGTTGCGCACGATGGTGGCGTCCGGACAGGCGAGGCGCAGGGAAGCAGCCACGTCGTCGGCGCCGACCGAGGCGGCCAGGGCGTCGGCGGGGACGAAGATCTTCATCGTGCGGCTTCCAGGATTGCGTCCACGCGGGCGTTGTCCAGGCGCGCGACGGTGCGCTCGTTCACCATGCCGCAGGGGGCGGCGGCGCAGAGGCCGAGGCAGAACACCGGCTCCAGCGTGACGGCGCCGTCCGGCGTGGTCTCGTGCCAGGTGATGCCCAGGGCGGCGGCGGCGTGGGCGGCGACCCGCTCGGCGCCGCGCGCCTGGCAGGCTTCGGCGCGGCAGAGCTTCAGCACCGTGCGGCCGGCGGGCTCGCGGCGGAAATCGTGGTAGAAGCTGACAAGGCCGTGGACTTCGGCGCGCGAAACGTTGAGGGCGAGGGCGACGACCGGGACGGCATCGTCCGGGACGAAGCCGAAGGCGGATTGTATCGCATGCAGCATCGGCATCGCCGGGCCCTCCAAGGCGAGGTAGGGCGCGATGATTTCTTCTACACGGCCAGCGGTGGTCAGCGGCATTGCCTATCCTTCGGCCGGCCGACGACGCTTCGCAAGGGTATTCAGGGCATGTTGCGATAGAACATGTCTATCACTCCGGCAGATTTCAGGCTGGTTGGCGGGAAGGAAGCAAGCGGTCCGTTTTTTGAAAAAAGGACCAAAAAACTTTTACTACCCCGCATCTGCGGCAGCCGGATTCAACCGGATAACACGAGGCATCTGAACCTGCGCAGGAGCAAAAGTTTTTTGCTTCTTTTTTTCAAAAAAGAAGGCCTTCCTTGCTTCCATGCAAGCGTGGTCCAGCTTCTACGGCGTGATCGGCACGGCCGCCGCCACCCTGATGGGCCTGCTGTTCGTGGCGGTGTCGATGAATGCCGTCATTGCGCTGAGCAAGGGGCCGCAGGGTTCGCGCAGGCTGACGCAGCAGGCGTTCGAGAACTACCTCGCCGTGCTGATGGTATCGCTTCTGGCGCTCTACCCGGACATGAGCCTGATGATGTTCGGGCGGGTAATCCTCTTGGTGACGGCTACCTGGACCGGGTGGGTTGTGGTGCGGCTGTATCAGGCAGCTTCCGAGCCATCCGATCACGAGACACGGCTGATGGCTACGCGGCGGCATGTATCCACGCTGATAGGCTTTGGCCTGCTGGTGTATTCGGCCGGACGCATGGCGCTGAACGGCAAGGACATGCGTGACACGCTGGCGGCCGCCAACATGGTGCTGCTTTTCTCCGCAACCGAAAAGGCCTGGGGCCTGCTGAACCGGATAGCAAACGCCAAGCAGACCAATTGAGCGCCAGCATCGGTGGCGCCAGCACCCACCCCCAAAAGCGGGCAGGATCGTTGTGCAACCGAGGGAGCAAAAGTTTTTTGGTCCTTTTTTTCAAAAAAGGACTGCTTGCTTGCCTTTCGCCTGACCAACCAACGCCGCGGTCAAAGGCAGCAGCGGATCACGCTGGGGATAGACCAACCCGATCACCGGCGCCGGCTGGTCCTCCTCAATCGGAATGGAGCGCACCGGGGGCGACACGCCCCAGCCATCGGCGATCGTCGCCGGCATCACGCTGGCCCAATGGCCGGTCTGCACGTGTGTCATCAGCACGATCATCGAGTTGGTCTCCAGCACCGGGGCGGGCAGGCTGCCGGCGCGCAGCAGGCGGGCGTCGATGATGCGGCGGTTCTGCATGTCGCCGGTGAGCAGGCTCAGCTTCAGGGTGACGAGTTCCGGCCAGGTGATCGAGGCGCGTTTGGCGAAGGCGGGGTCGGCGGTGAGCAGGCGGTAGCGTTCCTCGTAGATGGGCCAGGTCCGGACGCGGCCGAGGCCCGCGGTCTCCACATAGGTTATGCCGGCATCGGCCTGCAGGTTCTCGACCGAGGCCAGCACCTCGGCGGAGGGGCAGGAGCGCACGGCAAAGAGCAATTGGGGGTGGGCCTGGCGCAGAGGCGTGGTCAGGCGGGCCACCAGCGGCAGGGCGGTGGGGATCACGGCCAGGCGGAGGTGGCCGGAGAGGCCTTCGCGCAGGGCGCGGACTTCGTCGCGCATGGCGCCCGCGTCGGCAACGATGCGGGTGGCCCAGGCGAGAACGCGCTCGCCTTCCGGGGTGAAGCCGCCGAAGCGGCCGCTTCTGTGGACCAGCAGCACGCCGAGGGTGGCTTCGAGCTGTTTCAGGCCGGCGGACAGGGTGGGCTGGGTGACGCCGCAGGCTTCGGCGGCGCGGCCGAAATGGCGCTCGCGCGCCAGGGCTACGAGGAAGGCGAGCTTATCGAGCATCGATCATGAAAAACCCTGCTTATCCGCCCGGTTTCGGGCGGATAAGCAGGGCTCACCGGCGCCTTCGTTCAGGCTGACTCAGTAGCCTGGTGCGTAGGCGTAGGGCGCGTAGCCGTAGGGGGCATAAGGGGCATAGTAAGGCGGGTACACGCCCACGCCGAAGCCGATGCCGCAGCAACCGTAGCCATAGCCGCCACGGTAGCCGTAGCCGCCATAACCGCCGCGGAAGCCGTAGCCACCATAGCCGCCGCGGAAACCGTAGCCACCACCGTAACCACCACGGAAGCCGCCACCATAGCCGCCGCGGAAACCGCCGCCGCCGCCGTGGAAGCCGCCACCCCCGCCATGAAAACCGCCACCTCCGCCGTGGCCGCCGCCACCGCGCTGCGCGTCGGCTGGCCCGGCTGCCAGCGTCAGTGCGCCTACGGCAGCCACCGCCATCAGGGCGTTGCGCAGGCTGGAACGCGAAACATTCATCATCGGCTTGCTCCTTGCTGAATGGTATATGGCCTGAGCCTGTGTTCAGATCATGGCCGCGCCATCACGCCTGCGTGCGCGTTGATGCCGACTGACCGTGCCATCTGAAGGAACACCGGCCATGGAACCCAGGACGATTTTGCGAAACACGGTGTGCGGGCTTGCCGTGATAGGCGCTGCTTATCTGCACCCTGCCCTTGCAGCCACCGACGCGGCGTTGTCTGCCGCGGTGCAATCGCCAGGGCGAGACGCCAAGTTCGTGGCGCGCGACGCCGTCCGGCACCCGGCAGAGGAGCTTGCTTTCTTCGGCCTGCGGCCCGACGCGAGCGTCGTTGAAATCTGGCCGGGTGGCGGGTACTGGACCGAAATTCTGGCGCCGTATCTGGCCGCGCATGGCACCTATACGGTTGCCTTGCCGGAGGACAAGCCAGCCGAGCCAGGGAAGACCACGTTCAGGCAACGTTTCGGCGGCAAGCCGGGCTACACGAAAATGCACTTCACTACTCTGGACAAGGGACAGATGAATGTGGCGCCGGCGGGTTCGGCCGATTTCGTGCTCACGTTCCGCAACGTGCATAACTGGATGGGGGAAGGCTATGCCGACGCGGCATTTGCCGCATTCTTCCGGGCGTTGAAGCCGGGCGGGATATTAGGTGTGGAGGAACATCGCGGGCTGGCGAGCGAGCCACAGGATCCCAAAGCCGATGACGGGTATGTCAGGCAGGACTACACGATCGCACTGGCGCGGAAGGCGGGTTTCATTCTTGCGGGTTCGTCCGAGCTGGATGCCAATCCGAAGGATACGAAGAAGTGGCCGAAGGGCGTTTGGACGTTGCCGCCGAGTTTCGAGATGGGGACCGTGGATCATGCCAAGTATGCCGCTATCGGCGAGGCGGATAACTTCATCCTGAAGTTCCGTAAGCCGTAAGGAAAGCAGGCCGTCCTTTCTTGAAAAAGAACAAAGGTATTCTTGCGCCCTGTCGGATGCCAGCAGGATAGAGCGCCGACAGGGAGCAAAAGTCTTTTGCTTCTTTTCTTCAGAAAAGAAGGCCTTTCTTCAGTTTTAGGATCCCAGTGGCCCGCCTCTCCATCACAGCGTCGCTTTCCATAGACGAGGCCGAGTTGAGCGAGCGCTTCGTACTCAGTTCGGGGCCGGGCGGGCAGAACGTGAACAAGGTGTCCACGGCCGTGGAACTGCGTTTCGATGCGCGCGGGTCGCCGTCCTTGCCGGATGGGGTCAAGGCAAGGCTGATCCGGATTGCGGGCAGCCGGATGACTCAGGACGGGGTGATCGTCATAAGTGCGCAGCGTTTCCGGTCTCAGCCGCGCAACCGGGAGGATGCGGTTGAGCGGTTGTTCGAGATGATACGCGAGGCTGCGGTGCCGCCTGTGCGGCGGCGGGCGACGCGGCCGACTTTGGGATCTCAGCCGCGGCGGCTGGCGGCGAAGAACGTGCGGTCCGGGACCAAGGCTATGCGGCGGCGGCCTGATGATGAGTGAGTGTCGCGGTTTTGGCTTTTAGCGTTCGTGTTGCGTCATCTTCGGTCTTAACACCAAGAACGCGAAGGACACGAAGACGAAAAGGGCAATCTGCAGCCCGTGTTCTGTTCTTCTCCGTGCTCTTCGTAAACATCGTTATTTATAAAAGCGCTGCTTCCCAAGCCATGGTTACCGGCAGCACCGGACTGCTGCAAATGCGGGGCAAAGGTTTCCTTCTTTAGAGAAAGAACTGTTTGCTTTCTCCCTTCACTGCGTCAGCAACTTGGCCTCCCGCCGGCGGTGATGCAAAATGAACTCGGTGTATCCGTTCGGCTGCGCCCGGCCCTGGAACACCAGGTCGCAGGCGGCCAGGAACGCTGGGCCGTCATAGGCTGGCGCCATCGGATGGTAGCTTGGGTCGGCGGCGTTCTGGCGGTCCACCACCAAGGCCATGCGGCGCAGGGTTTCTTCCACCTGCGCGCGGGTGACTACGCCGTGGTGCAGCCAGTTGGCGATGTGCTGGCTGGAGATGCGGAGCGTGGCGCGGTCTTCCATCAGGCCCACGTCATGCGCGTCCGGCACCTTCGAGCAGCCGACACCCTGGTTGACCCAACGCACCACGTAGCCGAGGATGGATTGCGCGTTGTTGTCGAGTTCCTGGCGCACGTCGTCGGGCGCCCAGTTGCTGGCTTCGACGGGGATGGTGAGCAGGTCCGAGAGCTTGGCGCGCGGGCGGGTGGCGAGCTCGGTTTGGCGGGCGGCGACATCGACCATGTGGTAGTGCAAGGCGTGCAGCGTGGCGGCCGTGGGCGACGGCACCCAGGCGGTGTTCGCACCCGCCTTCGGGTGGCCGATCTTCACGTCCAGCATCTCCGCCATGCGGTCCGGCGCCGCCCACATCCCTTTGCCGATCTGGGCGTGGCCGCGCAGGCCGCAGGCGAGGCCAATGTCGACGTTCTGGTTCTCATACGCGCCGAGCCAGGCGGTGTTCTTCATGTCGTTCTTGCGCACCATGGTGCCGGCTTCCATCGACGTGTGCATCTCGTCGCCGGTGCGGTCCAGGAAGCCGGTGTTGATGAAGAACACCCGATCCTTGGCCGCGAAGATGCAGGCGGCGAGGTTGGCGCTGGTTCGGCGTTCCTCGTCCATGATGCCCATCTTCAGGGCGCGGCGCGGGAGTGCGAGCATGTCTTCCACGCGGCTGAACAGTTCGCAGGCGAAAGCCACTTCCGCAGGGCCGTGCAGTTTCGGTTTCACGATGTACATCGAGCCGGTGCGGCTGTTGCGCAGGCGCGGCATGCCGCGAAGGTCATGCGTGGCGATCAGCGCGGTGACCGCGCAGTCCAGCATGGTCTCCGGGATCTCCGACCCGTCCGGCAGAAGCACGGCATCGGTGTACATGTGGTGGCCGACGTTGCGCACCAGCATCAGGCTGCGGCCTGAGAGCGTAAGGCGGCCGCCCGAGGGAGCGGTGAAAGTCTGGTCCAGCTCCAGCCAGCGGTCCTGCTGCTGGCCAGCCTTGGTGAACACGGCGGACAGCGTGCCTTGGGTCAGGCCTAGCCAGTTGCGATACACCTCCACCTTGTCGGCGGCATCGACGGCGGCGACGCTGTCCTCGCAATCCATGATGGTGCTGACGGCGGATTCCAGGATCAGGTCGGACATGCCGGCGGGGTCTTCGCGGCCGATGTCCGAGGCGCGGTCGATTTTTATGAGCAGGTGCAGGCCGTTCTGCACCAGCAGGATGGCGGTAGGCGCGGGCGCGTCGCCCTGGTAGCCGGCGAACTGCGCCGGATTGGCGAGGTGGAGCGCGCCTTTTGCGGTGCGCACGGTGAGCTTGCCGTCCAGCACGGCGTAAGCGGTGGCATCCGCGTAGTTGCCCCCTGCGAGCGGCACCGTCTCGTCGAGCACCTGGCGGGCGCGGGCGATCACCTGGGCGCCGCGCGCCTTGTTGTAGCTGCGGCCACGTTCGGCGCCCGGTGTTTCGGGCAGCGCGTCCGTGCCGTACAGCGCGTCGTACAGGCTGCCCCAGCGCGCGTTGGCGGCGTTGAGCGCGTAGCGGGCGTTGGAGATCGGCACCACGAGCTGCGGGCCGGCGATCTTGGTGATCTCCGCATCCACGTTGGCGGTGGTGACGGCAAAGGCGGGCGGCTCGGGCAGCAGGTAGCCGATCTCGCGCAGGAACGCCTCGTACTCGGCCTGGCTGAACGGCTTGCCGCGGTTGGTCACGTGCCAGGAATCTATCCTGGCCTGCATGGCGTCGCGCTGTTCCAGCAAAGCGCGGTTCTTTGGCGCAAGGTCGGCCAGCATGGCGGCAAAGCCTTGCCAGAACTGCGGGCCGGACAGGCCGCTGCCGCGCACCGCTTCGTTCGAGACGAAGTCGTAGAGGATCCTGGCCACCTTCAATCCGCTGGCTTCCACGCGTTCCATGTATTGGCGGCCCTTTGGGTTCAGCTATTTGGGTGTGTTTTGCCGGGTTGGGGGGTTTAGGCAAGGGGGAGGAAGGAAGGCCTTCTTTTTTGAAAAAAAGAAGCAAAAAACTTTTGCTCCCTGTCGGGGGCTGGCTGGTTATGGGGATGTCTGGATGGGAGCTGCGCTTGGCCTTGATTTTTCCTGACTGGGCTCGGCACTTCACTGACGGGGCGGCGGACCCTGGCAGTCCTTGGCGGAACCTGGCGCTTGGCACGGTCGGGCTGGACGGCGCGCCGCAGGTGCGCACCGTCGTGCTGCGGCGCTTCTCCGGGTCTGCGCTGGACGTGCACACGGACACGCGGTCCGCGAAATATGCCGAGTTGCGGGCGAACCCGGCGGCCACGCTGCACGGGTGGGATGCGGCAAGCAGCATCCAGCTCCGCGCGTCCGGTCCTGCGCGCCTGCACGTGGGCGATGGCGTGGCTGAGGAGTCCTGGGCCGGCCTGCGCGAGCAGACGCGCGCCACCTACCGCGTGCAGCCAGGGCCGGGCACAGAGTTAAAAGGGCCGGAGAATCCCGATGCGGACGCGACCGATGCGGAAGCAAAGCTGGTTTTCTGCGTCATTCGCCTGGAAATACGCAAGCTGGACTGGCTGCAACTGGCGAAAGGTGGCCACCAGCGTGCGCGGTTCACCTGGGCCGAAGGCGCCGTAATGGCAGAATGGGTTGTCCCCTGAAAAGCCGTGGCGGGTGCCGGCAGGACAGAACGCCGACAGGGAGCAAAAGTCTTCTGCTTCTTTTCTTCAGAAAAGAAAGCCTTTTTGCCCTTACGGATTACAGATTGCATCCCCCTCCCCAGGCTCGGTCCCCTTCCCGCTCGCCCCGGCGGAACACAGATCGTAATCATGCCCGGTGCGCGTGGAAGGCGAGCGGTAGAGCCAAGGGTGGGTCCAGGGATCCTTGGGCTGCTGGTCGCCCTTCAGATAGGGTCCGTTCCAGTTTTCCACGTCCGATGGTTTGGAGACCAGCGACGCGATGCCCTGCTCCGTGGTCGGGTAGGAGCCAACATCGAGCTTGTAGAGGTCCAGGACGGAGCCCAGCCGTTCCACCTGCTGCCTGGCCACCGAGGTTTTTGCCCCGCCGAGCTGGCGTAGCGCGGCCGGCGCCACGAAGGCGACCAGCAGGCCGAGTATGGCGATCACCACCAGCAGTTCGAGCAGGGTGAAACCGGCGTCGCTGGGCTTGGTGTCCGGCTGCGTCACATTGCGTCTCCCGCCTTGCGTGGTACTTTCGCCTCTAATGCGGCTTCACTCGCAACCTCGCAAGCCGTACGCGCGTGAAGCTCTCTTCATCCGCTTCCCAGCTTTGTGGCGGCGTGGCATTGCCTGGGCATGGCCGTGCCTTTCCTCGCCTGCATGATCGCCGCGGCGCAGATCGCGTCCTTCCCGCCGCGCGTGCTGCCTTCCATACAGGCGGTGGAGGGCGGCTGGCCGGGGGCCGTGCATGGCAACACGGACGGCTCGGCCGATCTGGGGCTGATGCAGGTGAACACGCTCTGGGTTCCCGTGGTGGCGCGCGAGCTTGGGCTTGCGGCAGCCGAAGTGCGGGCACGCCTGATCGATGACGGATGTTTTTCGATACGGATTGCGGGGGCGATCCTGTGGGACTACCGGCGGGCGCGTAAGGGCGACCTCATGCTTGCCATCGGGGACTACCACTCGCACACGCCGCCGTTGAACCGGGCGTATCAGGCAATGGTGCAGGCAAGGGCGGCGAAGCTTTTCGCTGGCGATGGACCACGGCAACCCTCCTTCTTTGGACAAGACCTCGCATTGCCGCGGCCGTCTCGTACAAGGACAGAAACGGCTGCGACAGATGCGAGAGGAGCAAAAGTTTTTTGCTTCTTTTTTCCAAAAAAGAAGGCCTTCCTTGCTTTCTCCCAATCAGCCAATCTCGATCCAAACAAGAACTTGAGGGAGCAAACAAATGGCGTCCTACACATGGAACGCTGTCACCGGCGGGGACTGGAACACGGCTGCCGACTGGACGCCGGCCCGTGTTCCGGGCGCCACCGCCCATGCATCGTTTGCCACCGGGGGCAACAGCTACACCGTTACGGGTGACGCAAGTGCGGCCAGCATTTCCGTGGACGCCGACGATGTCAGCTTCACAGGCGCCTTGACGATCGACGGCAGCACCGGCCTGGTCGGCACCGACAATGCCTATGTCGACATCGCCAGCACCGCCGACGTGACCGACAGCGGTGGCGTCGATTTCGCGGCCGGCACTTTCCTCGAAGTTGATGGCCTGCTGATCTCGGGCGGCGGCGTGGTGGACGTGGCGCTGGTGACAGGCGCGGGTGCGGGCTGGTCCGCCAGCGCCCCGCTTACGGTGAACCAGCTTTACGTGACGCAGGGCGCCATCTTCGCCGGCGACGTGATGCTGAACGACGGCGGAACGGTAAATGTGGACACCAGCGCCACCTTCGGCACCGGCACGCTCACGCTGGCCGGCAACGGCACGGTCTACATTGCCGACGCCGTGGGCGCGGCTACCGGGACTTACGCGCTCTCGGAGGCCGTGGACGTGACCGCCGGCAACATCTTTTCGCTGGCCACGGACCCTGGTGTCTCGGTCAGCGTCAGCGGCGGCATCGCCGGCGCCGGCTCGGTGGCCATCACCAGCGGCGACGTGAATTTTGCCACGCCCAACACGTACACCGGCGGCACCAACGTATTGGATGCGACGCTGACCCTGACCGGCGCCGGCGCCGCTGGCACGGGCGCCATCTTCCTGGACAACGGCGCGCTGACCCTGCAGGCGGACAGCACAGGGGCTGCCGGCAGCGAGACGGTGGTAGGCGCCGGCGGCAACGACACGGTGGACGACACCGTCTCGGCCGCGTCCGGCAGCCTGCTGGTGTTCGGGTCGGCCAGCGGCACGCTTACTTTCAGCGGTGGTGACAACAACGCGACCGTTGTGGGCGGTGCGGGCGTGCTGAACGCGACCGGCGGTTTCGGCTTCGACGCGATCTACGGTGGCTCCAGCGGGCAGGATTCGCTGGTGAGCGGCACCGGCCCGACCACGCTCGTCAGCGGGTCCGGCGGCACGCTTACGGCGCTGGGCCTGGCGCCCAACACCCTGGTGGCGGCCGGCGGCAACACCACGCTGGCCGGCGCCAGCGCCACCGGCAACAACACGTTTTACGTCAGCGGCACGGGAACCACGGTGGTGGAGGCCGGGTCAGGCACCAGCACGGTGGTGGCCAGCGGCGCCGTGAACTCCATCTTTGGCGCTACCGGCACGCAGAACGTGTTCCTGTCCGGCAGTGGCGTGTCGCAGCTGGATTTCACGAGCGGCCTCGAGGGCGGCACCAACAACGTCGTCGGGTTCAGCGCGTCGGATTCGATACAGCTGACAGGGTATGCGGACGGCGCGGCGCAGGCGGCGATTGCTTCCGAGACCGTGGCTGGTGGCAATACGGTACTTAGCCTGGCGGACAACACGCATATTGTGTTGTTCGGCTTTACCGGTGTTACGGCTTCCACTTTTACTTGAAGTAAGACTGGCTTCCCAAGAAAAGAAGCCGGTTCTACTCCCTGTCGGGCATCGGCTTAAAGCACCCGACAGGGAGCACGGGCAATCAGCTATGCGGCTGGGCGGCCGGGGCGGGCTGCGGCGCTGCCTGCTGGGCGGCTTGCGCCTTCTTGGCCTGCACATGGGCTTCGTGGTGGCCAACCGCGCAGCCGGCGGCTGCACCCAGAACGGCATGGTGGCCAGCCACGTGGCCGGCCACGCCACCGACAGCGGCGCCGGACACGCAACCAGCCGCATAGGCCGAAACCGGCGAAGCCAGAAGCGCCGCCACAGCAAGAATTCGAACTGACACGATCAGAAACCCCCTTGTTTGATATCCGACCCAAACGTCGGCTGAAACCGGCCGTTTCCCAACCTCCTTCAAGCAGCAAAAGTTTTTTGGTTCTTTTTTTCAAAAAACAACTCTTCCTTGCTTTCCCCTTGACTGCCCGAACCCCAGCCCGCATCTGGACTCAATCAGGACCGCCGAGGTCCGATAACCAGGGCCGCATCATGTTTCGCCTGTCCAAACTGACCGACTACGCCGTCGTCGTGCTGGTTCGCCTGGCGCGGGACGAAGGCGTGCAGACTTCGCCCGGTATTTCGGCGGCCGTCGGCCTGCCGGAACCCACGGTGGCCAAGGTGCTCAAGGCAATGACGTTGGGCGGTCTGGTCGTCTCCCAGCGCGGCGCGCGTGGCGGCTACCGTCTGGCACGTCCGCTCTCCGCCATTGCCGTCTCGGACGTGATAGGCGCGATCGATGGGCCGATCGCGCTGACCGCCTGCGTCGATGGCGGCGGCTGCGAGAGCGGGCATGTGTGCCCGATGCGCGGGCGCTGGGATCCGGTGAACACCGCGATACGGGCGGCGCTGGGTGCCATCAGCCTTGCCGACATGGAAGCCGCGCGCCTGCCGCCAGGGTTCCATCTGCCTGCCGTGCCGCCACATGCGGTGCCCGACCACGCCCAGTCTGCCGCTTAATTAGGAAGTACCCAGATGCCAGCCATTGCCGAAACCCTCAATACTGTCCAGTCGGTTGCGGACAGCGGCTACAAATGGGGTTTCGAGACGGACATCGAAATGGAGTTCGCGCCAAAGGGCCTGAACACCGACATCGTCCGGCTGATTTCCGAGCGCAAGGGCGAGCCGGCCTGGCTGCTGGAGTGGCGTCTGGCGGCGTTCTCCGCCTGGCAGGGCATGGAGGAGCCGGTCTGGGCGCTGCTCGATTTCCCGAAGATCGATTACCAGGACTCGTATTACTACGCGGCGCCGAAGAAGAAGGCGGGGCCTGCGTCCTTGGACGAGGTGGATCCCGAGCTGCTGCGCATGTACGAGAAGCTTGGCATTCCTGTCAGCGAGCGGGCGATCCTGGCCGGTGTGGAGGGCGCTGAGGCGCGTCCGCCTATGGCGGTGGATGCGGTGTTCGACAGCGTGTCTGTCGCCACCACGTTCCGCAGCACGCTGGCCAAGTCCGGCGTGATCTTCTGCCCGATCAGCGAGGCGGTGCGCGAGCATCCCGAGCTGGTGCGCAAGTATCTGGGCAGCGTCGTGCCGCCGACGGACAATTACTTTGCCGCGCTGAACTCCGCGGTGTTCACCGACGGGAGCTTCGTGTTCATCCCCAAGGGCGTGACCTGCCCGATGGAGCTTTCGACCTATTTCCGCATCAATGCGAAGAACACCGGGCAGTTCGAGCGCACGCTGATCGTGTGCGAGGAAGGCGCCTCCGTCAGTTACCTGGAAGGCTGCACGGCGCCCATGCGCGACGAGAACCAGCTGCATGCCGCGGTGGTGGAACTGGTTGTGCTGGACGACGCGAAGATAAAGTATTCCACGGTGCAGAACTGGTATCCGGGCGATGCGGAAGGCCGGGGCGGCATCTATAACTTCGTCACCAAGCGTGGCGCCTGCCGCGGCGCGCGCAGCAAGATAAGCTGGACGCAGGTGGAGACCGGCTCGGCCATCACCTGGAAGTATCCGTCCTGCGTGCTGCAGGGCGAGGGCAGCGTGGGCGAGTTCTATTCGGTGGCGCTGACCAACAACCACCAGCAGGCCGACACCGGCACCAAGATGATCCACATCGGCAGGAACACGACGAGCACGATCGTCTCCAAGGGCATCTCCGCCGGGCACTCCAACAACACGTATCGCGGGCTTGTGCGTATTCTGCCAAAGGCGGCCGGGGCGCGTAACCACACGCAGTGCGACAGCCTGCTGATCGGCGATCTGTGCGGGGCGCATACGGTGCCTTACATCGAGTGCCGCAATGCGGGTGCGAAGGTGGAACATGAGGCCACCACCTCGAAGATTTCCGAGGACCAGTTGTTCTACTGCCGCCAGCGCGGGCTTTCGCAGGAGGATGCAGTGGGCATGATCGTGAACGGCTTCTGCCGCGAGGTCCTGAAGGAGCTGCCGATGGAGTTCGCGGTGGAGGCGCAGAAGCTGCTGGCTGTCAGCCTTGAAGGGTCTGTGGGCTAATACGATGCTTGAGATCAAGAACCTTCACGCCAGCATCGGCGAAAAGCCGATCCTGCGCGGTATCACGCTGACTGTGCCGGACGGCCAGGTGCACGCGATCATGGGGCCTAACGGGTCCGGCAAGTCCACGTTGTCCTACGTGCTGTCCGGGCATGCGGATTTCACAGTGACAGAGGGCACGGCGCATTTTGATGGCGCCGATCTCTTGGCGATGGAGCCGGAAGCGCGCGCGCAGGCCGGGTTGTTCCTGGCGTTCCAGGCGCCGGTGGAACTGCCTGGCGTAGGCAACGCGAACTTCCTGCGCACGGCGCTGAATGCGGTGCGGCGGGCGCGTGGGGAGACAGAGCTGGATGCGGCGCAGTTCCTGAAGATGGCGCGTGCCGAGGCGAAGCGTTTGCAGATGCCCGACGACATGCTGAAGCGCAACGTGAACGTAGGGTTCTCCGGCGGCGAGAAGAAGCGCAACGAGGTTCTGCAGATGACCATGCTGCAGCCGAAGCTCGCCATACTGGACGAGACAGATAGCGGGCTGGACATCGATGCGCTGAAGATCGTGGGTGACGGCGTGAACGCTTTGCGGTCACCGGCATTTTCCGCGTTGGTGATCACGCATCACCAGCGCTTGCTGGACCACATAGTGCCCGACGCGGTGCATGTTCTGGCACATGGCCGTATCGTACGCAGCGGCGGCGCGGATCTGGCACGTGCGCTGGAAGCACAGGGCTACGCGCAGGTGATTGCGGAGGCTGCATGAACGCGGTGACCGCTTCCGCCACGGGGTTTCTGGCACGTTATGAGGGGCTGACGGGCCGCCTGCCCGGCGACCCGGCGCCGCGGCGTGCGGCGCGTGACATATTGCTTTCCGCCGGCCTGCCGCATCTGCGTGAGGAAGGCTGGCGCTACACCAATCTGGCACCTTTGGGCGACGCGCGGTTTCATGAGGCGCTGACCGAGGCTTCCGGTTTCACCGGGGACGACGACCTGCCCGATCTGGGCGGACTATCGGCGCTGCCGCGGTTGGTGTTCGTGCAGGGCCGGTTCAGCAGCGCGCAATCCGTGTTGCCGGCGCTGGCCAGCGTGCGCTCTTTCGCCGCGAATGCCGAGTTCGGTGCGTTGGCCAACCCTGAGCGGGAACGCCTCGTGGCACTGAACACGATGTTGGCGGAAGATGGTGCCATCATCGAAGTGGCCGAAGGTGTGGATGCGGGCAGCATCGTCCTGGTCAGCGTCGGGCGCGACATTCACGGCACGCCGGTGGCGTTCCACCCACGGCACAGCATCCGCCTGGCTGCGGGCGCGAAGCTGACGCTTGTCGAGATGGCTGTCGGGCACGGGCAGTATTTGCACAATCCGGTCACCGAGATCGTGCTCGGCGAAGGCGCGGCGCTGTCGCATGTGCGGCTGCAGAACGAGGGCCTGGCCGCGTATCACTTGGCGACCGTATATGCCGACATCGCTGAGCGGGCCACGTATGACGGGTTCACGCTGTCGACTGGCGCCAGGGTTGCGCGCACGGAAATACATGTGCGCCTGCATGGCGCGGGCGGCCATGCGGCGATAAACGCGGCGCAGCTTCTGCGCGGCGCCCAGCACAGCGATTTCACTACGGTGGTGCGTCATGAGGCGCCGAGCTGTGCTTCCCGGCAGACGGTGAAGCACGTGCTGGCCGGCCGTGCGCGGGGCGTGTTCCAGGGCAAGATCGAGGTGGACCGCCTGGCGCAGAAGACAGACGGCTACCAGATGAACCAGGCGCTGCTGCTCTCGCCTGACGCGGAGATAGACTGCAAGCCGCAGCTCGAGATTTTCGCCGACGACGTGAAATGCAGCCATGGTGCGACCGTGGGCGAGCTGGATAGCGACCAGCTTTTCTACCTGGTCAGCCGCGGCATTCCGCAGGCCGAGGCGCGCGCCATGCTGGTGCAGGCCTTCCTGGGCGAGGCGCTGGACATGGTGGCCGACGAGCCGGCACGGGCGATGCTGGACAATGTGATTTCCTCCTGGTGGGTGCACGAAGGATGAATGCGAACCCGAAGCTTGCCGATTTGGCGCCGGCGTTTGACGTGGAGCGCATACGCGCCGATTTTCCGATCCTGTCCGAGCGCGTGCATGGCAAACCGTTCGTGTTCCTGGACAGCGCGGCCTCCGCGCAGAAGCCGCGGGCGGTGATTGCCGCGATGACCCATGCCATGGAGTCGCAATACGCCAACGTGCATCGCGGCCTGCACTGGATGAGCGAGCGCACGTCTGACGCGTATGAGAACGTGCGTGATCAGGTGGCGGCCTTGCTGCATGCGGAGTCGCGCGACGAGGTTGTGTTCACGCGCAACAGCACCGAGGCGATCAACCTGGTGGCGCACAGCTACGGACGCGGCATACTCAAGCCCGGCCAGGCGGTGCTGATTACCGAGATGGAGCACCACGCCAACATCGTGCCGTGGCAGATGCTGCGCGATGCGCACGGGATCGAATTGCGGGTGGCCGGGATCACCGATTCCGGCGAGCTGGATTTGGCATCGTTCGCGCGTCTGCTGGAAGACGGGCGGGTGGGGCTGGCTGCCGTCACGCACATGTCTAACGTGCTCGGCACGTATAATCCGATCGCGCGCGTGGCAGCACTTGTGCATGCGGCCGGTGCGCAATTGCTGGTGGATGGCAGCCAGGCGGTGGTGCACCGCGCGGTGGATGTGCAGGCGCTGGGCGCGGATTTCTACGTGTTCACCGGCCACAAGCTGTATGGACCCACGGGCGTGGGCGTGCTGTGGGCGCGCCGCGCGCTGCTGGACGCCATGCCGCCGTTCATGGGTGGCGGTGACATGATCGCATCCGTGAGTTTCGAGCGCTCGACCTGGGCGCCGGCGCCGCAGAAGTTCGAGGCAGGCACACCGGCGATCATCGAGGTGATCGGGCTGGGAGCGGCGATCGATTACGTGAACGCGATCGGGTTCGACGCCATTGCAGCGCATGAGGCGGCGCTGACCGACCATGCGCTCTCCCGCCTGTCCGGCGTGGACGGGCTGCGGATCGTGGGCCAGGCGCAGGACCGTGGCGGGGTGATCAGCTTCACGCTGGAGGGCGCGCACGCGCATGACGTGGCTACCTTGCTGGATCGTAACGGCATTGCCGTGCGCGCCGGGCGGCATTGTGCCGACCCGCTGATGGCGCGCATGGGGCTGACGAGCACGGCGCGCGCCAGCTTCGGCATCTACACCACACATGCCGAGATAGACGTTCTGGCGGACACGCTGGTGCGCGTGCGAAGCTTTTTTCAATGAGCCAGTCTTTCGATGACGTGCGCGACCTGTACCAGAACATCATCCTGGATCGGGGGCGCAACCCGCATCACATGCATCGGATGGAGCCGTTCGACGCGTGCGCCGCGGGCGAGAACCCGATGTGTGGCGACCAGGTGGAAGTGCGTGTGCGTTTTGCGGCTGACACCACGATCGCAGAAGCTGCTTTCGAGGCGCGCGGCTGCGCCATTTCCATGGCGTCGGCGGATCTGATGGCGGAAGTGGTGCGCGGGCGGGATGCAACTGCCATACGCAGCCTGGCCGCCGATTTCGGCGAACTGGCACGCAACGGCGTCAGCGCGTCGGGGGACCCGGCCATAACAACGTTGCAGCCGCTCTCTGGAGTTTCTGAATACCGCAGCCGGGTGAAATGTGCGACATTGCCGTGGTCGGCCCTGATTGCGGCGCTCGATGGCGCCAAGGAGACGTCCCATGACTGACCCGGAACACACCGCCGCCGTTATCGGCACCTGGACGCCCGAGGGTGAGACGATTGCGCTGCCCGGCGAGACCGCGCTGCTCGACGCGATCGCCACGATCTACGATCCGGAAATCCCGGTGAACATCTACGAGCTTGGCCTGATCTACGCTGTCGAAATCAGCGATGCCGGCGCGGTCAAGGTGGAGATGACACTTACCGCGCCGGGCTGCCCGAGCGCGCAGGAATTGCCTGTGCAGGTGCGCGAGGCGGTGCTGGGCGTGCCTGGAGTCACCTCGGCCGAGGTGGAGACCGTTTGGGATCCGCCGTGGGATCCAAGCCGCATGTCCGAAGAAGCGCGCCTTGCGCTCAACATGTTCTGAACGGAGCCGCAGCATGGATCAGAACCTTTCTTCGCCTGCCCCACGCGCGCGCCGCGCGTTGCCGCCGCTGCTCACCATGTCCGATACTGCCGCCGACCGCCTACGCGCGCTCTACGCGCACGGCGACGGACGATTGCTGCGCATCAGCGTCAACACGAAGGGCTGCTCCGGCCTGGCTTATGACATGAGCTGGGTTGCCGAGCCCGGGCCTGGCGACGAGGTTGTGCGCGACCACGATCTGACGTTGCTGGTGGACCGCAAGGCGAGCCTGTTCCTGATCGGCACGGTGATGGATTACGAGCAGAAGGCGTTGAGCGCGGGATTTACGTTCACCAACCCGAACGAGAAGGGGCGGTGCGGGTGTGGGGAGAGCTTCCACGTTTAGTAAGTAAGCAAGGCCTTCTTTTTTGTAAAAAAGAAGCAAAAAACTTTTACTCCCTCGCATCTGCAACGACTAGGTGCCTCCTGACATATCCAGGTGGCGCAAATGCGCGGGGACAAAAGTTTTTTGCTTCTTTTTTTCAAAAAAGAAGGCCTTGCCTTACCTAAAATCCCGTGTGCTGACCTTGATCCCGCGAACATCCGGCGCTCCGCCATGCTTCGCCTCGTCCCCCCGCCCCGTTCGCACGACGAACGGATCATCCCTGTCGCCGACGCTGCGCAGCATCTCCGAGTAATCCTCCAGCCGGTCCACGATCACGTGGATCACGCTGCCTTCGCGCTGCAGCTTGCCGTGGCACGCGACCATCCCGGCCGACAGGATAAGCCGCCGCTGGCGCTCGAACACCGCCGGCCAGACGATGAGGTTTGCGTGGCCGGTCTCATCTTCGATGGTGATGAACATCACGCCTTTGGCGCTGCCCGGCTTCTGCCTCACCAGCACGATGCCGGCGAGGCGTATGCGGCTGCCGTCGCGCGTGTGCGGCAGGTCGGCGGCACGTACCATGCCACTGGCGGCAAGTTCGGCGCGCAGGAAGCTTAGCGGGTGGCGGCGCAGGGTCAGGCCAAGCGTGCGGTAGTCCTCCACCACTTCGCGGCCAGGCTGCATTGGCGTGATTGCTGTGACAGTCTCGGTGAAATCCTCTTGGCCGGCGAATAGCGGCAGGTCTGTTGCGGCCAGCGCGCGCACGTCCCACAGGGCCTGGCGGCGGCTGATACCCAGGCAGGCGAAGGCGTCGGCTTCGGCGAGGCGTTCGAGTGCGCCGGGCAGGAGGCGGGTGCGGCGATGCAGGTCCGTCAGGCTTTCGTAGGCACAATTGCGGGTGCTTATCAGGCGGCCGGCATCTTTCTCCGCCAGGCCTTTAGCCATGCGCAGGCCGAGCCTCACGGCGTGGGTGCGGCCGCCTGGCTCCAGCGTGCAGTCCCACCGGCTTTCGTTGATGCTGACTGGGCGGATTTCCACACCGTGCTGGCGGGCATCGCGCACGATCTGCGCCGGTGCGTAGAAACCCATTGGCTGCGCGTTCAGCAGGGCGCAGGCGAACACGTCCGGGTGGTGGCATTTCATCCAGGAGCTGGCGTAGGCGATCAACGCGAAACTCGCCGCGTGGCTCTCCGGAAAGCCGTAACTGCCGAAACCTTCGATTTGCTTGAAGATGCGTTCGGCGAACTCGCGCGAGTAGTTTCGGGCGACCATGCCTTCGATCAGCTCGGTGTGGAATTTGTTGACGCCGCCTGTGACCTTGAAGGTGGCCATCGCGCGGCGTAGCTGGTCGGCCTGTGTGGCGGTAAAGCCGGCGCACACCATGGCTACCTGCATCGCCTGTTCCTGGAACAGCGGCACGCCCAAGGTTTTTCCCAGGACTGCGCGCAGTTCTTCGGTCGGCAGGTCGGCTTTTTCCAAACCGTCGCGCCGGCGCAGATAGGGGTGCACCATGTCGCCCTGTATCGGGCCTGGGCGGACGATGGCCACCTGTATCGTCAGGTCATACAGCTCCTTCGGTTTCATGCGCGGCAGCATGGACATCTGGGCGCGGCTTTCGATCTGGAACACGCCTATCGTGTCCGCCCGCTGGATCATCCTGTATGTCTCGGGATCTTCTGTCGGCACGTCCGCCATGGTTTCCAGTTGCACGCCGCGGTGTTCGGCCAGCAGGTCGAACGCGCGGCGCATGCAGCCGAGCATTCCCAGGCCCAGCACATCGACTTTCATGAATTGCAGGTAGTCGATGTCGTCCTTGTCCCATTCGATCACCTGGCGGTCATCCATGGCGGCCGGTTCGATCGGCACCAGGGTGTCCAGGCGATCCTGCGTCAGCACGAAGCCGCCCGGGTGCTGCGAGAGGTGGCGGGGGAAGCCGATCAGCTCGCGGGCGATCTCCAGCGTCATGCGCAGGCGGCGGTCCGATACGTTCAGGTGCAAAGCTTCGGCGTGCTCCTCGTCCACGCCGTCGCTGCTCCAGCCCCACACCTGGCCGGCGAGTGCGGCGGTCACGTCCTCGGTCAGGCCAAGGACCTTTCCCACCTCGCGCACCGCGCCGCGTGAGCGGTAGCGCGCGACGGTGGCGCACAGGGCGGCGCGGTCACGGCCGTAGGTCTCGTAGATCCATTGTATGACCTCCTCGCGGCGCTCGTGCTCGAAATCCACGTCGATGTCGGGCGGCTCGCGCCTGACGCCGCTCAGGAAACGTTCGAACAGCAGGTTGGACTGGATCGGATCGATGGCGGTGATGCCAAGCACGTAGCAGACGGCCGAGTTGGCGGCACTGCCGCGGCCCTGGCACAATATGCCGCGCGACTTGGCGAAGTTAACGATGTTGTAGACGGTAAGGAAATACGGCGCGTAGCGCATCTCCGCAACAAGGGCGAGTTCACGCCTGATCTGCGCGGCAACCTTCTCCGGCACACAATCGAACTTGCTTGCGGCACCCTGCCATGTCAGGCGCTCGAGCCGCTCCTGCGCGCCCTCGCCCGCCTCGATTTCATGCGGGTACTGGTAGCACAGTTCGCGGAGATTGAATCTGCACTGCTCGGCAATTTGCGAAGAGCGTGCCACAGCTTCGGGATAGGCGGCGAACAGCCTTGCCATCTCCTCGGGCGCCTTCAGGTGGCGTTCGGCGAAACGGCTGCGGCGAAAGCCGGAATCGTCTATCGTGCAGCCCTCGCGTATGCACGTGACCACATCCTGCAACACGCGCCGGCGCGGATCGTGATACAACACGTCATTCGTCACCACTGTCGGCACGCGCATGGTCTGCGCCAGTTGGGACAGCCTGTGCAGGCGCAGCGAATCACCAGGGCGGCGCTGCAAACTCAGCGAAAGGTAGGCGCGGTCCTTGAACGACGCAGCCAAACGCGACAGGTTCGCGCGCAGGTCCTCATCCGCCTCATCTGAAAGCAGGATCGCGATCTGCCCCTCGCCATGCGCGACCAGATCGCTCCACTCCAGCCGGCACGCCCCCTTGCCGGCGCGGCCCTTGCCGATGCTGAGCAGCCGGCACAGGCGCGCATAGGCGGCGCGGTCCGTCGGATACACCAGCACGGCGGTGCCGCATTCGAGGTCCAGCCGGCAGCCTATGATCAGCCGTATGCCGGCCTCGTCCGCCCGCTGGTGCGCGCGCGCTATGCCGGCGAGCGAGTTGCGGTCGGTTATGGCGATCGCGCTGTATTCGAACAGCTTCGCTTGCGCCAGGAGCTCTTCCACGTGGGAGGCGCCGCGCAGGAAGGAGTAGTTGGAGGTTATTTGGAGTTCTGTGTACATCAGCAGAAAGCAAGCAGTTCTTTTTTGAAAAAAAGAACCAAAAAACTTTTGCTCCGCTGTCGCGAACCTGTCCTGTGAGTCCGCGACAGCGCAGTTAAAAGTTTTTTGCTTCTTTTTTTCAAAAAAGAAGGCCTTTCTTCCTCACCCAAACATGCCATGCAAAAACCAACTCAAATCCCCGGTAACCGTGGCCTCCCCATCCCCCCTACGGAACAACCAGAACCGCTGCCCCGCCTCGTCCTCCACGGCGAAATAATCCCGCACGGCCCAGATTTCCGCCTCATCGCGCCACCACTCGCCGAACACCCGCTCCGGCCCGTCGGCACGCTTCACGCGGTGCGCGCGCTTGCGCCAGGTGAACATGGCCGGCGCGTGGTCCGGCAACAGGGCCATCGCCTCGATGCGCCTGGGCGGGGAGAACAGACGCGGCGGACGCGGCAGGCGGTCCGGCCAGTCCGCACCCTCGGCGCGCGACAGCGGAGCGACGGCGCGCACGCTGCGCTCGGGGACGTCACTCTCCACCGGCGCCGTGCGGAACACCGCGTGCTCGCCCAGGCGGTTGAGCAGGGCGTCCACCAGGCCGGACAGGTCTGGGCCGCTGGCCTCCGCGCAGAGTTCGCTCAGCGTCTGGCGGGCGTCCAGGCGGGCGGTCAGGGATGCGGTCAGCATCATCGCCTCTATGCCGAAGCCGGGGTCTATCGTCTCCAGGCGCGGCTGCAGCAGGCGGACCAGGTGGGCGGCGTCCCGCGTGGCGGCGGCGGTGCCTATGCGTATCGCCTGGGCGGCGCCGTCCACGCGGTGGAACACCAGGTCCAGGCGGGAGGCGCCCAGGCCCCGCTTGGCCAGCTTGGCGCACAGGCTTTCGGCCAGCAGGAGGGTGGCGCGCGCCAGGTCGTCAGGCGTGGCGATGGGTTCGGGGAAGCCCTGGCGGGCGCGCGGCAGGCCGGGGTCCGGCGCGGGTTCTATCGGCTCGGGCACGGCGCCGGTGGCCTGGTCCAGGCGTTTCAGCACGGTGGCGCCGAAGCGTTTGGCGAGCGGGGCGCGCGGGGCGGCCAGGAGCTGGCCCACCGTGTCGAAGCCCAGGGTGCGCAGGGCCTGCACCGTATCGGGCTCCAGGCGCAGCGCGGCGGTCGGCAGCTTTGCCAGTGCCGCGCGCACGCCGCCTGGCGGGGCCACGCAAAGCGGATCGCGCCCGTAGCGGGCCAGCGCGTGGGCGGCGCCGGGCGTGTCGGCCAGCGCGGCGCGTGCGGCGATGCCGGCTTCCGCCAGCCGGCCGGTGAGTGCGGCCAGCAGGCCGGCCTCGTCGCCGGCCCACAGGTGGGTGCAGCCGGTCACGTCCATCCACACGCCGTCCGGCGGGCAGGCGGCGGAGAGCGGGCTGAACTGGCGCAGGCACCAGGCGGAGAGCCGGGCGAGTGCGGCGCGGTCCTCGGCGGGGGCAGCTTCTTCTATGCGCAAATCGGGCACCAGCGCCTGGGCGTGCGCCACTGCCATGCCGGCGCGCAGGCCGCACGCGGCGGCGCGCGCATCCACCGCCGCCACCACGCGACGGCCGCCTTCGCGCGCGGCGGTCAGCATGGGGCGCGCATCATGCGGCTTGGTTTCGTGCGGCGTGGTTTTGTCCAGCGGGGTTTTGTGCAGCGGGGCGTCCTGCTTGTGCAGCCGGTCGGTCGGCCAGCTCGGCAGGTAGAGAGAGACGACCCTGCGCATCACATGCCTCCATGTTCCAAGTTCTGGCTTCGGCGCCGCGGCAGCGCGTGAGGTCCACCTGCCAGCGCGCCCGCCCCAGCCCTGGCACGGGCAGCGGCGCGGAGGGCACGGGCGTGATCCGCCAGCGTGTGGCGGCCGCGGTGAGCCCGGTCTCCTCCAGGCGGCCCTCGCGGCGCCGGCGCAGGGCGATCGCCATCACGCCGGATTTCTCCGCGGCCAGCACCAGGCGGCGGGACGCGGTCATCGGCAGGCGCCAAAGCTCGCCGACCACGCCGGAGAGGCCCTGGTGGCGCAGCGCCTCCTCCATCACCAGGAGCACGCTGTGCTCGTCCGCGGCGCGGGCGTGTATCACGCGGTCCGGATGCAGGCCGGCACAGGCCAGGCCGGGGGCGAACAGATCGTCGGTGGCGGCGCACCACAGCACGCTGCGGTCCATGCGCGCCAGGATGCCGGCGGTGAACAGGGCGGCGCAGGCACCGGGGATTGCGTCCGCCCCGCCGCCTTCCACCTCGTGCAGCGCACCGCAGGCCAGGCCGCTTTCAGGGAGGTGCGCATCGATTTCGGGCACGCCAAAGCCCGCCACCTGTGCTGGGCGTGCCGCCGGGCGTTCAAGCATACGGACGCGGCGGCGTAGGCTGTCCAGGTCTGTGACTGGGGGTTGGGTAGCGGGCATGTTCATATTTTGTTCTTGCTGGCGCCTGCCGTCAAGCGGTCTTAGGCAAAGTTAAGAAATCAGCACTTTTTTGAAAAAAGGACCAAAAACCTTTTGACTCCCGCATTTGAACTGGGTGGGCGGCCTCGCGGCTGTTTCGAATACGGAAGAGGCTAAAGAAAGGCCTTCTTTTTTGAAAACAAGAAGCAAAAAACTTTTGCTTCTGACGCTGGCATCGGCGTCCGCCTGGTTCTGCCAACGTAAGCGGCGGCAGAACGAAACACCGCCTACTTGCCACCGCCAGGAGCAAAGGTTTTTGCTCCTCTTTTCAAGAAGAAAGCCTTGTTTTTACTACTATTTCCAATTCCATCCAAAGAACTGCTTGCTTTCCATAATCAGTTCTCCCGTGTGCGCAGCCAATGCGCCACCATGTCCCGGCGTATGTCGTCGGGGCGCCACCCGGTCAGCTCGGCCAGCGTCGCGTTCTCCGTCTTCCACCGTTCATGCAGCTCCCGCCTATACGCGTCGCCGGCGGCGCAGGTGCTCATCGTGCGGCGCTTCGAGACGACCTGGATGACGAAGCGCGCCTGGAATTTCTGCGTATCCGGCGTCTCCTGAAACTGCAGATCTTCGGGGAAGTGCGCGCGGTCGTAGCGCACGTGCAGGCGGGTGAGCCCGTGTTGTTGACGCGAGCTCTACAGCATTCCGCGACAGCGCCAGTAAAAGCTCTTTGCTTCTTTTTCTCGAAAAAGGAGGCCTTGCTTTCTCAGAGAAACCACCGGGCGGCCCAGCCAGACCGCCCAGCAGATAAGCCTTAGGTGAACAAGGCCTGCTTACGTCGGACCAGGCCGATACATGCCGCACCGACGCCGACCAGCAGCAGAGCGGCAGGCTCAGGCACCGGGGCGCCCGTCGGTCCGCCGCTGCCGTCTGGCTTGAAAGCGGCCAGGAAGGAGCCGTTCGCACAATCGCCTGTGCCCCAGAAGATGTCGGAACCGTCGATAAAACCGGCTGCCTCCGCGGCGGTCAGCGTGATCGCCGCAGAAAGGGTGTAGGTGTTGCCGGACTGTGCCGTCGTGATGGCAGCGGCGCCGAGCTGTTTGCCGGCGGTCAGGACGACAGGCGCGTTGTAGCCGGTATATCCTGCCGTCCCAGGCTGATACGCGGTCGTGTTGGTGTACTGCCCGCCATACACGAAGCCCGTCCGGCTGGACCACACCTGCTGGGACGTGAGGTAAGAAGAGACGGAGTAAAAACCTGCCGCAAGGCCGCCGTTAGCCTTCTCGTCCCCGAGGGAGATGGCGTAGTTGAACGCCCCGTTGCTGTAGCCGGAGTCCGGTGTGCGCAGGAAAATGTCCGGGTAGTAGATCTGCTGGCCGTTCAGCGTTTCGGATCCGGAAAATAGCGTGGTGTATTGCAAATCCACCGAGTAGTTGCCGTTGGCAAGCATCGTCGTTGTATAGGCCAGCTGGGACGTTTCGAAGTTGCTGCCGATCGACGCCGAGCTTACTGCCGAGTTGCCAAAGTAGTCGGTTGGGCCGGGCGAAGAACCGTCACCGTAAGCCACGACGTCCGTGGTGTTCTGGACGGTCACCGTGCTCGCATGCGCCTGCACGGCGCCTGCGGATACTACCGAAAATGCAATGAAAGCAACCGCGTTACGCATGTGAGCCTCATCAATATTGGATGAAGGCTTATACGCCAGGCCCCATCGGCCGTCTCAACACGTTTTTGTCAAAGAACAACAGAAACGGAGACGTGATCGTGCTTGATTTCCTTTGATTGGACAACGAAGATGATGTTTTATAGCAGTGAATACTCGGCATGGTTGTTTTCTGGAGCGATATGTTCCCGGCTTGAGTGTGGAACGATTGGCTGACGAATCGGTCCTACCTTCCCAACCGGAGATCACGCGAGAAACGCCGGCAGGCTCGTCTGCCCCAGGACCCAGCCTTCCCATCGTTGCAGCCAAGGATCGTCGGGGGTGCCATCCGGCCGATGCCCGGACACCACGCCCATTACGCACAACGCGCCGAGCAGGCTGTCGAACCTGTCTTCGCCTGCCGCGTCGCTGCCGAAACCATCCTGCAGAGATGCCTGCAAGTGGGGATCCGCGACCGCACCAAGATGCAGCATGGCGGCGTGCAGGGCCTGCGCGCAGGCCGCCCTGTCCGCCTGGCGCCGCTTGCTGCCGCGCAACGTGACGCCAAGGTGGCGCATGGCCTCGGCGGGATACGTCTCGGCAATCACCACCGCGCCGGGCGCGACGAGCGCGCGCAAATCGCCATCGAACGGCCACAGCAGCGCACCGGCGCGCAAGGCCGGCCCCACCAGCTCCCGCCAGGCGGAAATGGCCGCCTTGCCGGACTGGTTGGCGCCCAGCGTCCAGAACAGCGGGGCGCCGGCCGGCCGCTCCGCCGTGGCGCGGTCACACAACCGGCACAGCGCCGCTGCGTCCGGCAGGCCAAGCGCGCGCGCATGGGACAAACGAGTCATGCCAAGCACGCCGCGCGCCGGGTAGAACGGCCGGCTGGCGGAAACCTCGTCCAGATGTGCCGCCACGTCCAGGAACGCCGAGCCGGGCGCCAGAGCGCGCAGAAAGGACGGGAAATCCGGCACCGTGGCATGCAGCCGGACGTAGGCGCGCGGCAGGCCCAGGGGGCAGTCCAACCCGAGCGCCACGCCTGTGTTTGCGGCGACTGCGCTTAGCCTGGCGATCAGGGTTTCGGGTGGGCCTACCGGCTCGGGGGCGTGCACCAGGCCGTCGGGCTGGATCATCGTCATCCAGCGCTTGGCGGCGTGCTTGCTCCAGTCGGCGTGGGCGATCAGAGGCAAGAAAGGCCTTCTTTTTTGAAAAAAAGAAGCAAAAAACTTTTGTCCCCACGCCGTTCCAGCAGCCTCGTATTATCTGCAGTCAACCGGCTGCTGCAAATGCGGGGGAGTAAAAGTTTTTTGGTCCTTTTTTTCAAAAAAGGACTGCTTGCTTTCTTCATCCCACGCAGCTCAGAGCGCCAGCAAATCCAGCGCCCGGCACAACTCAGCCTCGTCACTGCCGAACACGTAACCCGTCCTGAAGCCCAGTGCCGCGCCGATGCCGGTCTGCAGGAAGCCGCCGGTGCGCCCTGCTGGCCGCAGCCCGCATACCCGCGCGCCTGCCGCGCAGAACACGTTGTCATGCAAGTCGGCGCCGTCGTCTCCGACGATCTGGGATGCAACGCCGACGCCGTGCACGCGGGCGGCCAGATTCATGTCGCCTGGGCGCAGGACGCGAAAGCCGGCACCGGCCGCCAGCGCCGCGGCGCGCGCGTTGGTGTGCGGCCCGGCCAGGAAAACCCGTTCCTGCAGCGACGGTTCGCCGGCGCCCAGACTGGCCCGCACACGCCGCGTCCAGAAACGGGTCGCGTCACCGAAACTGGCGCTCAGCCGCGCCATCTTGCGCAGGAC
>CAXTJZ010000005.1:0-9567 GCA_964244695.1 uncultured Acetobacteraceae bacterium
GATTTACCCTTCTCACAGAGACGTGATGAGAGTAAGCCTTAGTTCGCCCCGCAGAACAACTTGGGGTTGCCATTAAGACGACTTTAAGTTGCTCTGTCTAAGTTTTTAAATTGAAAATCAGCTTGTAGATGTAATTTTGAGATTGACGATCGCATAAAAAACATTACGATTACGGTACGCCAGCAGCACATGGCGTTCTGAAGACAGACGAAGCCACTGATGTGAAACAACAACGCGGGCGCCCCTGCTCCGCGCAGACATGGAGACTACAAATGGACAAGCTCATCGTACGCGCGCTCACTTTCAAGGCCGACCGCAAGGCCGTAACCGCCCTGGAATATGGCATCATCGCCAGCATTCTCGGCCTGGTGCTGGTCACCATCTTCTCCAGCTTCGGCTCCAAGTTGAGCACGCTGTTCAGCAGCGTCGGCGCTTCGATCTAACCGCGAACGGACCCGGGGCGGCATCAGCCATCCCCGGGTCCGGCCCGTGCCAGGGTCCGCCGCGCGTCCTCCGACCGCAACACGCCCGGCCGGTCACACCCGCTATACTGCCATGCTGTTGCCGCCATTACTGACCACTACTTTCCTCCTGCCGTAATTACTTCCCGCAATTTCCCTCCGCCCGGCTTCCAGGCTGACCGGCGCCTCCGGTCCGCAGCAGACCGTCGGCCGATTACAGTCAAGGGTTCCGCCGTGCCCCATACCGCCCCGATCCTGATCCTGTTGCTGGCCGGCGCGTCATTGCTGGCGTTCGCGGCGCTGCACGATGTCGGCTTCCGCACCGTTCCCAACCGCGTCTCCCTGGCGCTGCTCGCCTTGGGGCTGTTGCTCCGGCTGCTGCAGCAGGACCTGCTGCTCGGGCTGGGATGCGGCGCCGCGGTCTTCGCCGCCACCTACTTCTTCTGGCGCATGGGCTGGATGGGCGGGGCCGACGTGAAGCTGCTCGGCAGCACCGCGGTCCTGGTGGCGCCCGCCATGGTGCCCACGCTGGTAATCGGCACCTCGCTCGCCGGCGGCGTGCTGGCGCTCATCTACGTCGCAGGCAGCCGGCTTGTGCCGCAGCCCCGCCCGGCCTTCGCCGGCGCCGGTGGCACCGGGCTGGTCAGGCGGGCGGCGCGCTGCGAACTGCGGCGCCTGCGGCGGCGCGGCCCCCTGCCCTACGCGGCAGCCATTGCTGCCGGCGGCTGGCTGGCGATCGCCGGCTCATGACCATCCCGCTCCCCTCCGCCCGTCAGAACCGGCGTGCACCTACCCTTAGTATTTGAGGCCTCATCATGTTGAGAACCGTGCTTTTCCTTCTCATGGCCGCCGGTGTGCTCGGCTTCTCCGCCGTCGCCTGGGTCAGCCTGCACCCGCCGGCACCGGTAGTGGCCCCCATACAGAAGATCCAGGTGCTGGCCGCCGCCAGCACCCTGCGCGCCGGCACGCTTCTCAAGCCGGACGACCTCGAGATACGCGAGGTGACCGATGGCGAAGTGCCTACCGGTGCACGGCGCGACACCCCGCAGGCGCGCTCCGAGCTGTTCGGCGCGATGGTCCGCCAGACCCTGCTGCCGCACCAGGTCGTGCTGCCGGCCGACGTCATGCGCCCAGGCGACCACGGCTTCCTCGCCGCCGTGCTCACACCCGGCAAGCGCGCCACCTCGGTGGGCGTGGACGCCGTCAGCGGCACCGCCGGCCTGATCTGGCCCGGCGACCACGTAGACCTGATACTTACCCAGGAGATACAGGACCCCAACGTGCCGATCGGCTGCCGCTTCTCCGGCGAGACGGTGCTCAAGGACGTCCGCGTCATCGCCATCGACCAGCAGCTCGTCCAGGGCGGCGTCTCGAGCACGGCCGACACCTCGCAGCAATCCCGCACGGTCACCCTTGAAGTATCGCCGGAAGACGTGGAGAAAGTTGCGGTAGCGACACGTCTTGGCAAGCTCGGCCTGGCGGTGCGCCCTGTCGATGCCGGCATGCCGGTGGATCAGAAGGACCATGCGGTGACCTGCTCGCGCGACGTGTCCAGCGCCATCGGCAACATGCGCCGGCCATCCGAACTCCAGGTTGCCCCTACGATGCACGTCTATTCAGGCCAGAACGACAAGGAATACCATTTCTGATGCGCACCGTCCGGACATTGCGTCTTGCCACGCTGCTGCTGGCGACGACGGCCATCGGCTTGGCGCCGCCCGCTTTGGCACAGGACGCCGCCGTCGGCGGCTCGCAGGAGAGCCTGCCCCTGCCGGTGCAGAACACCACGCCAGTAGTCCCGGTGCGTGCCAGCATCACGCTCTCGGCAGGCAGCGGCCAGGTGATCCATCTGCACGCAAACGCGATAAACGTGTTCACCGCGGATCCGAAAGTAGCCGAAGTGCGCCCCGCCAGTGCGAACAGCCTGTTCGTCTTCGGCGTGGCGCCCGGCACCACCACGGTGGCGGCACTCAGCGCCGCGGGCGATCCTATCGCGCAGTATCAGGTCTCCGTCGTACCGTCCGGCTTCGACGCGGGCCAGGTGCGCGGCACCCTCTCGCACGGCGGCAACGCCTCGATCAGCACGCGGGCGACGGAGACCGGCGTGTCCCTCTCCGGCCATGTGGCCACACCAGGCGACGCCGAGCGCGCGGTGAGTGCGGCGAAAGGCTCGCTGCCGCCCGACGCCAAGATCGACAACCACATGATGGTAAACCAGTCCATCGAGGTCGGCCTGCACGTGCGCATAGCCGAGATGACGCGCTCGCTGGTGCGCGAGTTGGGCGTGAACTGGTCGACCGTCGGCCAGCTCGGCAAGGACGTGCTGATCGGCGCGGCCACGAACACCGCCAACGTGGTGGTTCCCGGGGCGGCGCCCGCCAACGTGTTCGGCAATATCGGCCGCTCCGGTATACCGGGACAGCCCTATAACCTCAGCGCGGTGATCGACGCGCTCAGCCAGGACTCGCTCGTGCACACGCTTGCCGAGCCGAACCTGACCACGATGAGCGGCCAGCCGGCCAGCTTTCTCGTCGGCGGCGAGTTCCCGATCCCTGTCGCCACTAACAACAACACGATCTCGGTGGAGTTCAAGCAGTACGGCATAAGCCTGGCGTTCGTTCCGACCGTGATCTCGCCGGGCCGAATCAGCCTGCACGTGCGTCCGGAAGTCAGCGCGCTGGACAAGGCGGACGGCGTGACCTCGTTGCTGAACTCCAACGTGTCTGTCAGCATTCCCGCGCTCACCGTACGTCGCGCGGACACCACGATCGAGCTCGGCTCGGGCCAGAGCATGGCCATCGCCGGCCTGCTGTCGGACCAGACGACCCAGACGGTGCAGGCCACGCCTGGCATCGGCGACATACCCATACTCGGCGCGCTGTTCCGCTCCGACAGCTTCCAGCGCCAGCAGACCGAGTTGGTCATCGTCGTCACGCCCTACATCGTGCGCCCAGTCAGCGATCCCGGCGCGCTGAAGCTTTCGACGGACGGCTTCCACGCGCCGAATGATTTCGAGCGCATACTGGAATTGCGCCAGCTCGGGCGCGGATCCTACGCGAACTACGGCCGCATCCCGTCGGATGCCGGCTTCATCGTCGAGTAAGGGCAAGAACATGCGCAAATCGCTCAAGACAGCAATTCTGCTTGGCGGCACGGCGGCACTTGCCGGCTGCGGCCAGGATTTCGACCCGCTTACCCGCGAAGGGCTGTGGCACCCCAACCACGCCAACCATACCGACCTGACGCTTATGGTCGCCAATCCGGCCGACCTGGTACGCGGCACGGGGGTCACCACGAGTGACGGCCAGCTTGCCGCCGCCGCGATCGATCGCCTGCGCACCGACAAGGTGAAGAAGCTGCCCGCCTCCGACGTCGCCAACATCGGCGCCACGTCCAGCGGTGACAACAACGGCGGCGGCGGAGCACCCTGATGGCACAGAACACCCTGGCTCAGCCGCCCGCGGATACCGGCCAGAAGCCGGCCGCCGAACGCGCCGCGGTCATGGGGTTCGTGACCGACGCCGACAGCGAAACGGCGCTGCGCGAGGGCATGTCCGAACTGGTGCCCTCGATACTGATCAAGCGCAACTCGATACGCCAGGCGACCGCGCTGCTGCGCAAGATGCCCAGCCCCGAAGTGCTGGTGGTGGACATCACCGGCGAGGACGCGCCGCTGGCCGCCCTGCACGACCTTTCCGAAGTGGTCGAGCCCAACACCCGCGTGCTGGTCATCGGCGACCGCGCGGACATGAACTTCTACCGCTCGCTCACACGCGACCTGGGTGTGGCCGAATACCTCTACAAGCCGTTGGCCAAGGAGATGGTCGCGCGCATGTTCGGGCCAGCCTGCCTGCAGCGCCCGGTCTCCAGCGGCGCCCTGCAGGGCGGCCGGATCGTCGCCGTCAGCGGCGCCTGCGGCGGCGTGGGCACCACCACGATCGCCGCCAACCTCGCCTGGTACCTGGGCGAGGAACTGAAGCGCCACACGCTGCTGTTCGATCCCGACATCTACACCGGCAACGCCGCGATGATGCTGGGCGGCCGCACCGGCACCGGCCTCAGGCTGGCACTCGAAACCCCCTCGCGCATCGACGAGCTGTTCGTCGAGCGCGCCGCCCAGCCGGTCACCGAGCGCCTTTCCGTACTCGCCGGCGACGAGAAGGTGACGGAGGCCGCCGACATAGCCGAAGGTGCCGGCCGCGCGCTGCTGGCCGCCTTGCGCCGGCGCTACAATTTCGTCGTCGCCGACGTGCCGTCCGCCCCGGTGCCGGTGTATCGCGAGCTGCTCATGCTGGCACACCAGCGCGTGCTGGTGATGGACCCCACGCTCGCCTCCATGCGCAACACGCTGCGCCTGCTGGCCCTGCCCACCGGGCCGGACCAGGTGCGCCGCGCGGTGATCGTGCTCAACCGGCTCGGCCAGCCTGGCGGCCTCACCCGCCCGCAGATCGAGGAGGCGCTCGAGATGCCGATCGACGTGGCAATCCCCTACCAGCCGCGCCAGGTGGGCCAGGCCGCCACCATGGGCACGCCGGCCTGCACCGCCAGCGGCGGCTTCCGGAACGGCATGCTGGCGCTGGCACGCGAGGTGGCGTTCGTCGCCGAGGGCGCGCTGGTGGTCAAACCGGAGGGCGGCGCGTCCTTCAGCTTCGGCAAGATCATCGACAAACTGACCGGACGCAGCGAATGAACGCGACCCCGATGTTTGGCCGCCGCCGCACGGAGGATCCGACCGGCATGCCGCCGCCGCCTCCCGCGGCCAAGGCACCGCTGCCGCCCGTGCTGCAGAGCCAGTCCACGTCGGACCAGCTCGCAGACCTGCGCACGCTCGCCCTCTCCCAGCTTGATCCCGCCGCCGCCGCCGCCCTGCCGCAGGAGCGGCTGGCGCCGGAGATCGAGAAGCTGGTGGGCGACATCGCCACCGAGCGCCGCATCCAGCTCAACGCGCGCGAACAGCGCCAGCTCGCCGCCGAGCTGGTCAACGACATGCTGGGCCTGGGGCCGCTGCAGCCGCTGCTCGACGACGAGAGCATCGCCGACATCATGGTGAACGGCCCGGACCGGGTGTTCGTCGAAAAGGCCGGCAAGGTCACCCTCTCCAACGTGCGTTTCCGCGACGCTGGGCACGTGGCCAACATCTGCCAGCGCATCGCCGCCGCAATAGGCCGGCGGATTGACGAGAGCTCGCCTCTGGTGGACGCGCGCCTGATGGACGGCAGCCGCGTCAACATCGTCTTTCCGCCGCTGGCGCTGGATGGCCCCTACGTCTCGATACGTAAGTTCACCAAGCGCAAGATGGATTTCGCCCGCCTGGTGGCGCATGGCAGCTGCACGCCGCAGGTGGCCCGTATCTGCGAGATCGCCGGCCGCGCCAGGCTGAACATCATCATCTCCGGCGGCACCGGCTCGGGCAAGACCACTCTGATGAACGCGATGAGCCGGATGATCGACCCGGCCGAGCGCGTCATCACCATCGAGGACGCAGCCGAACTGCAGCTCCAGCAGCCGCATGTGGTGCGCATGGAAACCCGTCCGCCCAGCCTGGAAGGCCGCGGCGAGATCACCCAGCGCGACCTGGTGCGAAATGCGTTGCGTATGCGGCCCGATCGCGTGATCATCGGCGAGGTACGTTCCAGCGAAGCGTTCGACATGTTGCAGGCAATGAACACCGGCCATGACGGCTCGATGAGCACCATACACGCCAACAACACGCGTGATGCGCTCACCCGCGTCGAGAACATGGTGCAGATGGGCAACATGGGCCTGCCGAGCAAGGCGATCAAACAGCAGATCGTGGGCGCGGTGGACATGATCGTGCAGGTGGAGCGTCATCGCGACGGCGGCCGGCGCATCACCCAGGTGACCGACATCGTGGGCCTGGAAGGCGATGTCGTCGTGCTTAACGACATCTTTCAGTTCGAGTTCACCGGCGAGACCCCTGACGGCACCAAGCTGATCGGCGCCTACAAGGTTGGCCGCGGCCGGCCGAGCTTCTGGGACCGGTTGACCTATTTCCAGATGGACAGGGCCTGGGTGGCGGCAATGGAAGAGACAAACTGGTGACCGGCTCCCTGCCCTTCGTGATGGCCGGCGGGCTGCTATGCCTGATGGGGCTGATCGGCCTCGGCCTGTGGCTGCTGTCCGAACAGAAGCGCGAGGCGGCCTGGGCGGCGCGGCGTGAGGCCACGATAGGCGGCTATCTGAAGCCGAAGCTGTCCGCCGGGCCCGCACTGATGCTCACGGCGCGGCAGAAGGCAAAGCCGGCCGACGCGGTTGCCACTCTGTACGGCATGGTCGGCTGGCGCGAGGACCGCAAGTCGCAATACCCGATGACGTGGTGGGGCGTGGTCCTCGTCATGCTCGGCCCATCGATGATCGGTGCGTTGCTCGCCACGAAGCTGCTCGGCTCGCTGGGCTGGTTCGCGGTGCCCCTGATAGACGTCCTGCTCACGCGCACGTTCCTGCTCTACTGCACGAACAAGGTCTCGCGCGAGCTGCTGAGCCAGTTTCCCGACGCGCTTTCGATGATCGCGCGTTCGGTGCGCGTCGGCGTGCCGCTTGGCGAGGCGATAAAGGTGGTGGCGCGCGAGGGATTGATGCCGACCCGCGAGGAGTTCGGCCGCGCGGCGGATGCGGTCGCCATCGGCGTTGATCTCGAGGTGGCGCTCGTTGAGATGGCCGAGCGGAACGATCTGGCCGAGTACCGGTTTTTCGCAACCGCCTTGGCCCTGCAAAGCCAGACCGGCGGCGGGCTGACGGAGACGCTGGACACGCTGGCTGACACCATCCGCAAGCGTGACGCAGCCCGCAAGCGCGGCAACGCGCTCGCCTCGGAAGCCAAGACGAGCATCTACGTGCTGTCGGTGCTGCCGATCGTGAGCGGTGTGATGCTATGGGTTTCCAACCCCGATTATATCGACATCCTGTTTACCACGTCGAGCGGAAACGAATTGCTGGCCGTTGCCGTCGGTATGCTTTGCATGGGATTGTTCAGCATGCAGAAGATCGTCAAGAAGAGCCTTTCCTGATGAGCCGGACAGCCAGGGTGTCCTGGCGGAACGAAGGAGTTTTTAGATGATTACGGCGTTGCCGCTGCCTCTTCCTCTGCTCGCAGCCGTGGCGCTGGTGTTTGTTGTCGGCTCCTTCCTGCTGCTGCGCGCCATCGACCAGCAGGAGCGTGTGCGCGCGCGCCTCTCCCGCATCAGCTCGCTGGATGACGGCGGCATCCCGCTCGCCCCGAAACGCGACTCCACGCAGTTCCTCGACCTGATTGCGAAGTTCGGTGCCGCCATCGCCAAGAGCGGCGTGCTGTCCGATTCGACGCGGGCGCAGCTGGAGCAGACGATAAACCAGGCCGGCCTGCGCGGCAGCCGCGTGTTCGGCCTGTTTTTCGGCAGCAAGGTGCTGCTGATGTTCGGCCTGCCCACCATTGCCTACCTGCTGATACGCAACAGCACGTTTTCGACCACCACCTTCTACGCAATCCTGGGCGGCTCGTTCGCGCTCGGCATGCTGGCGCCTGACTTCTTCATCAAGCAGATGCGCGGCGCACATTTGAAGAAGGTGGAACGCGGCCTGCCTGACGCTCTGGACATGATGGTCATCTGCGCACAGGCCGGCCTCGGCCTGGAGAGCGCGGTCGAGCGGGTAGCGCAGGAGTTCCAGTTCGCCAACCAGGCTGTCGCGCTGGAGCTCGCAATCTGCGCCAGCGAGATGCGCATCGGCACGGACCGCCGCACTGCGCTGCTATCGCTGGGCGAGCGCACAGGCCTGGACGCGATGCGTCGTCTGGCAGGCACGCTGATCCAGACAATGCAGTTCGGCACGCCGCTGAGCCAGGCGCTGCGTGTTCTGGCAGCCGAGATGCGCACCGACAACCTGACGAAGTTTGAGGAAAAAGCGGCAAGGCTACCGGTATTTCTGACCTTGCCGATGATCGTTTTCATCCTGCCTTGCGTGTTCATCGTAGTGGGCGGCCCAGCCGGCCTATCCATCGCGAAGACGCTCGGCGGCCATTAACGGAATGCAATTATGAAGCTATTGATCAAACAGGCTCCCGCAAATGCAGCTAAGGAGGTTTCCCATACGCCACGTCCGTTTCCGCAAGCGCCAGGAACAAAAGTTATTTGCTTCTTTTTTTCAAAAAAGAAGGCCTTGCTTCCTCTTCTCTGCATCACCGCCCTAGCTGCCTGCCAGCAAAAACCCGCAGCCCTGATCAGCGGCAACGGCGCAAGCATCCAGGCCGCCCGGGACGCGTTGAACGAAGGCGAGGCCGGCACATCGCTGGCGATCGCCAGGGGCATACTGTCCTCGCAGCCCGGAAACGTAGCTGCCTTGGTGCAGGCCGGCGATGCCGAAATCGTCCTGGGTGACCGGCTCGCTGCGGAGTCGGCCTACCGGCAGGCGCTTGCAAGCAGCCCGCGTGACGTAAGGGCAAGGTTGGGCCAGGGCAAATTGCAGTTGCGCGACGACCTGCATGCGGCCGAGAGTACTTTCCGCGCCGTTCTGGCTGACGCGCCGCGTGATCCACTCGTACTGAACGACCTAGGTTACGTGCTGGATCTGCAGGAGCGACACGTGGAAGCGCAGAGTTACTATCAGGCGGCGATCGCGGTCGAACCCGGCAGGATATCCTCCCGGGTGAACTACGCACTGTCGCTGGCGCTGAGCGGCCAGGCGGGGCGGGCGGAAGCGATGATGCATGACATCGCTTCGTCCTCGACGGTCACGCCGCGGGTGCGCGCGGATTTTGCCCTGGCGCAGGTGATGGCCGGGCATGACCTGGAAGCGGCAGGAACGCTGGGCGGGGACCTTACGCCCTCGGAGACGCAGGCGGCTGTGACCGGCATGGCGCAGCTTCGGCCCGTCGTTGCGTTAAGTAAGTAGCAAGGATGCAAGCACTGTCTTTCTAACAGGAAGCGACAGAAAACTCACCCCCCCCGGAGGCTGCCGAGCAACACGCGTGTGCCGCCAGCGCACACCTCTTGGCCGTCGCGCGACAGCGGAGTAGAAGTTTCTTGTCTCTTTTTTCAAAAGAGAAGTGCTTCCCTTCTTCGCCACCAAAGGTCATGCCGAATGCCACTACCCGTCACGCTGATCCCTGGTG
>CAXTJZ010000005.1:9577-39771 GCA_964244695.1 uncultured Acetobacteraceae bacterium
GTCTGGGAGATGGCGCCGGCTGGGCTCGGCGCCATCGCGACCCATGGTGACCCGCTACCGCAAAGCACGCTCGATAGCGTCAGAAAGAACAAGCTGGCCTTGAAAGGACCGCTTACCACACCTGTGGGCGGCGGCTTCAAGTCGGTCAATGTGGAGCTGCGCCGCGAGTTCGAGCTGTTCGCCAACATGCGGCCGGCCACCACCCTCATTCCTGGCGGCCGCTACGACAACATCGACATCACGCTTGTGCGCGAAAACCTCGACGGCTTCTACGCGGCCTTCGAGCACTACATGCCGGTCGGCGACGACGCGAAAGCCGTGGCGTTCTCCGCAGGCTTCAACACGCGCGCCGGCTGCCGCCGCATCATCAGGCACGCGTTCGAATATGCCGTCGCCAACGGCCGCAAAAAGGTGACCGTCGTACACAAGGCCAACATCCTGAAGGCTCTGACCGGCATTTTCCTAGATGTCGGCCGTGAGATCGCGCCGGAATACGAGGGCCGTGTGACGATGGATGACCGCATCGTGGATGCCTGCGCGATGCAGCTCGTGCTCAACCCCTGGCAGTTCGACGTGATCGTGACCACGAACCTGTTCGGCGACATCCTGTCGGACCTCATCGCCGGCCTCATAGGCGGCCTGGGCCTGGCACCTGGTGCCAACATCGGAGCGAACGCCGCGATCTTCGAAGCCGTGCATGGATCGGCACCCGACATCGCCGGAAAAGGTGTCGCCAATCCCGCCGCGCTGCTGCTGGCCGTGGGATTGATGCTGGATCATGTGGACGAGAAAGCCTGCGGTGACCGGCTACGCGCTGCGATACGCGCGGCCGTGGTGACGGATGAGGTGCGCACGCGGGATCTGGGCGGAAGTGCTGGAACTGCGGAGATCACGGCGGCAATCGTCCGGCGGCTGAACTAGACACGAGAAAACGACACCTTTTAAGAAGCAAAGGACTTCTGTCTCCCGCTGCTTGGCCGCTTCGGCAGGTCGGGGAGCGTCCGCCTGATGCAAATGCAATCCGCTACCGAGGGTCCTCTCGGCTCGAGAATGCGCATGATCTGTGGCAATGTTCTGCCAACCGGCGCTCTGCTTGCCTTACCCTGCTGCCGACCACAACGCGCACGTCTCTCGCAAACGACCCATCGCCGCGTCATGAAGGTGCCGGAGCCTTCAAAACCCGCAGCTGTCTAGCCGCAGGACACCGGAGCCGCCACCCAAAGCGGACAAGACAGCCCCAGTCTGACGCATTCTTCCTAATGCGTCAGCAGATCGAAGCCGAAATCATAGGCCGATCCATGCGCGTCGCGTGCGTGCAGCTTCATCTCGCCGCGCGCGCCTGCGTAAGCGCCGGTGCCGCCCACTACCGCCATCATCGAATCGGCGTCGTCGTAAAACGGCCCATCAACAACGAGCTGACCGTTTCCCAGCATAACCGTGAAGTGGCACTCATAGGCTTTGCCCACCACCACGCGTATACAGAAACCCTGGTCGGATCCGTTGCGTGCCTTGTTCGCGGCGTCATAGATTGGATTGTTGAACGTCAAAATGTCACCCACGTTGTCGGGCGCTGTGCCGCCATGCACAGGCGTGGCGTTCGTGCTTGCACGTTCCACCACTTGCACCGTTGTTGCATGAACTTGGGTGCAGGCCAGGCCGATAAGGAAAAACATCGCCGCTGCTGTTTTCATGAACGCCACTCCAGGGAACAGTGCAAGAAAGCAAGCGGTCCTTTTTTGAAAAAAGGGCCATAACACTTCTACGAATGGTGCCCAGGTCCACGCATCGGACACCTCCAAGACAAATCATCACGCAGAAGCAGCGAACGGAACAAAAGTTTTTTGCTTCTTTTTTTCAAAAAAGAAGGCCTTGCTTTCTGCTACCGGCTGGTCTGCTGCCGAGAATACCCCGCAGGCGTCTGGAACACCGAAGCCGCCTGCGCCTCGTACTTCACATGCACCGCTTCCATAAGCGTGCGCGTGCCCGCTGTCGCACGCAGCAAAACCCCGTCATCGGTGTAGCACGCCAGAGTCTCCTGCCCGCGCGTGTCCACTGTCCGCCACTCGGTGCAGGACAGGCCGGCCACGCTCGCCGACCCCAGCCGCGCATATCCGGCGCCGGCGCCAGGCTGGTCGGCGCTCTGCGGGCTCGGCAGGTCAATGACCTCGCGGCTGTCGTCGCGCACCAGCGCCATGCGGTGGGCGTTGAAATCCAGCACCATCCAGTTGCCGGAGGTCGGCAGGTCCACGCGCTGCTGGCGATGCGCGGCGGACCAGCGTAACCGCTGCAGCAGGTAGGTGTCCGTGGCGCCAGGCACCGGCACGCGGTACATCACGTCCACATCGCGCGTCGGCTGCACAACTGGCGCCATCTGGGCAAACGCGGGCGTGGCCAGGGCAAGGGCCGCCGCCAGGAACCAGCGTTTCACTGCCCCTGACCCAGGCCCGCGATGCCGATCATGCCGCCGGCGTCGTGGTAACCGTCGGGCAGTCGGAACAGGACAGGCGGCAGTGTGCCATACACCACCGTCGTGGCACGCACCGTGCCCAACTCGCCCGATCTATCGGACGCCGTACCGGCCAGGATCACGCCGTCCTGCGTGATGCACGCACTGGCATGGCCCTGCGGCGAACTGGCCGCCCAATCCGAGCAGGCCAGGCCGGTCAGATGGCGCTCGCCATGCCGCTCGAAACGCGCGCCGCGCAGGATGGTCCGTTCCGGGTCATACCGGCCGATCGCCACGGTGTTATACAGTTTAAGGACGGGCAGCAGGATGGAGGCCGTGCCATCCCGCCGGTCAACCAGCAGGCTGATCGGCAGACTCTCGCCGGCGACACGCAAATGGACACCGCCGGCCTGGATGGCCACACGAACCTCTATTGGCGCGTGATCCCGCGGGGTCACGATGTAATACACCGTCACGTCACGGGTGGGGACAAGCTGGGGCGCGGCATGGGCAAGGCAGGGGACAAGGAGGGCAAGCAGGAAAGCGGTTGTTCCGGGTGAAGCGGATACAAAGAACCTTAGCGCCCTGCCAGGCGTCCTTTGGTTCGCCGCAAGTCGGACGGCAGAAGAGATCCTCATGAGGTAAGCGTGCCTTTCAACAGTCGCCTGACAGTTGGTCGCCGGAGCGCGTCCTGGAAGGCACCCTAACGCGCCGTCAGCCGGGCGGGCCACATCAACCAGCACCAGCGGATCATCGCCCCAGGGTTGCGAACTCTTCCGCCAGGGCCGCCGGCTCCGGATCGCCTATCCAGCGCGCCGGCACCCGGGCTGCCGCCTCCAGCATCTGCTTGTAGGCGTCGCGCGCCACCTCGATGGCGCCGAACTGGGTGAGGTGGCTGGTCACGAACTGCGTGTCCAGCAGAACGAACCCGCCCAGCCGAAGCCGCGCCACCAGATGGACAAGCGCCACCTTGGAGGCGTCCCGCGCCAGGCTGAACATGCTCTCGCCGAAGAAAGCGCCGCCCAGCACCACGCCGTACAGCCCCCCCACCAGCGCCCCATCCAGCCACACCTCAACGCTGTGGGCGCTGCCGCGCGCGTAGAGCGCGGTGAAAAGGCGCTCGATGTCGCGGTTTATCCAGGTGTCCTCGCGACCCTCGGCCGGCGCCGCACACAGGGAAATGACGGTGGCAAAATCCTGGTCCGCTGTGACCGTGAAGCCGCCGCCATTGGTTACGGTGCGCCGCAGCCGGCGCGGCAGATGAAAACCGTCCAGCGGCAGGATGCCGCGCTGCTCGGGGTCTAGCCAGTACAGCCGGTCGCCGCGGCGCGTCTCCGCCATGGGAAACAGGCCGGCCCGATAGGCACGCAGCATCAGATCTGGCGTGACGTCGAAGTGCCGCCTGGACATGCGGCGCAGTTTGGCGAAAGCTTGGCGCAACGGGAAGCAAGCAAGCAGTCCTTTTTTGAAAAAAAGGGCCAAAAAACTTTTACGACTGACGCAGCCCCACCGCGCGCGCCAGTTTCACACCCGGCGACAGCGGAGCAAAGTTTTTTGCTTCTTTTTTCCAAAAAAGAAGGCCTTCCTTCCTTCGCCCAGAAAAGGGACAGCCCCATGGATACTCACGACAGCCCCCACCACCGCCCGCTCCGCTTCGACAAGCCACTGCGCGGCCGCATCTACGACAGTATCGCCGAGACCATCGGCAACACCCCCCTGGTCCGCATCCCCCGCATCACCCGCGAGGATAACATCCAGGCCGACATCTGCCTCAAGCTGGAGTTCTTCAACCCGACCTCCAGCGTGAAGGACCGCATCGGCGTCAACATGGTCCTCGCCATGGAAGCGGCGGGAACCATTGCGCCGGACAGCGTCATCGTGGAGCCCACCTCCGGCAACACCGGCATCGGCCTGGCCTTCATGTGCGCCAGCCGCGGCTACAAGCTGATCCTGACCATGCCGGAGAGCGTCTCCGTCGAGCGCCGCAAGATGCTGGCCTTCCTGGGCGCCCAGCTCGAACTCACGCCGAAGGCGGCCGGCATGAAGGGCGCCATCGCCCGCGCCGACGAACTGCTCACCACAATCCCGCACGCCGTCAGCCCCAACCAGTTCGCCAACGGCGCCAACCCGGAAATCCATCGCAACACCACCGCCGAGGAAATCTGGCACGACACCGCCGGCCAGGTGGACGCGGTCGTCAGCGGCGTCGGCACCGGCGGCACGCTGACCGGCGTGGGCCAGGTGCTGAAATCCCGCAACCCCGCCATACGCATGGTCGCCGTCGAACCCGAAGCCAGCCACGTCCTCTCCGGCGGCGAGCCAGGCCCGCACCCGCTGCAAGGCATCGGCGCCGGCTTCGTGCCGTCCGTGCTGCAGACCGGCCTGATCGACGAAGTGATACAGGTGGGCAACGAGGAAAGCTTCACCGCAGCCCGCCGCCTCGCCCGCAGCGAAGGCATCCCCGCCGGCATCTCCTCCGGCTCCGCCCTCGTCGCCACGCTGCGCCTGGCCAAACGCCCGGAGATGGCCGGCAAGCGCATCGTAACCATCATCCCGTCTTTTGCGGAGCGCTACATTTCCACCACCCTGTTCGACGGCCTCTAACCAGGGTGGACGCAGCCCACCGCAGGTTTGCGCTGCGGATGATCCCCTACGGCGTCCACATCGTCACCGCTGTGGACGCCGACGGCCGCCCGGTTGCGGCCACTGCGCACTGGGTGACGCAGACCTCGTTCGAGCCGCCGTTGGTGACCGTGGCACTGCCCGCGGACGGATTGGCGTATGCCGCCATACGCGCAACCAACTTCTTCGCACTTCACATGCTGGGGCGCGACGACGCAGCCGAAGCGCTGGCCTTTGCAGTCCGGCCAGCGATGCTTGAGGGTCAGACGCTTTCCGGCTGGGGGTTCAAGTCCTCCCGCTTCAGCGGCCTGCCGCTGCTGGATGACGCGCCGGCGGTGCTGGAGCTGGCAGTACGCGCAGTGCTGGAGTTCGGCGATCATCACCCGGTGATCGCCGAGGTAGTGGAAGCGCATGTGCGGCTGCCGGAGCAGGAGCGGCCGGACGAAATGGTTTTGCACCTTCGCGAGCTTGGGGAGACAATTTTCTACGGTGGCTGAGAAAAGAACGCCTTCTTTTTTGAAAAAAAGAAGCAAAAAACCTTTGACTCCGCTGTCGCGGAATTTTGCCGGGAGCCGCCGACAGGGAGCAAAAGTTTTTTGGTCCTTTTTTTTCAAAAAAGGACTGCTTGCTTTTTCCCCCCCCTGCAAGGACCGCAGACCCATGAGGCAAGAGGCGTTAGCGCGCAGCCAAGCGTTCTGCGAGCGTTTTGGCCTGACCGCCCCCGTGGCTCTGGCCCCGATGGCGGGCGCCTGCCCACCCGGTCTTTCGGTGGCGGTGGGCCAAGCCGGCGGCATGGGAGCGTGCGGAGCGCTGCTGCTCCATCCGGCTGAAATCCAGGCCTGGGCAGCGGCGGTGCGCCGCGAGAGCGCCCGGCCATTCCAGATCAATCTCTGGATCCCCGATCCCGCACCCGAGCGCGACCTGCATCGCGAGGGCGCAATGCGGGATTTTCTCTCTGGTTGGGGGCCGCACGTAGCCGAGGCAGAGGCCGAAACGCAGCCACTGCCGTTTGACGAGCAATGCGAGGCGTTGCTGATGGCGCGCCCCGCAGCAGCGTCCTCCATCATGGGGCTGTTCCCGCCCGGCTTCGTCGAACGGCTGAAACAGGCGAGGATCGCCTGGTGGGCGACGGTGACGACGGTGGCGGAAGCACGCGCGGCGGAGGCCGCAGGAGCGGACGTTGTGGTGGCGCAGGGCGCAGAAGCAGGTGGCCATCGCGGCAGCTTCGAGGCGGCAAAGGCCGAGGCCGGCGCAGTGGGCCTGTTCGCCCTGCTTCCGGCGGTGAGCGAGGCGGTCGGCGTTCCCGTGATCGCTGCCGGCGGCATTGCCGATGGCCGCATGGCTGCGGCGGCGCTTCTGCTCGGCGCCAGCGCGGTGCAGCTCGGCACGGCGTTCCTGCGCTGTCCGGAGGCGGCCATCGCACCCGCCTGGGCGGACGCGCTCGGCACCACGGCGCCGGAGAACACGCGGCTGACCCGTGCCTTCAGCGGCCGCGCCGGACGCAGCATAGCCACGGCCTTCGTAACGGCGGCCGCTCGACCCGGCGCCCCCTCGGCCGCCCCCTACCCGGTACAGCGCGGCCTGACACGGGCGATGCGGGAAGTAGGCACCCGCATGGGCGATCTCGACCGCATGCAGGTCTGGGCAGGTCAGTCGGCGCGGCTGGCGCGGGCTGAGCCGGCCGGCACGGTGGTGCGGCGGATCGCGGACGGGCTGGGCGACGCCCTGGCTTAAAGGCGGTCCGCCTGCTCGGCTTGCTCCGTCTCGGGTTGAAGCGCGACACCGGCGTAAATATCGGCCAGGGGTATTTCCACCCCGATCTCCGGAATGCGCAGCACTGCATCGTTGCCGCTTACCGTTTCGGCGAGCCAATCGGCAGCTTTCCGGCTGAACACCAAGGCGGCCGCATGTGTCTGCTCCAGCACGATGTAGCGCCGAATCGATTCCGCCGCCCGATACTCGGCGTTCTTCGTCATCAGATCCTCGTGCGAGCTGCCCGGGCCAAGGATTTCGAACACGACGACCGGCTCCGAAATCCAGGTGGCGCCCGGTGATACGGGCGTGCAGACCACGAAGACATCCGGATAGCGTATGCGCTCGCAGACGCGAACCTTCATGTGGCTTCCATGCGCCTGGCACGGTGTGCCGCGCAGGCGGGTGACCAGGCTGGCGATGATGTTCGACTGGATTACCGAATGCGCCGCCGTGCCGCCTGCCATGGCGAGCGCACGAAGGCCGTCGAACTCGTAGCGAAGCTCCTGCCGCTCCTCCCAGCCGAAAAACTCCTCCACACTCATGGGGCGGCGCAGGGCGACGTTCATTTCCTCATCCTACCACGACCGCTCACGCCCTTCACGCCGAAAACTTGACCCCCCGCCCCCTTTCCGCCATGCAGCCTGCCGCACGCGCCTGGCCCGTTCACCGGGCCCGCCGGCAAGACGCGTGCGCCTCCCGCCCACTTCTCTGTCCACGGATCACAAGACACATGCGCGACAAGGGTGACTTCCTGTTCACGTCCGAATCGGTCTCCGAAGGCCATCCGGACAAGGTCGCCGACCGGATCAGCGACACCGTGCTCGACGCGTTCCTGGCCGCCGACCCGCTCGCCCGCGTCGCCTGCGAGACCATGGTCACCACCAACCGCATCATCCTGGCCGGCGAGACGCGCGGCCCGGCTTCCGTCACGCCCGAACACCTGATGCACCTGGCCCGCGAGGCGGTGCGCGACATCGGCTACGACCAGGAAGGCTTCTCCTGGCGCCACGCCCATGTCGAATGCCACCTGCACGCGCAGAGCAGTGACATCGCCGCCGGCGTGGACAGCGCCGGCAACAAGGACGAAGGCGCCGGCGACCAGGGCATCATGTTCGGCTACGCTACTACCGAGACGCCCAGCCTGATGCCGGCGCCGATCCACTACGCGCACCTGATCCTGCGCACCATCAACGAATTGCGCCACGCCGGCGACAGCCGAGTCGCCGGCCTGCTGCCGGACGCCAAAAGCCAGGTCACCCTGCGCTACGTGGACGGCAAGCCGGTGGGTGCCACCTCGATCGTGCTCTCCACCCAGCACGAAGCCGGCATGAGCCAGCCCGAGATACACGCCGCCGTCCGCCCGCTCATCGCCGCGGCGCTGCCGGAAGGCTGGATGTGCGCCGACGAAGAACTCTACATCAACCCCACCGGCAACTTCGTCATCGGTGGCCCTGACGGCGATTGCGGGCTGACCGGCCGCAAGATCATCGTGGACACCTATGGCGGCGCTGCCCCGCACGGCGGCGGCGCGTTCTCCGGCAAGGACCCTACGAAGGTGGACCGCTCCGCCGCCTACGCCGCCCGCTACCTTGCCAAGAACGTGGTCGCCGCCGGCCTGGCGAAGCGTTGCACGCTACAGATCAGCTATGCCATCGGCGTGGCGCATCCGCTCAGCGTCTATGTGGAGCTGCACGGCACCGGCCAAGACGTCGACGAAGCGCATCTGGAACGCACGTTGCGCGAGCTGATGAACCTCTCGCCGCGCGGCATACGCGAGCACCTGAAACTGAATGCGCCGATCTACGTGCCAACCAGCGCCTATGGCCATTTTGGGCGCGAGGCCGAAGGCGAATTCTTCACCTGGGAGAAAACCGATCTTGTGTCCGACCTGCGGTCTGCGTTCGGAAGATAGAAAGCAAGCGGTTCTTTTTTGAAAAAAAGAACCAAAAAACTTTTGCTCCGCTGTCGCGGACTCACTGGGATAGAACGGCGACAGCGGAGTCAAACGTCTTTTGCTTCTTTTCTTCAGAAAAGAAGGCCTTGCTTGCCTACTACCGACGCCAGGCAATCCCCCCATCCACCACGAGCGTCCCTCCCACCACATAATCCCCCGCGCGCGAAGCCAGATACACCGCACTCCCCGCCATATCGTCCTTGGTCCCCACACGCCGCGCGGGAATGACCTTCGACACCTCATCGGCGTGGTCGCGCGCAACCTTGTTCATGTCGGATGCGAAAGCGCCTGGTGCAATCGCGTTCATCACGATGTTGTTCTCGATCAGCCGCAGCGCCATCCGCTTTGTCAGATGGATCAGCCCGGCCTTGCTGGCGGCGTAGGAATACGTCTCCTGCAGGTTGACGGAGATGCCGTCCACCGAGGCAATGTTGATGACCTTGGACGGCTTGTCCTGCGTGGCGTTGGCCTTCAGCGCCGCATGCAGGGCCTGGGTCAGGAAGAACGGCGTCTTCACGTTCAGATCCATCACCTTGTCCCAGCCGCTTTCGGGAAAGGTGTCGAACGATTCACCCCACGCGGCGCCGGCGTTGTTGACCAGGATGTCCAGCGTGGTCTCGCGCTCCAGGTATTGCGCGGCCATCGCCCGTGCGCCCGCCGCACCCGAGCAATCGCCCGGCAGCGGGATGCAGGTGCCCAGGGTTGAGAGCCGTTCGGCCGTAGCCTGGCAGGCGGCCGCCTTGCGCGCGGTGACATACACCTTTGCGGCGCCGGCACGCAGGAAGCCCTCGGCGATCATCTCACCTATGCCGCGCGACCCGCCAGTGACGAGTGCCACCCGCCCCTGAAGCGAAAAGTAGTCCTGCATGTTGTCTCTCCCTGTTTGTTGAACCCGGGATACAGGCAGTCTCGCGCAAGACCAAACCCGGGCTGGCTAAGCGCTTGAACGTGACGCCGCCCGGCAGGCGCGGAATGAACCAGGGGTCATGACGCTTGTTTCACCGCCATGCCGATGAAACGTTCACCCGTGCGCCTTTAATGCCACACGCAAGCAGCAACCAAGCTGACGACCCAGCCGATCAAAAGGAACACCGCATGACCCAAGCTTCCCGCAAGACAGGATTCGCCAGCAAGCATCTGGGCCGGACACTCGGCGCCGCCCTGCTTGCCACCTCGGCACTCGGCAGCCTCGCCCTGATCGGCACACCGAACAACGCGCTGGCCCAGGCCGATGTGGCCCAGCCCAAGCCTGGCGCCATCGACCCCGGCTCGGTCAGCCACCCGCTGCCGGATTTCGTCAGCCTGGTGAACCGGGTCAAGCCGGCGGTGGTCTCGATCACCAGCCACATCCAGCCGGAGGAAGACGAAGAGCAGGGCGGCGGCATCCCCGGCTTCGGCCATGGCGGCGGCCAGGGAATGCCGTTTCCGTTCCCCTTCGCCATGCCGCAGCAGCAGCAGCACCGCACTGTGGAAGCGCGCGGCTCGGGCTTCCTGATCGACTCCAACGGCACGATCGTCACCAACAACCACGTGGTGAACGGCGCCAAGACCGTCTCCATCACCATGGATGACGGCACCGTCCTGCCGGCCCGCGTCATCGGCCACGACAAGGCCAGCGACCTCGCCGTGCTGAAGGTGAAGGCCAACCATCCGCTGCCGTTCATCAACCTCGGCGACAGCAACGCCGCCCAGCCAGGTGCCTGGGTGATCGCGGTGGGCAACCCGTTCGGCCTTGGCGGCACGGTCACCGCCGGCATCGTCAGCGCCCGCGGGCGCGACATCGGCGAGGGCAGCTACGACAGCTTCATCCAGACCGACGCCGCCATAAACCAGGGCAATTCCGGCGGCCCGCTGTTCACCCAGGACGGCAAGGTGGTCGGCATAAACAGCAACATCATCTCGCCGAGCGGCGGCAGCATAGGCATTGGCTTCGCCATACCGTCCAACACGGTGAAAAGCGTGGTCGCCCAGCTAGAGAAGTCCGGCCACGTGACGCGTGGCTACATAGGCGTCCAGGCGCAGGCGGTGAACGCCGCAATGGCCAGCGCGCTGGACCTGCCCTCCGGCGGCACCGACGAGCGTGGCGCCCTGATCGCCAGCGTGGAAGCCGACGGCCCGGCCGCGCACGCCTCGCTGCAGCCCGGCGACGTGATTACCGCGGTGAACGGCCAGCGCATCGGCAACCCCCGCGAACTCGCCATCAACGTCAGCCAGGTACCGCCAGGCAGCCGCGCGCAACTGGCGATACTGCGCAACGGCCACCCACAAACCCTGGACGTGACTGTCGGCACCTTGCCCACTGACGCCGGCAGCCGCAACAATGCTGTCGCCAGCAACGAAAGCCAGGGCCTGGGCGTCTCGCTGTCCGGCATAACGCCGAACCTGCGCCAGCAGTTGGACCTGCCGGACGGCGCGCGTGGTGCGGTGATTACGGAGGTGAAGCCCGGCTCCGCGGCGGAGCAAGCCGGCCTGCAGCCAGGCGACGTGATTACAGGCGTCGGCGACCATACAGTGGCCGGAATGGCGGATGCCAGCCACGCCATACGCGAGCAGTTGAAGGGCAACCAGGCGGTGGCGCTGCGCATCCTGCGTAACGGACAGCCGGTTTTCGTGGCTGTCGACCTTTCCGCCGGCAAACAGGGTGACGAGGCGCAGGACGACGGTAACGGCTAGTAAGCTCCTTGAGCTGGACCGGGGCTGCTCGTCAGCGGGCGGCTCCAGTCCGGCACATTTGCGAAAGTAAGCAAGGCTTTTTTCGAAGGAGGAGCAAACACCTTTGCGCCGAAGTTGTTTCAGGCGTCACAATCCATCGAGATTGAGACGGCTACTGAGACGGGCGAACAACGCAAAGACTTTTGGTCCGTTCTGTCGAAGGACTGCAGTTTCTGCGGGTTGATGCGGTTGGTAGCCGGATTGGGGTGTAACCAGCAGGCGTTGGAAGCGAGCGCGGTTGCCGGTGTGCTTTGGCCTATGGTATCACCCGACTCTCTCAGAGTGGCGCTGACTGTCCTTGGTATCCGACCCAGTTTCCCTCAAGACGGACGCCCTGGAATTCCCCGCCGCCGCGGCTACACTCCAACACGTGCCGATCCAGCTGACGCGGCGAGGCTCAGACAGCCAGAACCGTCCGATTCTGTGGGGTGGCCCGGTGTTGGGGTCAGACCCTGATAGGGAGAAGCTGCGGCATTGTCGCGGTTGGAAGCCTGCCGACGACTATGCCGGCGACGGTGCTTTCAATGCGCGCATCGCCGACCCGATTGCCTATATCGGCGCAGGTTACACGCATTTCGGCCATTTCATGGCCGAAGCAGCGCATCGCATAGCTCCATCCTTGAAGTCGTTTGGCCGTGGCCGTTGGCTGCTGGTCAGTATGGTAGCGCCTCGTCTGCGCCGTTTCGAAGCGTTGCCTTCCTACATGCGCCAGGTCCTAGATCTGTTTGGGATCACGCCCGATGAAGTCACGGTCCTGGCCGAGGACGCGATCGCGTCGGAATTGCGTATCACCGAGCAGGGCTCCGACCTCGGTGGCGGCCCAAAACCTGGTTACCTGGATTTGCTCGCCGAACTGGTCCATCCGCGGCTTGCCGCTATGGAGCAGGCGTTGCCCGACTGGCCAAAAATTTTTGTCTCACGCTCTGCACTGGGCGGTGGCGGCGGTTTCTTTGGCTCCTCTTACGTCGAAGAGCTGCTGGAGAAGGAGGGGTGGCATATCTTCCACCCGCAGAAGTACTCCTTGGCTCAGCAGATGCGTATCTATCAGACGTCGCGCCAAGCGGTCTTCCTGGAGGGCTCGGCCTGCCACGGCACGGAACTGCTTGGGACCGCCAGCCTGCCTGAAACGTTTTTGCTATGTCGGCGGAATTTTACCGCCCGCAATTTCGAGCGAATTCTCCGGCCGCGGGCACAGAGTTTTTACTCCTGCAACCCTACGATCGATATCGGTACCATTTTCACCTCGGGCCGAGGCGGAAAGATTCTCAATCACGGCGTCGTGGCACTTGATCCTGTAAAACTTCTGTCGTTCTTCCGCGCACACAAGCTGGCCCGGCTCGACAGGTTTTCGGCCGAGGCCTATTTCGCCTGCGCCGAACAAGATCTGAACGAGTATTGCGCCCACTTCGTCAACAGTTCGCCGCCCGGGCGGATACCGTCGTTAATCGGCGAGGTACGTACAAATTTCGAAGTAGCGCGTGCACGGGAACTGGCAAAGACTATAGCTAAACCTTTGACCACATAGGCCAAGCCAAATAGTTCTGAGTTTTAGACTGAGTTTGTCATTACTCGAGAAAACACTTCGAGACTTCGTGTGTTTGGTCTCTTTCCGATCGGGCTACACGGCTGACGGGTGACTCAGGCCGCGGCGCACTGCCTGACCTCGAGCGCAGTCACAAATTCCCAAAACATTTCTGCCGTAGCCTGTTCGTTAGAAAGCGTGGCCACCAATTGATCTGCCTTCTCAACCAGGACAGTTGAGGCGGGATTAGGGTTAGTAATCAGAACAAGACCGGTCGGCCGGCAATCCAGCACCTCGATCGTCAGATCGGGACGGTATTTGTATAAAATCGGCAGCACACGCCAGACGTCGCCTGTCCAGAGCAACGCCAGTTCCTTATCGGTGCGTTTAGAGGGTTGGAAATTGCGCTCGCTCATTTCAGAGTTGCCAGGAACAGCATCATGCAAAATGATCAGCGAGTCTGCGGTGCAAGATTTTTCGACATTGATGAAATCGCGCAGCACATATTCGGCTAGATGCATGCCGTCGATAAATGCCATCTCGATCGGACCGCCAAGTATTGCAGCAGGATCATGTTCTGCAAAAAATGCGTCACTTGTTATTTCGAAAAAATCCGGCTTCGCCTGCCCTTCCCAATTCTTCCAATCCATCTGGAAGTTGGGATCAATTGCAATTGCTTTCTCACGGGCGAACTTAAGTGACGCCCCACCCCGCGTTCCGATTTCCAGATACCGGCGGACGTTGCGGCTGGTGTGCAAAAACTCCAGATAGCCGTAGTAATTCCGACCCATCAGCTTGGATCTACGATCAAATCCGTCAACTTTGGTGCGCGTTACGGGTGCAGATACACGCGCCGGCAGCATTCGTTTGACCTTCTCAATCAGTGACCGAATCGGTCCTAGGTCTTATACAAATTCTCTGACGGGTCAACAGTAGCACGCAAAAACAGAGAAGTTACATGATTTCAGCATTGCCGGCCCGTAAGCCACCGTCAGAAACTCGGTTCTTGCTGACCCCGCAGGTGATGCTGGCGCGCACCGCAGGCTCACCTGCGATCCTCGATCCGCAGGTTCCTGCGTGCGGGAAAACTCCCTCTGTTGTGGGTGAGGCGCGCGTGACAGCTAGGCCAGCGCCACCGCCTCTGCCCGGCAGTCGCGACGCGGGACAAGCAGCTCCACTTCGTCAGGCAGGAAATCGGGCTTCCTAGATGCCCTTCGGAGCGGCCGCGAACCTGCTTTGCGTGCCCCAGCTTTTTCGGCCGGTCAGGAACACGAACCAGCCCAACGCGGCCCCTGCATGGCGGAACACCTGGAAGGTGAACGGTTCAGCCAGAGACGCAAGGAAGGCCGGCCCGAGCCGGCCGCCGCGGTCGTCGCCGGTCCAGCGGCGATAGAGAACCACTGACCATAGATGGAAGGCCAGATCGACCACGATCTTGCCCACCATGATGCCCGCTGCCGGGATCAGCACGCCGAACCGTCCGGTGACCAGGAACCAGAACAACAGGCCAAGCGCAGTCAGCCCGTAGAGAGGCTGCAGCGTGTCCGCCGCCTTCACCGGCAGCATCGCCATGCCCAGCCAGCCATAGCGCCGGTTACCCACCATGTCCCGGTACCAGTACTGGGTCTGCAGAAAACCGCCGAACCAGCGGCGGCGCTGGCGCAGAAAGGCGCCGGCGGAACCTGGCGCGTCCGTAACGGCGCGCGCGCGCCCGAGCACCTCGCTGTGCCACCCGCGGCCGTGCAGGGCGGAAAAGCGCAGCAGCCGATGGATCAACTCATAATCCTCCACCAGGCAATCGGCATCGAAGCCGCCGACCTCGATCACCGCCTCGCGGCGGAAACCGGCAAATGCGCCGCTGATGAGCAGGAGGCTGTCCAGCCTGCTCCAGGCGTAGCGGCTAAGGAAATTGCGTATGTATTCATAAGTCTGGAACCACTCGAAGAAACGGCCGCTTATGCCTGGCCCACAAAGCGGCGTCAGCACGCCAGTGGCAGCCACCAGGGCCGGATCGGCCGCAAAAGCCTGGCGCATGGCGCCGATCGCTCCGGGATGAAGCAGCGTGTCGGCATCCACCGTGAGCAGCACGTCTGTCTCGACCAGGGTGAGCGCCTGGTTTAACGCCCGCGCCTTGCCGCCATGCTCCAGGCGCATCCAGCGCAGACTGGGATAAGTGGCGGACGCGACACCCAGGGTGCCGAGCGGCGGCGGGGTCAGTCCATAACCCGCCAGCAGGACCGCGGTGCCATCGACCGAGCCGTCATCGGCCACCACGATCTGGTCGGGCGGGTCCTGCTGCGCGAATAGCGCGTCCAGCGTGCGCGGCAGTATGCCAGCCTCGTTATGCGCTGCCACAAGAATGCCGAGGCTGACCGGCGCACCAGCAAGTGCGGCCGGCGCCGGCCGCAACAAGCGCCAGGTCTGCCACGCGACAAACCCGAGCAGAACCGTGTCATACCCCACATAGACCATGCCTGTGGACCAGGCGAACACCCCGCCGCCACCGAACGCGCGCGCCAGAAGCACCACCCACAGAACAAGCACGGCGCCATGGATGAGCACGCTCAGTGCCGGCGTCGCAGGGTGCGTGCGCCTGGGAGACGCCGCGCGGAACGCCTGGTCGAGGGTCTGGGTCAGAATACGAATCCGATCTGTGCAGTCTTGGGGCGGCGTGCCGCCTGTGCCAATGTGGCGTCGCCATTGCCGCTGTGCACCGCCGCGCCAACTCACCATTGCGCCATGCCGAACGCCCTTTTCGCCAGGAGGCTTCCCTGTCCGCCACCACCTTCCCCGGCCACGCCCCCGCAACACCCCGTGTCGCCCGCTACACGCGCCTGGCCATGGTCTTCCATTGGCTGGTGGCCCTGGGCATCGCCTGCAACTTCCTGATCATCTGGACGGTGGACAGCCTGCCGAAAGACGCCGAGCGGCCGATGATCAACCTGCACAAATCCATCGGCCTGACCGTGCTTGGCCTGGCCATCATGCGCGTTCTCTGGCGCTACGCGAACCCGCCGCCGCCCATGCCGGACGACTACAAGCCCTGGGAACGCCTGCTGGCCCACACCGCGCATTACAGCCTGTACGCGCTGATCTTCCTGATGCCGCTCACCGGCTGGATACATGACAGCGCCTGGAAAGGCGCCGCCGGCAACCCGCTAAAACTCTATGGCGTCATCCCCTGGTTCCGCCTCGGTTTCATCAAGGACCAGGACCCGGCAATCAAGGAGCAGATACACAGCATCTTCTCCCAGATGCACGGCGTGCTGGGCTGGGTGCTGCTGGCGCTGATCGCCCTGCACGTGACTGGTGCTTTGAAGCATCAATGGCTGGACCGTAAGCCGGAATTGCAGCGGATGTTGCCGGGTTAGAGCAAGGAGCCTGCCTTTTGCAATTGGCGCGCAATGCGGTCCTACCGCTTGTGAAAGCGCCAATACATCGGCGAGCGCCCAGCAGCCAACGCCTTGGCTTCGTATCGCGTGCCCGGCCATCCCTGGGGGCGCGTCGCCACCGCAGGTTCGCCGTCGAACGAATCTTGCGTCGCCATCACCTCGCCCACCCAGGCCTGATAGGTTGGATCGTCACTGGCGATCCGCCATTCGGCGCCAGGCCGCATGCGACTGGCAACCAGCTTCACCGTCTCGGGATGCACGAACCGCCGTTTGGCATGGCGCGCCTTGGGCCAGGGATCAGGAAACATCAGAAACAAACGGTCGATGCTCGCCTCCGGAAACGCCCGCAGCAAGGCGCGCGCGTCGTCCGGCCACACCCGCAGGTTAGGCGGCAGCGGCGCGTCCGCCTCGCCGCCTTCGGGCACGAGTGCCGCAAGCAGTGAACACAGGCCCTGTTCGAACACCTCGCAGGCGATCAGGCCGGCCTGGGGGTTGGCGGTTACCTGGGCGCGGCTGTGCTCACCGCCGCCGAAGCCCACCTCTACCCATGTCTGCGTAATACCGGGGCCGAACGGCTCACCAGGCGCGTAGGCCAGGCGCGGCAGAGTCACGTCGAGCAGCTTCTGCTGGCGTGGGCGTAGCGCGTGCGTGCGCTGCCGGCCGTATAGGCGATCGGGGGAGGGCTTCATCGAAGGAACAAAGGCCTTCTTTTTTGAAAAAAGAAGCAAAAAACTTTTCCCCTTAGCGCTGGTGCAGCGTTTCAATGTATCTGAAGCATGCGACTGTTCCTGCAGGCGTCAGTGATAAAAGTTTTTTGGTCCTTTTTTTCAAAAAAGGACTGCTTGCTTTCTACCCTGCACAAACCCTGTCGTACAACATCACCCGCGCCCCGGGCACCGGCCGATGCCTGGCGCCGAACGCATCGCGCGCCAGGAAATGCCCGGTCAGCCGCAACCCGTCCTGCAGATCAGCCAACGTCGGCTCACGGCCGCCCGCCAGGAACGCCGGCAGCTTCAGCAGACGCTCGCGCCAAGTCCCCGCCGCATCCGCGCACACGGCCCGGCCTGTCCTGGGGGAGACGTAGGCCAGCTTGTCCGACACGCCGGTGACCGCGCAGCGCGTCAGGTCCAGGCCGAAGCCGAGGTCGGCCAGCAGGCCAAGCTCCCATTCGATCAGCCCTGCCAAATCCAGGTGCACGATGAGATGCAGCAGGCCGCGGAAGACGCGCGGATGCGGCTCGCGTTCCGGGAGCGCGCCCTCGGCAACGGCGCAGGCGGCCGAGAGTATCGCGAGCGGCAGCGCGTCCTGCATGGCCAACGCGGCACCGGCGTGCACCAGCTCGGCCGTGTAGCTGCCGAGCTGGTCCGACAACCTTGCCACCCATCTGGCCTCCACGAGGTTGCCCGCCTGCCAGGTAGCCGCCCGGGCGCGGGACAGCCCGCCTCGGGCGAGCCCGCGGGTGACGCCGTGCTCCTCGGTGAAGACGGAGGCTAGCGCGTCACCTTCGCCGTAAGAAGTTGCGGCAAGGACGATCCCCGGGGCCGACCATTCCATCAGCGTGCAGGGAAAAAAGGCAGCAAGGCCTTCTTTTTCGAGAAAAAGAAGCAAAAAGCTTTTGCCAGCGCTGTCGCGGAACGCTGACACGACACGCACACAAAACGGACAAAAGTTTTTTGGTTCTTTTTTTCAAAAAAGAACTGCTTTCTTCCTGCCTGGACAAAGTTCACCGCCTAGAACTGCTCCTCCAGCATCCCCGAAGCGGCATCGCTCATACGCGCCACCTCATCCAGCCAGGTTTGCACCCGAGGCAGCTCCGTCTCGAAGTAGAACCGGCACGCGGCACGTTTGCCCGTGTAGAACGGCGTGTCACCTGCGCAGAGCAGCGCCTGGTCCAGCCACAGCCAGCCCACCACCGCGTGGCCGAAGGCGGACAGGAAGGCGGTCGCGTGTGCCAAGGCGCGGGCGTCATCGTTGAGGCCGAGCAGGCCATCGACCACGCTGCCTATGCGTGCCCAGGTGGTCTCCAACTGGTCCGCATGGGCTTGCAGGCCGGCGGTGCCGCGGGCGCGTTCGGTGGTGTTGCGCACCAGCGCCTGCAGGTGGCGCAGGCTGGCGGCGCGTTCACGCAGTATCTTGCGGCCGAGCAGGTCGATGCCCTGGATGCCTGTGGTGCCCTCGTGGATCGGGTTCAGCCGGTTGTCGCGGTAGAGCTGTTCCACGTCGAAATCGCGCGTGTAGCCGTAGCCGCCGTGTATCTGGATGGCCAGGTCGTTGGCGGCCAGGCCCCATTCGGAGGGCCAGGTCTTCGCCACCGGCGTCAGCAGGGATAGCAACGCGCCGGCCTGGGCGCGCATGTCGGCGTCTTCAGCGCTGCGTTCCTCGTCGATCAGCCGGCCGGCGTAGAGCACCAGCGCGAGCGCGCCTTCCGCGTACGCTTTCGCCGCGAGCAGCATGCGTTTCACATCGGGGTGCTGGATGAGGGCGACAGGCGGTTGGTCCACACGGCCTTTCGCCTCAAGCAGACGGCCCTGCTTGCGTTCGGTGGCGTAGGTTAGCGCTAGTTGGTAGCCGCGCACGGCCAGCATGGCGGCGCCCAGGCCCACGCCCACCCGCGCCTCGTTCATCATCTGGAACATCTGCGCCAGCCCCTGGCCAACGGCGCCCACCCGGTAGCCGATAGCGCCTGGCGCCCCGCCTGGAGTGTGCCGCCCCTCGCCCAGGTTCAGCAGGCAGTTCGGCGTGCCGCGGAAGCCCATCTTATGGTTCAGGCCGGCCACCGCGATGTCGTTGCGCGCGCCCAGACTACCATCCGCGCCCGGCAGGTATTTCGGCACGATGAACAGGGAAATGCCTTTTGTGCCGGGGATCGGGCGGCCGTCCGGGCCGGGCACCTTGGCCAGCACAAGGTGGATGATGTTCTCGCTGGCGTCGTGGTCGGCCGCCGAGATCCACATCTTGTTGCCGCGCAGGCGGTAGCGCTCGCCCAAGCCGTCATCGCCGGCGTCGGCACCGTCCGGCTCGGCGCGTGTGGTGACGTCTGCCAGCGAGCTGCCGGCCTGCGGCTCGGAGAGGCACATCGTGCCGAACCAACGCCCGGCGATCTGCGGCCGGGCAAAGGCGTCCACCTGCGCCGGCGTGCCGAAGGCGGCGATCAGGCGCGCGTTGGCGACCGACAGCATCATGAAGCCGGCGGCAGAAACGTTGGCAGCCTTCAGCAGCCCCATCGCCGCCCAATACACCGTGGCGGGCACGGCCATGCCGTCCAGCTCGGCGGGAAAGCCGCAGGCGAACAGCCCGGCCTCGGCGCTGGCGGTCAGCGCGTCGCGTATGGCGGGCAGCACGTGCACGTCGCCCTGCTCGTCCTGCCACGGCTCCTGGCGGTCGCCCGGCTTGAGGGTGGGCAAATATTTGTCGGTGGCGATCTTCTCCGAGAGGTCCAGCAGCGCGTCGAACGTCTCGCGCGAGTGGTCGGCATAGGCGGGGCGGGCGGTCAGGTTCTCGATGTCCAGCCACTCGTAGAGAGTGAAGTCGAGGTTGCGCCGGCTGGCGAGGGGCGTGGCCATGGCCTGGGGTGTCCTGTGTTGGATGGCGGTGTTGCGGCCAGATCAGCTTGGTTGCCCGGCCGTGTCCAGCCACCGCCACTCGCGGCAACGTCACACCGGCAAAGGCGCGCCGTAGGATAGAAGCGTTGCGCCTCTAAAAACGCTGGAGAAATTATGAAAACGCTTCTCGTCGCCGGCGCCGTGCTGCTCGCGTCATCGCTGGCCGCGTCGGCCGAGACGGTCACCTACGTCTTCCGCGCCTTTGTCGAGCATTACCCAAGCGGTGGCGCCACAAGGCCGACCGGTTACGGCACGATCATTCCCCTACGCGTCACCATCAACACATCGGCCCCGGGCGCCATCTCCGGCAACTCGGAAACCTATAACGGCAGCGGCGCGGACGACCCGATTGTGTCCACGCAGATCGGCAACACCACTATTCCGCAGAGTTCTTACGACAGCCTGACGATCACGAAGAATCCCGACGGCTCTTCGGCGATCAGCATTCAAAGCTACGCCGTGGAGCAAGGCGCCTACACCATCTCGTTCGTGTCGTCGCACGGCAACGCCGTGGCCTCGCTGAAGATTCCGTCCAGGATACTCACCCTGCATTTTGACACCTCTTCCTACAACTCCAACTATCCCGGCGCCTATGTCGGAGGCGACCTCGTCACCGCCGGCATCCCGCCCGCCTCCACCTCCGCCCAGCCGTAATCGCCGCGCGGATTTTGCTTGCGCAGCCCGCCGCATGTTGTTGTTATGATGGCGTGACGAATAAGCCTGCCCCGTGAGCCTCGCCACGATACGCAGCTTCGCCTTTTCCGGCATCGAAGCGGTGCCAGTGGAGGTGCAGGTGCAGATTTCCTCTGGCCTGCCCGCCTTTCTGGTCGTCGGCTTGCCGGACAAGGCGGTCGGCGAAGCGCGCGAACGCGTCCGGGCCGCGCTCACCGCCATGGGGCTGTCGCTGCCACCGCGCCGCGTGTTGATCAACCTGGCTCCTGCCGACCTGCTGAAGGAAGGCTCGCATTTCGACCTGCCTATGGCCTTGGCCGTGTTGGCCGCCATGGAGGTGTTGCCCCGCGAGGACGTCAGCCACTACGCGGCGATCGGCGAGTTGTCGCTGGACGGCACGCTGAACCCGGTCGTCGGCGTGCTGCCCGCCGCCATCAGCGCCGGCGCGCTGGAACTCGGGCTGATCTGCCCGGGCAGCCAGGGCGGCGAGGCCGCCTGGGCCGGCAACGTGGAAGTGCTCGCCCCGCCAGACCTGCTCTCGCTGATCAATCATTTCCGCGGCACCCAGGTGCTCACGCCACCCACCACCGCGGGCCTCGCAGGCAGTGGCGGCGCACCGGACCTGGCCGATGTGCGCGGCATGGAGACTGCCCGGCGCGCCCTCGAGATCGCCGCCGCCGGCGGACACAATCTACTTCTGATAGGCCCGCCAGGTGCCGGCAAATCCATGCTGGCCGCCCGCCTGCCGGGCCTGCTGCCGGACCTGCTGCCGGCCGAGGCGCTGGAAGTCAGCATGATACACAGCGTGGCCGGTCTGCTGGATGGCGGCCGCCTGCTGCGCCGCCCGCCATTCCGCGAGCCGCACCACAGCGCCAGCCAGGCGGCGCTGGTGGGCGGCGGCTGTGAATTTCCGCTAACCTCTTTACGGCTCCACTAACCCCTGGACTCTCGTGACGAGATTCTCCGCCAGCACGCGAACGATCGATGGCCTAACCTTCGTCGACTTTCCGGCGGACGGTTGCCTATGGTGGCTGCGCTGGGTCGACTACGACCGTCCCACTTCCTCTAGCCGGTCGTCCTACCTTCGCTTGGTCTTCTCGAGGCTCGCGACCGCAAGCCTCGACAACCTGCCGACCCTGGACAGTGAGCTTGCCAGCACCGCTTCAGCATCGTGGCTCGCCCGTGTCCATGTCGGCTGGCTACCTGTCCTCTCGATTGGCCTGGTTGCCCGCGACGGCGAAGTCGTCGGCCAGCTCGGCCGCACGGTCAGGCGCTTCGACTTCGGCGCCCTGGACCACCGCGCGGTCGTCGAGCCTCTCCGGCCTGCGAAGGGCGGGTCCGTCGCGCCGGGCGATAAACGGCTTGGCGCCCACCCGCCCCAGCCGATCCCCGGAAGCAGGGCGAACCTTCTGGATCAGCTTTCCTACCCTTTGCCGCCCGATGAGGACGGCCGCCTTCTTTACGTATACCCCGTGGGGCGCAAGGACACCAACCTGCTCCTGCCTTGCACGGAGGTCGTGCGGACGATGTACGCCCCGCATTCGGACATGGCGAGGGCGATACTCGACGGTGGCTGGGACCGGGCCAAGGGCGACATCCTGGACTTGTCAGAGAGCCCGATCTCGCCCGCTGGCTGGCGCGTCCGCACGAAGGCTCCCCTTCGCGAGGAGCACGTGGTGATCGCGGCGAACCTCCTGACCAAGCACGGGTCGCGGGAGGCGTCTCTCATCCGCGGCCGGATCGACCTGCAGGACGGCGCAGGCCCAATTGCGGCCAAGATCCCGTTCGAATGGCAAGACCTGGAGCTATGGGTAGCGTGCATCCCCTTGCTTGGGCGCGTGGGCGCCTGGTTCGGGTATGAGATCGTCGCTGTGCGATGGCCCGACCCTCCACAAGGGCCGCCCGCCGTGGTGGAATGGATCCGGGCCGACAAGGCCTCCAAGGACGCCAAAACCAGCGAAACGGACGGCGTTCGCCGCGAGATCGTCCTGAGGCCCAAGACACCGCCGATCCGCGATGCCGACGTGGTCCACGACGACCCTGGCCCCGACGGCGCCACGGTCGTCCTCCGCGCTGGGGTAGGCTGGTTCGGCCCGGAGGTGCGGAGGGTCCGGGGAGCGCCCGGTGACCCGTTGATCTTCGAGATCACGAGGCGGCCCAAGGAAGGACAGGCTGGCCACGTGTCGGCCGGCGGTCCTGGCCGGGCAGCCGATGGCGTGGAGCAGGTTCTCCCGCAGGTCGGCAAGCCGCCACCTGCCCCGGAGCCTCTCCCGCCTGCCTTCGCGCAGGTTCTTGCCATGCTCGAGGCTCTCGCGTCGCAAGAGGATATCAGGTCCTTTGCCGCACTGGATCCGCCGCAGCACTGCGCGGCCGAAAGGAGCGGCGTGCGCGCTTGGCTATTTCCGACCGTGATGGTGGAGAAGCAAGGGGCGGACGACCCGAACGAACGTTGGTACGTGCGCGACTTCGTCTCCGGCAAGGATGTGCGCCGCACCGCGCTTGTGGTGCGCGTCGATCATCCGGGCGGAACTTGCTACCTCATGGAGACCGAACCCAGGCGATGGAATAAGAATAGAGATGGCTTGAAGGCGCTCGTCTTCGTGCCCGTAGAAGGGTGCGACCTGGTTCAGGTGGTCGAGCGACTGCTCAAGGTTTGCGCCTCGCGGGGCGGCGTATGGCCGGACGAGCCCGAGCTCAAGCATCGATCCGCGATAGGCGGCGTGCCTGGGATCGCCTTGGCCGCCTCTTGGGTTCATCTTCGCAGCAGCCCGACGACTGGCCAGACCGTCACGCTCAAGTCGTGGCCTTTTCTCGCGGCTGTCAGCGCAGTGCTGGGGCTAGCGTTCGACGGCGGGGTCCGGAAGTGAGCGTGATCGAGCCCGCATGTTCGTCTCCGACCGCATCGAGGCGCCAAGGTTCTAAGCGGCAGGTCGCTAGTCGGGCACGACGGTGACGTCGAGATCGTTGAGCTGCGCCAGTGCTTCACGCGACTGGTGCCGGGAGATCAACTGTCCCGTTAGGCTCCTCTGTCAAGCTCGCTACGAATTCCGTTACTAGCAGGTTGAAGTCGGCGAACACCAATTCGTCCGGCGTCATGTCTTTGAGAGCGCACAGCGATGGAAGTATTGCCTCAAAGTCCTGATACTCGCGTGCGATAGAATGGCCGCCTCCTGCCTGGATGCCGCCGGGAAGGTGTCTGAGCCAGGCTGCCAAGTCAGCGATCAGCTTGCCCACGTCGCAGCCGTGCGCATGGATATCCTGGCCACCAATGTCTGAGATGAACCGAAGATAGCGATGCTTTTCTGTATCGAAAACGATGCAGCGCTTGCCGACTTGGTCGTCGCGCCCCAAGTGATGGGCTCCGAGCCAGAGCCCGAGCTCAAGCGGCATGTTGAAGCGCGGCAAGGGCGGATCGCCTTCCGTTTCGGTCCGCGAGATATCATGTATGCCGTATCGGCACTCGCCCACTATCTTGATTATTTTACCCATCCGGTTCTCGGCCGCGTCGTCGGTTTCCAGTGCGCACCGGGCCCGGTAGCCCGACCGTACCACCGTGAAAACCATCGCGTTGAAGATGGGCTTGTAGTCGGTGTCGAACGGGCAGTTGATGAACACGTCCAGTGCGGTGCTAGCCCGTTTGCGGGGCGAAGACCGGGATGTCGTCCTCACGTTTCCCGCCACGTGCCCCTCTTACCGCCCGGCGTCTTACGAACGCGTTTGGCTATCGGTGCCTTGCCGGGGGCGAGTTCCCTGGCCCTCGCAACGGCTTTCTTTTGGGTCGTCTCTACCGCGCTGGCGCGCTTGGCACCGGGTTTCTTGACTTCGAAGCGACCGTCCGCGCGTTGCTGAACCCTTATCGCGTCCTTGTCGCGCAACGTCTTTTTGAGCCCTGTCTGCGAGACTTCCTCCAAGGCTTTTTGAATAGCCTGCTTAACTTGGGCGGCTGTAAAGGTCTTCGACTTAGTCTTAGGGGCAAGAACCTTCACGCCGTCGTACGTTCGACCAACGCTCTTGTAGCTCGACCCGGACTTTGGTTTCGGGGTCTTAGCCATCGGTCGGGCATAAACAGAAAGAGTGGCACGCGCCGAAGACCATCCTGACAGCTTAGCTGAGAATTTCTTGTTCGTCATCGTGGTGGCGGTGTACTGACTGCTGTTTCGCTGGAACGCCGATCAACCGTTGGACAGTCGGTCTACGAGCCCCGGCTGCAGGGGCGGACCATGGCTTCCTGAGGTTTGTATTGGTCTCCACCTCCGTTGGGGACCGGAGGTGGAGCGCTCGTCCCTCGTTGACCCGGATGAACCACCGAGAACGCCACGAAGGCTGATCCCCGTGGACGCGGCGGACCATCGCATCGCCGACGCGGCCCGGCCCAGGAGCCGGAAGCGCCGCCCCGCTGCGACACGTCACGGGGCCGCCGTCGATCTCCGCCTTTGCCGAACTGACTGCCGCCCTGGGCGTTGGCCGATCAAGCGCTGGGCCAGCAAGTGTTTCGTCAGCAGCTTGGCGATGCCCCAGGGTGACCAGGCCGCGCGGAAACCCGTGCCAGCGCCGCTCAGTGCCCGCCGGCCAAAGCCGCGGCCGCAGAAGCTGAGCGCGAAGACGATGCTGACCGCCCTCAAGACGCTCGAGTCGTTACCCAGGCGCTGGCGTGCGGCGTGCGGTCGAGCCACCGACGCCTGTCTGCCCGCAACACGTTTAACATGGAAGTTAGGCTCGGCGGCAACGCATCCGCGGTTCTCCAGCGGGCGGCGACCGCCGCGGCTGGGAACCCGCCGTCACTCAGGCGCCGCGCCGCCGCGTCCACGGCATCCGCCCGGCTCCCGACGAGGACGTTCCATAGCCGTCGGTCGACGACGGCATGCCCGCGAGCTTCCCCGCGCCCATCGCAGACGTCGATGAACGACGCGGCGGCCGCGTTCGCCCCATCGATCTCCTCCTCGGTCGGAACGCGTGCGAAGGTGCCGCCGAGGACGGCCTCCTGGTAGGTCGCCGCACCCAGTCGGGGAAGTGGCTGCCCGACCGCCGTTGCCTGAGCCTCTTCGTCCTCATGGTCTGCGACCTCATCGTCCGACCACCTGTCGAATATGCTCACGACACGATATTCGGGTTCCTGGTTGACGTTCATCTTTGGGGCTTCCCGTGTCCAGTCCTGCACTCCCTCCTGATTTCCTGTCCGTCTGCCATCCGGACTCGGCGCGCTGCTGCGCGCGCCAGGACACGAGGCATGTCCTTGGTGCGAAGCTCTATGCGGCGTTCAGCCAACGGCTGAGCGACGATGCGGCCGATGGGAAGGTGCTCGGCATTGGGCCAATCGTCTTCAAGTGCGGCTCGGCGAGAGGTCGCGCGTGCGGCAACGTCCCTCCCCGCCTGAACACGGACAGTCCCAAGGCCGATAAGGGCAGGGGACGCCCGGCGTATGCGCACAGGAGCGACTGGTCGATCGTCTGGTGCCGTCCCACGAGGTATTTGCATATCGACAGGCTCGAGTTCCTGGCTTGGATTTCTGGCGTGGCGGGGGCTGCGCAGGTCGACTACGCCTTCGACACCAAGGCTGCCAGAAGCGGGAAGCGCGTCGCGACGGAACTGGTGGTGCTGTCGCCCGGGTTTCTGGACTCTCGCGGTATCCTCGTGGCTCCGGACCCACTTTTTTCGGAGCTGCTCCAGCATGTAAGGCGAATGATGGTGACGATCGTCGTGCCGAGGCTTGCGGCCCGTCGTGCCTGACTTCGTCGGATTGCGCTGCTTGCGTCGAACGCCGCAGTTGCCGGCGAGGATTTCTCGGCACCCGACCCGCAGAGGCGGTGAGCCGGCGCACGGTCGCGGGACTCGCGACGTGGCGCATGCTCCAGGCAACCAGGAGTCGCACGTTGCCCGCCATTGATCCGCTCCTCCAGCTCGCCCACTCCGTCTGCTCCGGCAAGGGCGTCCATGCGGTCCTGCTGGGTTCTGGCGTGTCCCGCGGCGCGGGGATACCCACGGGCTGGGAGGTGACCCTCGACCTCGTCCGCAGGCTGGCCGCCTTGGAGGGCGGAGACGCCGGCGCCCGGCCGGACGAATGGTTCCGGGAGGCGCACGGCGCCGAGCCCGGCTACTCGTCCCTGCTCGGCGCGCTCGCCAGGACGCCCGCGGAGCGGCGCGCCCTGCTTCAGCCTTACTTCGAGGCAACCGAGGCGGAGCGGGAGCAGGGGATCAAGGTGCCCACGGCGGCGCACCGGGCCGTGGCGCGCCTAGTGGCGACCGGCCACGTGCGCGTTATCCTCACCACGAACTTCGACCGCCTCACGGAACGCGCCCTCATCGACGAGGGCGTGACGCCCGTCGTCGTCGCCAGCGCCGACCAGGCCATCGGCGCGGCGCCGCTCGTCCATCAGCGGTGCGTCGTCGTCAAGCTGCACGGCGACTACCTCGACGACCGTATCCTGAACATTGAGGCCGAACTGGCGGCCTACGATCCCGGCATGCTGGCTCTCCTTGACCAGGTCCTGGATGAGTTCGGCCTCATCGTCAGCGGATGGTCCGGCGAGTGGGATCCCGCCCTGCGGTCTGCGCTCGAACGCTGCCGATCGCGCCGCTACTCGACCTACTGGAGCCTCGTCGGCGAGCCTGGAGCGGTCGCCGCGGCGCTGATCGCGCAAAGGCAGGCGCAGGTTATAAGGACGACGGGCGCGGACGCCCTCTTCGTGGCCGTGGAGGAGAAGGTCCGCGCCCTGAACGACCTGCGCGCGGAACGTCCAGAGTCGGCGGCCGTCGCGGTCGCGACCTTGAAGCGTTGCATCGTCGAGGACCGCCTCAGGGTCAGGCTTGAGGACTTGGTGCGCGAGGAGGCGAACCGGGTGGGCCGGGCGATCGATGCGGCCATACCGATGTCGAAGCCGCCCGACGCGACGGCGATGTCCGCCGGCATGCGAGCCTTGGACGGCGAGGCGGAGACGCTCAGGTCGTTGTTCTTCCACGGGTGCCGCCTGGGCCGCCCGGAGAACGACCATGTCTTCCTCCGGTCGCTTCCGCTGCTCGCGCCGCGGGAGGAGTGGCTGAACATCAACACGTGGGAAACGTGGCGCACGCTTCGGACATACCCCATGTCGTCAGTCCTGTATGCGGGTGCCCTGGGCGCCTTGCTGTCCGGGCGCTGGAATCTTCTCCGCCGACTGCTCACGCTTGAATTCGTTTCTTGTGGCCGGCCGCGCGCGGCATTCTCGCACCTGCCAGCGATGTTCGCACTCCCGGAGGATGCCGCACGGGCCGTGGTGGGCGCCGTGCACTTGCCGGCGAGCGCACACTTCCAGAAGATCCTGCTGCCGCTCGCGGCGGACCTGGTGCAGGACCCGCAGGCGCTGATCGACGAGCTGGAGGTATGGATGTGCCTGGCCGTCGCTGATCGCTACGAGCCGGTTCCTGGTGGGATGCCCAGGATTCCGGTCGGCTTGTTCATGGTGCGGCGCCTGTATGCGGGCTCCGCGGCGCAGCCGGATGCGCTGCTCGCGGAGGCGGTTCGCGCAGGCGCCGACTGGCCGCCCCTTCGGGAGGGATGGTTCGGCGGCAACCAGGCGGGCTTCGCGCTTGCCAGGGCGCACGTTGAGGCTCGTGTGGGGTGGGCGGCACAATCCTGCTTCTGAGCTTGACTCGGCCGTCGCGTCGCTGCTGACCCTAGTGCCGCCGTTCGGCCTGCAGGGTCAGCAGATCGTGGCGTGGCCAATGGCAATACTCCCTTTGGCGGTGCCCATCCTCGTGCAGGCGCACCTCACTGCCGGGCTCGCCTACAAGGCGCCGGACAGGCTGACTGGCGTGAAAATCGCGCGGTCGCCCTATGCTGTCGCCTCGCCCACCATGACCGACGACAGCGAGCTGACGGTCTCGCGAATGGCTCTCTCCAGCTTTCTTTATGCACCGTCTTCGCACCCTGCGTCGAAGAGGCTTTTGCGATCAGCGTGGACGCATGGCATTCCCCCTTTTGGTTAACCCTCTTCGTTGAAGGAACCGGATATCGTCGACGCCTTCATCAATCGCTGGAGCAGGACCGAGAGCGCCGAACGCACCAATGCGGCGCCGTTCCTGATTGAGCTGTGCGACCTTCTTGGGCTTGACCGGCCGGAGCCTGCCACCGGCAGTCGCGGTGCCTACCGCTTCGAGCGGGGAGTGCTGCATCGTGAGGACGATCGCGAAACCACACGCCGCATCGACTTGTACAAGCGCGGCTGCTTCATCCTGGAAGCCAAGCAGGGCGCAAGCCCTGCGCCCCAGCCTGAGCTGTTCACGCTGTCGGCCGAGACGGCCCGGCGGCAGATGGTGCGTAGCAGCGTGGCTTGGAACGAGCACATGACCCGTGCGCTTGGCCAGGCGCGCGGCTATGTCGGCGACCTGCCGGGTGACGAGCCGGCGCCGCCCTTCCTCATCGTTTGCGACGTGGGGTTTTGCTTCGACGTATATGCCGACTTCTCCGGCACCGGGCGCCACTACAGCCATTTCCCCGATCGCAAGGGGTTCCGCATCTACCTTCCCGAGTTGCGCGACGCCGCCATACGCGCCCGTTTGGCCACCATCTGGACGGACCCGCTCTCGCTCGACCCGGCGAGACGTCGGACGGAGGTCACGTTGGAGATTGCCCAGCTGCTCGCCCGCCTCGCCCGCGGGCTGGAACAGCGCCACGCGCCGGATGCCGTCGCGACCTTCCTCATGCGCTGCCTGTTCTGCATGTTCGCCCAATCCGTTGGCCTGCTGCCGCAGCCCGACACATTCACCGGCATCCTGGACCGCTGCCGAGTAGCGCCGGGCAAATTCGCCATCCTCGTCGGCGACCTTTGGCGGGCGATGGACGCTGGTGGCGTCTCGATCGCGGCGGAGGCGGTGGTGCGCCGGTTCAACGGTGGGTTGTTCGCCCCGCGGTCGGACGGCGTTGAGCCACTGGCGGCCAGCGCGGACGAGATAGGCCTGCTCGCCGCCGCATCCCGACGCGATTGGAAGGATGTGGAGCCTGCCATCTTCGGCACCCTGCTCGAAAACGCGCTGACCGCCGACGCGCGCGGACAGCTAGGTGCACACTTCACCCCGCGCGCCTTCGTGGAGCGACTGGTGCTGCCGACGGTTATGGAGCCGCTGCGCGCGCGTTGGGACGGCGCGTCCGCCGCGTCCTTTGCGCGGTTGCAGGCCGGCGACCGGGCGGGTGCGGCAGATGCGCTGCGCGCCTTCCACGGTTGGCTGTGCGGCGTCACCGTGCTCGACCCGGCGTGCGGCACCGGCAACTTCCTCTATGTCACGATGGAGTTGATGAAGCGGCTGGAGGGCGAGGTGCTGGACGCGCTGGCCAACCTGGCGCCGGGCGAGGGCGACCGGTTGGCGCTGGCCGGCGCCAGCGTGGACCCGCACCAGTTCTGCGGGCTGGAGAAGAACCCGCGCGCGGTGCCGGTGGCGGAGTTGGTGCTTTGGATCGGTTACCTGCAATGGCACTTCCGCACTCACGGCGCCGCACCGCCGGCCGAGCCGATCCTGCGCGACTTCCGCACCATCCAGCACGCGG
>CAXTJZ010000006.1:0-3313 GCA_964244695.1 uncultured Acetobacteraceae bacterium
CGACCACGCCCTCGGCGATCACGTCGCAGCGCATGATGCCGCCGAAGATGTTGACTAGGATGCCTTCCACGTTCGGGTCCGACAGGATGATCTTGAACGCGGCGGTGACTTTCTCGCGCGTGGCGCCGCCGCCGACATCGAGGAAGTTGGCGGGCGAGCTGCCGTAGAGCTTGATGATGTCCATGGTGGCCATTGCCAAGCCGGCGCCGTTCACCATGCAGCCGATCACGCCGTCCAGCGCCACGTAGTTCAGGTCGAAGCGGGCGGCTTCCAGCTCCTTGGGGTCCTCCTCCGCCTCGTCACGCAGGGCGGCCAGCTCGCTGTGCCGGTAGAGCGCGTTGTCGTCGAAGCTGACCTTCGCATCGAGTGCGACCACCTCGCCCGCCTTGGTGACGACCAGCGGGTTTATCTCCACGATGGCGCAGTCTAGTGCGATGAACGCCTTGTACATGGCGTCGACGAACTTGCTGAAGGCGCCGATCTGCTTGCCCTCCAGCCCGAGGCCGAAGGCCAGCTTGCGGGCGTGGTAGGGAAAGATGCCGGCCGCGGGATCGACCGCCACGCGCAGGATCTTCTCCGGGCTGTGGGCGGCCACTTCCTCCACCTCCATGCCGCCTTCGGTGCTGGCCATAACCAGCACACGGGAGGTGTCGCGGTCGACCAGCAGGGAGAGATACAGCTCGCGGGCGATGTCGCAGCCGGCTTCCACATACACGCGCCGGACGTCGCGGCCGGTGGGGCCGGTCTGCTTGGTGACCAGCGTGTGGCCGATCATCGCCTCTGCGGCTTCGCGCACGTCGGCCGGCGAGCGGGCCAGGCGGACGCCGCCTTTGCCGTCGGGGTCATCCTTGAAGTGCCCGGCGCCGCGGCCGCCGGCATGTATCTGGCTTTTCACCACGTAGATGGGGCCGGGAAGCTTGGCGGCGGCGGCTTCGGCTTCTTCGGGCGTCCAGGCGGCGAAGCCTTGCAATACGCTTACGCCGTAGCCGCGTAGCAGCTCCTTGGCCTGGTATTCGTGGATGTTCATTGCGTCGCCTTCGTTAGGAAGAAAGAAAGCAGTTCTTTTTTGAAAAAAAGAACCAAAAAACTTTTGGTCCGCTGTCGCGGGAGTTGGGAAACTCGCCGACAGGGAGCAAAAGTTTTTTGCTTCTTTTTTTCAAAAAAGAAGGCCTTGCCTTACACTTCCAGTTTCTTGAAATCCTCGATCAGCTTGCGCACCGCGTCGCACGACTTGTCGAACATCGCCTGCTCGTCAGGCTGCAGCTTGATTTCCACGATGCGTTCCACGCCGCCGGCGCCGATCACCACGGGGACGCCGATGTAGAGGTCGCTCAGGCCGTACTGGCCGGTGAGCTTCGCCGCGCAGGGCATGACGCGCTTCTTGTCCAGCAGGTAGCTCTCCGCCATCGCGATCGCGCTCGCGGCGGGGGCGTAGAAGGCGCTGCCTTTTTCCAGGAGCTTGACGATCTCGCCGCCGCCGTTGGCGGTGCGGGCGCAGATGGCGTCGATCTTCTCCTGGGTGGTCCAGCCCATGGTGACCAGGTCGGCGAGCGGGATGCCGGCCACCGTGGAGTAGCGGGTCAGGGGGACCATGGTGTCGCCGTGGCCGCCGAGGACGAAGGCGGTGACGTCTTCCACGCTGACGTTGAACTCGTGGGCGAGGAACAGCTTGAAGCGGGCGCTGTCCAGCACGCCGGCCATGCCGACGACCTTGTTGGCAGGCAGGCCGCTGCGCTGCTGCAGCTGCCAGACCATCACGTCCAGCGGGTTGGTTATGACGATGACGAAGGCGTCCGGGCAGTGCGCCTTGATGCCGTCGGCCACCTGGTTGATGACGCCGGCGTTCTTGGCGAGCAGGTCGTCGCGGCTCATGCCGGGCATGCGGGGGAAGCCCGCGGTGACGATCACCACGTCCGAGCCGGCGATGGCGGCGTAGTCCGAGCCGCCGGTCATGTGGCTGTCGAACAGGTCGACGCTGCCGGACTGCATCAGGTCCAGCGCCTTGCCTGCGGCGACACCGCCGAACACGTCGAACATGACGACGTCGCCCAGTTCCTTCAGGCCGACCAGGTGGGCGAGCGTGCCGCCGATGTTGCCGGCGCCGATCAGCGCGATCTTGTTGCGGGCCATGAGTGTCCTTTGTGGGATGTCGATGGGGTATCGCCGGGTGCTAGACCAAAGGATGGAGTGCTTCAAGCTGGCAGCGATCAACCACACAGCCTGGTCAGTCACGGCAGAAAGCAAGTCGCCTACGTTCCGTGAAGACTGGGACGCAGGCCGGGAGCGTCGGCTCCGAACTGCGAGCGGTCAGGCAAACACAAACCACACTATCGAGGCATTGAAAGCATTATAGTTTATAAAATTTTGGTTTTGGGCAAACGATTTTTGGTGCCATTTGTTTCAGATGTAGCCACCCGGGCGGATTGACGCCAATTATCTTTGATTTCGATACTACCAAGTTTTGTTGAGCGGCTTCGTTGAGTGCATTCTCAATGTCGACCACCTTAGCAGTTTGATATTTTTCGAGCTGCTCCTGAACTCTTTGCGCTGTGACACTTGGCTTCGTGTAGTAGGGCGGTGTCGGTTGCTTTCCGAGTGTGCAAATTGCTCGCGCAACTGCGTGATAGGCATCATTGTAAAGTCCCATGAATCCGCTCGGATCTGCTAGACTCACAACCCATAACCTTGACTTTTGATCGTATCTAACTCCCTGTGTGTTCCCGTTGGCGGTTGATTCCGGAACTATAGCTATTCGTAGCCCAGCTCCTCCCTCCAATTGTGAAATATTTGATTTGATCGTCGCCGCAAAGTACCTTACGTCGTTTTCAACAGACAAAAACAAGTCGGTTTTCCAGATCTTCTTTATGCGCGTACTCAATTCTGGTTCGGCTTGATGTCCCTTTGCGGCTACAGATACCCATGGGCCAAAGTTAAAGGGCCTCCCCTGTCCTTCAGGTAGAAGGTAGGAGTTTGTTCCTGCTTTATCCACGACCGCATCAAGAAAACCCAGAAACCTGGAGCGCTCCTGTCCAAATAAAATCGACGTTGGTCGTCGATCTTTCATTCTGTTGGATGCTCTCTGGAGCGCATGCCTAACTGGATTGATGACGGTTGGCTCATGACCGAGTATTGCCTCATGGACAGCCCACTCAAAACCATCCCCCTTCATTCCCTTGTCTCTCTCCGGGCGAGCGACTTTTGCGAACTGCCTCATTGTGACACGATCAAGCGGAGTATTTAAGTCGGCCAAATCTTCGTCCGAAATGGAGTCGATGTAAGCTCGAATTATCGAACGACATACCGCGTATAGAGC
>CAXTJZ010000006.1:3323-39011 GCA_964244695.1 uncultured Acetobacteraceae bacterium
GCCGTATTCATCTACTGGTGCGTTTTGCTCGATGAAAGTGATCTTTGCTGCCACCGTATCTACCCGTTTTAATTGTGTCGAGTTCTTGTTAAGCTGCCGATTTGACTGTGCGTTTGGCTTCGCTTCCCAGCATCCCATGCACCCGAAGATGATGACGGAACTGATAGTAGCTGAGCCCCAGTTGCCGGGCAGCCTCGGCCTGATTGAAGCGGCAGCTTTCCAGTGCGGCCTGCAGCAGACGCGCTTCATAGGCGCGGGTGGCTGCTTCGAAACTGCCTGATGGCGCGGCGGGTTCAGCCGGCGGTCGCAGGTCAGTCGCAGGAGAGCCGTCGTGGCCGGACGGCGAGAGGGGTAGGCCTGAATCGGTTGTTGCCGTCGCAATCATCGGTGCCGCCGAAGCGCCAGCCGAAGCCGGCGAGAACGGCGACGCGAACGGGTCCAGGACGATGCGCGCCAGCTTCTTGTCTGGGTCCGCCATGCGATAGACGCTGCGTTCCACCGCGTTGCGCAGCTCGCGCACGTTGCCCGGCCAGTCGTGGCGGAGCAGCGTGTCCAGGGCGCGCTCGCTGAAGCCGGCGAAGAAGTCCCGGCCGAGTTCCGACGTCATCTTGGTAGCGAAATATTCGGCCAGGCGCGGGATGTCGTCCCGGCGGGCGCGCAGGGGAGGGACGCTCACCACGTCGAACGCCAGGCGGTCCAGCAGGTCCGCGCGGAACTTGCCCGACGCGGCCAGGCTGGGGAGGTGGACGTTGGTCGCCGCCACCACGCGCACGTCCACGTGCAGCGTCTCGCTGCCGCCGACGCGCTCGAAGCTGCCGTATTCGATCACGCGCAGCAGCTTCTCCTGCACCGAAGCCGACGCGGTGGCGATCTCGTCGAGGAAGATGGTGCCGCGGTCGGCCAGCTCGAACCGGCCGGGCCGGCGCTTCGCGGCGCCGGTGAAGCTGCCCGCCTCGTGGCCGAACAGCTCGGAGTCGAGCAGCGCGTCAGGCAGGGCGGCGCAGTTCAGCTTGATCAGCGGCGCCGACCAGCGCGGCGAGAGCAGGGCCAGGCGGCCGGCGACCAGCTCCTTGCCGGTGCCGCGCTCGCCGATCACCAGGACCGGCCGGTTCAGCGGGGCGGCCTGGGAGATGTGCTCCAGCATGTCCAGGAACGCCGGCGACTGGCCGATCGGGGTTGGAAGTTCGGCGGGGTTTGCCATTCGCGCCAACGGCTGGTTCCTTTCGCCATCATCTGGCCAAACCACACTAACCGGATTTGCCGCAGCCAGGCAAGAACGCTGCGAAACCTAGTGGAAACAGGGGTTTAGGTCTCTGGCACGGCGCCTGCAATCATCCTGTCAGGCCAGGATCGGCCGCCACCTAACCCAGGAGAGACCACCATGACGACCATGAGCTTCACCAACAGCGCCGACCACACCTACTTCGCCGCGAACCGCTCGCCGCGCCAGTCCTTCGCGGCCCGCCTGGCCGTGCTGCAGGCCCGCCAGGAGCAGGCGCCGCACCTGAAGGATGTGTTCGGCGTCGCCGCCCGGTTCGCCCTGGCCGCCGTGCCCGTCGGTGCGATGGCCTGGCTGTTCGTCTTCGTCTGAACGCGGCATCTTCCACCCTACGCCAAGGAACCCCAAGCCATGGGCATCTTCTCCCGCCTCGCCGACATCGTGAACTCCAACCTCAACGCCTTGCTCGCCAGCGCCGAGGATCCGGAGAAGATCATACGCCTCATCATCCAGGAGATGGAGGACACGCTCGTCGAAGTCCGCTCGTCTGCCGTGCGGAGCATCGCCGAGCGGCGCGAGATGGAGCGCAGGCTGGAGGCCCTGAAGCGCGAGGAGGAGGACTGGCAGGCCAAGGCCGAGCTGGCCCTGACGCGCGGCCGTGAGGATCTGGCCCGCGGCGCGCTGCTGGCCCGCACCCATCGCGGCCAGGCGCGCGCCAGCGTGGAGAAGCAGGTGGCCCAGCTCGTCGCCGGCCTGGCGCAGCAGAACGAGGACATCACCAAGCTGCAGACCAAGCTGGCCGATGCCAAGGCGCGCGAGCAGAGCTTCGCGCAGCGCCGCGCCACCGCGGGCAACCGCATCAAGGTGCGCGAGAAGCTGCACGACGAGCGCATCAACGACGCCTTCCTGCGTTTCGAGACGGCCGAGCGGCAGCTCGACACCATGGAGGGCCGCGTGGAAGCCTACGATCTGGGCCGTGCGCCTTCGACGCGCGGGCCTACGCTGGAGGAGGAACTGGCAGGCCTTGCCGCCGACGCCAGCATGAACGATGAGCTGGAGGCGCTGAAGGCGCGGCTTGGCAACCGGATGCCCAACGGGTCGCCCGCCGCGAAGACTGAAAGCTAGGACCGTGTCATGAGAGGTGGAGACGAGCTTGCCGCTCTGGCCATTGCCGGCAGCCATGCCAGCGAGGCCCTCTGGGTCACCGCCATCGTGTTTGGCACGATCCTGCTCGTAGCTCTTGGCGTGCCGGCACTGGTGATGAACTATCGGTTGAAATCCCGCGCCTTGGCGGCGGCCGAGTCGCAGGACAGCACAGCCACAAAAGGGCTGTGGGACACGGCAAGGCGTATGGAAGAGCGTATCGGCTATCTGGAACAGGTGCTGGACACCGAAGTGCCCGGCTGGCGCAACAGGAGCAATCTGCGATGAGTGCGACGATCTCGGCCAGGATGCAGGCTTGGGGCACGCGTGACACGGGGATCATAAAGGGCGTGTGCGCGAGCATCGCCGAGCGCGCCGGCGTGCCGGTGTGGATGCCGCGCGCGGCGTTCCTGATCTTCGGCGTGCTGCACTGGCTGCTCGCGGTAATCGCCTACTTCGTCCTGACGCGTATCCTGTGCCGTACCCGCACGGCGGACCTTATGCCCGTGCAGGATGGGCCGCCGCCGAGCGCCGTGCGGGACCGGTTCAGCGCTCTGGACGCCCGCCTGGCCGCCATGGAAGCGAGTACGCTGCAGCAGGAAAACACGCTGCGTCGCGCGTTCCGGGATCTGGAACGCTCCTGACTAGGCCAGCCCGACGCGCAAACGCCTCGCCGGCGCCGCAACTCCGGCGCCGGATCGTCATGGTGCTCGGCATGCACCGCAGCGGCACGTCGCTGTGCGCCAACGTGCTGCACGAGCTCGGCGTGGACATCGCCGACGCCGCTGGCCCGTCCGCCAACAACCAGCGCGGCCACTGGGAACGCCCACGCATAAACGACCTGCACGACGCGGCACTTTCCATCTTTGGCCGTGGCTGGAACACACCGACGCATCACCTGGCCTTGCCAGATTCCTGGTGGACGGACCCGCGCATCGAGCCGATACGCCGCGGCCTTGTCACCTACCTTCAGCGCAGCATGGCCCACGGCCGTCCGTTCGGTTTCAAGGACCCGCGCACCTCCCGCCTGCTGGCCTTGTGGCCGCAGATACTGGGGGAATTGTCGCTTGAACCCACCTACGTCTTCTGCGTTCGCGACCCCGCCCAGGTGGCGCGCAGCATAACCGCGCGCGACCAGCTTGCCGGCGACCAGGCCGCCTATCGCTGGCTGATTTATAACGCGCAGGCAGTCCAAGGCGTGGGCCAGACGCGCGTGTGCGTCATCGGCTATGAATCCTGGTTCACCGATGCCGCGGCCACGCTGGACCGTCTGGCGCGCTTCGTGGGCCTACAGGGGCGGCCGGACCTGACCACGCTGGTCGATGCCGGCTTGCGTCACGACGCGGACAGCGCCGCAGACCCTGTGCCGCCTGTGGCCACGCGGCTGTATCGCGCGCTGCTGGCGGCCGGCGAGCAGTTCGACGACCGCCTGTTGGATCTGGCGGACACGATACTTGGCTGCGAGCGCGCGGTGATGCCGTTCCTGCGTGATGCGGCGCTGCTGCCGCTGAGCCTGGCCGAGCAGAACAGAGCTATTGGAGATCTGCACGGGCTGGTTGAGCGGTTGCGGGCGCGGAGTGAAAGCAAGGAAGGCCTTCTTTTTTGAAGAAAAGAAGCAAAAAACTTTTGCTCCCCCCGCCGGCATCGAAACGCGCGTAGGGTCTGCAATGCCGTGTAGTGGCAGAACCAGCGCAAATCTCGGTGCAAGCGGGAAGCGAAAATTTTTGCTTCTTTTTTTCAAAAAAGAAGGCCTTTCTTCCTTCCGCCACTCACAGCCCCAGCACGTCCAAAGCCCGCGTCAACTCCGCTCCATCATCGCCAAACACATACCCGGTTTCCAACCCCAGCGCCGCGCCCAGCCCCGTCTGCAGAAAACCGCTTGCGTGCCCGCCGCTCCGCAAGCCGCAAACCTTTGCTCCGGGCGCGCAGAACACGCTGTCGTGCAGCCTTTCGCTGTACACACCGACGATGCGCGATGCGGCGCTGAACGCAGCGATGCGCGCAGCAACCTCCATCTCGTCCGGACGGACCACCTGGAAACCGGCGCCTGATGCCACCGCCTCTGCCCGTCCACCACCCTCTGGTCCGGAGACGAAGACACGCGCCTGCAACGCGGGTGCTGCCGCACCTACGCTGTGCCGCACGCGGCCCGTCCAAAGGCGGGTAGCGTCGCCAAAGCCGGCGCTCAGCCGTTCGTGCTTGCGCAAGATCGTTGGCAGAACCAGCAGATCCGTCTGGATAACCTCCTCCCAATGCGCGTAGCGAACCGTCTGCTCTGAGGTCAGGCCGAGATGGGCCAGCAATTCTTCCGCACGCACGGGCAGGGTTGCCGGCAGCAGGAAGCGCAGGCTGGCCAAGGGGTAGCCTGCCTGTTCCAGCAGCCACAGGCGCGGCAGATAATCTATCAGCAATTGCCCGTAGGCTTCCTCGGCCGGTCCGAACAGCGGCACCAACGGGCCGGGCACGAAGCGCTCCGGCAGGCCGGCGCCGCTCAGCCGCGTGGTTATTGTGGCCACATGCTCGGGCGGCAGGTTCAGCTGCGCGCCGCAGAAGGCCACGCCGTCGCGTAGCGCAATGCCGGTGGGCGCCACTGCCGCGTCGGCAATCGCGTAGCAGCCCGTCTCTGGTGTTTCGATCTGGCCGTAGAGCGCGCGCGCGGTGGCGGCGTCAGTGGCGCCGAACAGGAAGGCCGGCGTGGGTGGGGCGCTTCTTCCTGCTGGTTCCACCAGGCGAAAGGCTACCAGCGGCTCGTCCATGCGGGCGGCGTGGGCGGCTATGTCGGCTATGCGGGTTGTGGGGGTAATCACAGGAAGCAGGGCCTTCTTTTTTGAAAAAAAGAAGCAAAAAACTTTTGCTCCCCGGCTGCATCGGCGCGTGTGCAGGCTCTGCAACGCCGTGTCTTGGCAGAACCAGAGCGCGCCTTGGTGCAGCCGGGAAGCAAAAGTTTTTTGCTTCTTTTTTTCAAAAAAGAGAGCCTTTTTTGCTTGCTGAAAGCTCGGCCAGATCCAGCGCCCGCTCGAGCTCTTCAGGTAGCACGCTGAAACATTGTTCCACCTCACCCTCCGTCTGCCCCAGCACGTAGGCGACCTGCTGTCCGAGCGCGCCGGCGACACCGGACTGCACGAAGCTTGGATGCGCCAGGTTCCCGCGCAGCCCGACCGTCACCGCACCCGCGCCGGCATACATCGAGCCGTGCAGTGCGGAGCCGTATTCTCCCGCGATGATCTCCGCCCCGGCAAACGCCGCCACTTGCGCGGCCAGGTCCATCGTCTGCGGGTGGAACACGGAAAACCCGCGTGCGGCGGCAATCGCCTCGATGGCGCCGCGGTTGGTCAGCGTGCGCGCGGAAGGTGCGTGTGCGCGTGAGACGAAGATGCGTTGGCCGAGGCTGGCAAGCCCGGCGGCGGCACGGCGCACGCCGGCGGTCCAGAACGCGGTCGCCTGCGCCAGCAAGGGGGACATGCGGTTGTGGGTGCGCAGGCCTGTGGGCATCAGTAGCAGGTCCGTGCGCAGTGTTTCGTGCCAGTAACGGTAGGGCACGAGCTGGCTTTCGCGTATCCCGGCCCGCGCCAGCAACCTGGCGGCGAACGGTTTCAGGTCCGGTGGTATGGCGTAGCGCAGGGTGAGGATGTCGTGCCCCGCTTGCGCGAGCACCCAGAGGCGCGGCAGGAAATCCACCAGCCAGTGACCGTATGTTTCGTGTCCTGGCCCGTAGATCACCGCCAGCGGGCCGCGTACGTGGCGCACGGGCAGGTCTGACGCGAGAAATCGTCCCGCCACCATAGCCACGTGGTGCGGCGGGTGGATAAAGGCGGCCGAGCTGAACGCCACGCCGTCTTTTATGGCGATGCCAGTGGGGGCAAGGAAGGCATCTTCGAGGGTGTAGCAGCCGACGGCGCCCAAATGGGTCTGGCCGAACAGCTCGTGATGCAGCGCGGCGCCGGCGGGTCCGAAAACGCAGAGCGGGGCAGGGGCGGCGCTTCGGTGCGCCGGCGCCAGTTCCTTGAAAGCAATGCGCGGCGCGGCGCCGGAAACCAGATGGGTGGCGATGTCCGTCACGAGGGCACGGAGGCAGGCGCGCGGGGTGCCGCACGGCGGACGACGCGATGCAAGCCGAGTGCGGCGGCGGCGGCGGCGTATACGGCCATCCCACCTCCAACGAGCACGCCCAATGCCAGGAAACCGACATGCACCCCGGGCTGGGGTACCAGCACGTCGCGCACGGCCCATAGCACGCCGGCCATCGCCGCGGTGGCTACGCACATGCGTGCCAGGCGCGACCACAGCATGCGGTCCGGCACCAGGTAGCTGCGCCGCAGCAGCAGGGTGCACAGCAGGGCCACGTTCACCGTCATTGCCAGCGTGGTGGCCAAAGGCGGGCCCACGTGGCGCAGCGGATGCATCAGCGCCAGGCTTAGCGCCAGGTTCAGCGCGAGTATGCCCATGCCGATTTTCACCGGCGTCGCCATGTCGCCGCGTGCGAAGAAGCCAGGTCCCAGCACCTTAATCAGCACGAAGGCAGGTAACCCCGCCGCATATGCAGCCAGCGATTGCGCCGACAGCGTCGCGTCCGCGTGGGTGAACTTCCCGCCCACGAACAGAACCTGCAGGATCGGGTCGGCAATGATCGAAAGTGCCGCCGCCGCCGGTAGGGTCAGCAGCATCGCGTACTCGATTGCGCGGTTCAGCGATTCGCGCGCCTGGTCCTGCCGCCCCGCGCCGATCTGGCGTGACAGCAGCGGCAGCAACGCCGTGCTGACCGCCGTGCCCAGCACGCCCAGCGGAAGCTGGTTGATCCTGTCTGCATAATACATGAACGAGACGGATTTCTCCGGCAGGTACGTGCCGATCACGGTATCCACCGCAAGACTGAGTTGCGTGACCCCCGCGCCGACCAGCCCTGGCCCCATGCGCCGCAGCAGCAGGCGCATGCGCGGCGTCATGCGCGGCCGCGGCAGATGCAGCCGCATGCCGCTGCGCCGCACCGCCCAGTACAGCAGCGCAAGTTGCGCGACACCGCTCAGCGAGACGCCGATCGCCAGCGCGTGGCCAACCGTCGGCACGTAGGGCACCAGCGCGAACATCGAGGCGATGGCGAACGCGTTGTAAAGCAGCGGTGCCGCGGCGGCGGCCACAAAACGGTTCAGCGCGTTCAGCACGCCGGACAGCAAGGCCGCCAGGCAGATCAGCAACAGGTATGGAAATGCGAGCCGTGCCAGCACCACGGTCAGCTCGAACTTCGCCGGCTCGTCTGCAAATCCTGCGGCTATCAGCTCCAGCAACGGGCGCATGAAGATCTCGCCAAGCACGGTAAGGATCAGCAGCCAGAAGGCGAGCGCGGCGGCGGCTTCCTCGGTGAAGCCGCGCGCCACGTCCTCGCCTTCAGTGACCAGCAGGCCGGAGAAGACGGGGACGAAGGCGGCGTTGAACGCGCCTTCGCCGAAAAGGCGGCGGAACAGGTTGGGCAGGCGGTTGGCGACGAAGAAGGCGTCCGACGTGGCGCCTGCGCCCAGGAAGCGGGCGATCAGGAGGTCGCGGATCAGGCCGGCTACGCGGCTGGCCATGGTCCAGCCGCCGACCGTCATTATGCCTTTTAGCAAGAAAGGAAGGCCTTCTTTTTCGAGAAAAAGAAGCAAAAAGCTTTTATCTGCGCTGTCGCGGCGTGTTGAAGCGTATGTATCAACAACGTCGGCGCGACCGTAACAAAAGTCTTTTGGTTCAGATTTTCGCGCCCTGACAGACGCAGCCCATTTCTTTCAGAAAAGAAAGGGCTGCCTGACAATATCGGTCTGTTGGCCGACTGGGTCGCGTTTGTAAGGCGCCGGTGCCCACAGATGCACGCCCTTGTTGCCCGCTCGTACCGGTCATGCAAGCACGAGTGACTGCAGCACCAGCGCGCACGTTCGTGCAAGCTAGGGAACAAAAGTTTTTTGCTTCTTTTTTTCAAAAAAGAAGGCCTTGCTTCCTTACTCATTCCGCACCGGCCGAGCCATAAGCCTAGTCAAAGCGCCATCCACGGAGAGCCGTCCCGCAAGCAGATCCGCCACCGCCACGCAGATCGGCAACTCGGCGTCGCGTGCCCGCGATACCAGGGCAGGCGCAGTCGCGACACCTTCCACGACGCCGGAGCCTGCCGGCGGCGTGCCGCGCCCCAGCGCGAACCCATACGCGAAATTACGGCTGCCGGCGCCGGTGCAGGTGAGCACCAGATCACCCAGGCCGGACAGGCCGGCGGCTGTCTCCGCCCTGCCGCCCTGCGCCACGATAAGACGCGAGAGTTCGGCCAGGCCGCGGGTGATCAGCGCGGCGCGCGCGTTCTCGCCCAGTCCCGCGCCCATCACCACGCCGGCCGCAATTGCGATCACGTTCTTTGCCGCTCCGCCAAACTGGGCTCCCACAGGGTCATCGTTGCCATAAAGCCGGAACGCCTGAGTCCCGAGAAGCCCTATCAGCGTGGCGCGCAGAGCCGGCTCGGCGGCCGCGAGGACTGCGGCTGCGGGGTGCCCTGCGGCGATGCCGGATGCGAAGTTCGGGCCGGTCAGAATCGCGGCCGGGCAGCCGGGATGCATCTCGGCCAACACCTCGAGCGGCAGCTTGCCCGTGGCGGCCTCGATGCCTTTGCAGCAGACCACGATCGGCCCGCACGGACGCAGCCGCACCAGCGTCTCGCGCAGATGCTGCATCGGCACGGCCAGCAGGATAGCGTCCGCCCTGCCTGGCATCTCTGCGGACACCATAACGCAGGCAGGCAGTTCGAAGCCGGGCAACCGGGCCGCCACCCTGCCCTGGGCGCGCGTCGTCAGGCTCACCGCAAGGCCGGCGCGTGCTGCATGTATGGCCAGCGCGCTGCCCCAGGCGCCTGCGCCTATCACGGCAATCCTACTCATCGGCAAGCCGCAGCAGGGCGATGCCTTCGCCTGGCTCGCGGTCGCCCAGACGCTCCAGCAGGGCGGCCAGGATAGGCGCCATTTCGGCCTCGAAGCGGAAGGGCGGGTTGACCACGATCAGGCCGCTGCCGTTCAGCCTTGCGGCATCCAGCGGTTCGCGCAGGAAAAGCTCCATCGCCATCACGTCGCGCAGGCCGGCGCCGCGCAGGGCCGCGTGCAGCGCGCGCACAGGGGCGCGATGCTTGATGGGGTACCACGCCAGGATGACTCCCGAGGCGAAGCGGCGTTGCGCTTCGGCGATCCCGGCCAGCAGGCGCTCGTACTCGCCTTCTTCCTCGTAGGGCGGATCGACCAGGGTCAGCCCGCGACGCTCCGCGGGTGGCAGGAACGCGCCTATCGCCTCGTAGCCGTCCCGCAGATGCACGGAAAGCTGCGCGTGGCCACGGAAATTGCGGCGCAACGCGGCGGCATCGTCGGGATGCAGCTCACAGGCCACTGCCCGATCGCCCGGCCGCAGCAAAGCCGCCACGATCGCCGGCGAGCCGGGATAGAGACCGGTTTCGCGGACGACCCGCACGTAATCCGCCAGAGCGGGAGGAGGCTCATCGAGCAGCCGGAAGATGCCGCGCGCCGCCTCGCCGGTGCGGCGCGCCGGCACGTCATCCAGGTCATAGCGGCCCACGCCGGCATGGGTGTCCAGCACCAGGAACGGCTTGTCCTTGCGCGCCAGCGCCCGCAGCACCCAGACGAGCACCGCGTGTTTCAGGCAGTCCGCCGCGTTTCCGGCGTGGAAGGCGTGCCGGTAGTTCACCCAAGCGCCTCCAGCGGCCAGCGCGGCCGCGGCGGTGCGGCGCGGTCGCCGGCCAACCCGAGCCGCAACCGCTCGATGCCAGCCCAGGCGACCATTACCGCGTTGTCACCGCAAAGCCGCACGGGAGGGGCAGCCAGCCGTATGCCGCGCTCCTGCGCAAGCCCGGCCAGGCGCGCCCGTATCGCCTGGTTTGCCGCCACGCCGCCTGCCACCACGAGCAGCCGCGCTTCCGGCATCATCTCCAATGCGTGCGCCACCCGGTCTGCCAGCACATCCGTCACGGCAGCCTGGAAGCCCGCCGCAATGTCGGCCGCCTCCTGCGCCGGGAGCGGGCCCGCGCCGTAACCCGCCACCAGCCCGGCCACCGCCGTCTTCAATCCGGAAAAGCTGAAATCGCAGCCCGCGCGGCCCCGCAGTGGCCGGGGCAGTGCAAAGCGCGCCGGATCGCCGCCTTCCGCCAGGCGCTCCAGCGCCGGCCCGCCTGGCCAGCCCAAGCCAAGCAGCTTGGCCACCTTGTCGAACGCCTCGCCCACCGCGTCGTCGATCGTGCCGCCCAGCCGGCGGTAGGCGCCTACCCCGTCCACCGCCACGCACTGGCAATGCCCGCCGGAAACCAGCAGCAGCAGGTAGGGAAACGCGGCGCCGCCCGCGGTAAGCCCGGGCAGCCGGGCCGTCAGCGCATGCGCTTCCAGATGGTTGACAGCCACGAACGGCAACCGCGCCGCCATGGCGATGCCGCGGCCCAGCCCGGCGCCCACGATCAGCCCGCCGATCAGCCCGGGCCCTGCCGTGGCCGCCACGCCGCCGAGCGCGCCAAAGGCCAGCCCCGCCTGCCGCATCACGCCACGCACCAGCGCCGGCAGGTGCGCCAGGTGCGCGCGGGCGGCGATCTCCGGGACCACGCCGCCGAACGCCACGTGGTCCTCCTGACTCAGCACGGCTTCGGCCAGGATCGCGCCGTCTCCAGAAAGCACGGCGCAGGCTGTCTCGTCGCAGCTCGTTTCGATGCCGAGCACGGGGCCGACCAGGGAAGTCAAGCAAAGCCTTCTTTTTTGAAAAAAAGGAGCAAAAAACTTTCGCTCCCTTGCTGGTGCAGCAGCTTCGGCGTCTCCGGAGGCATCCGGCTGGTGCAAATGCGGGGATACAAAAGTCTTTTGGTCCTTTTTTTCAAAAAAGGCCTGCTCGCCTTACTTTCCTTGCACTCTATCCACAGCATACGCGGGGTAATAGGACACTCCGATGACCGCCGCCCATCCCCCCCCAGCCGCACTGATCTTCACCGAAGGCGGCTGCCCCATCCCCGCACGCACCGGCCCGCACAACCGCCGGCCGCTCCCGTTGCGCGTCGGCAGCCGCGCCTCGCCCTTGGCGCTGGTGCAGACGCGTGCGTTTCTCAGCCAGATCGCGCATTTCTGCCCCGTCCTGCGCGCGCCGGGTGACACCGACGACACGCCCGTCTTCGTCGAGCACGCCATACGCACCACAGGTGACGCGGTGCAGAACCGCCGGCTGGCGGAGATCGGCGGCAAGGGGCTGTTCGCCAAGGAAATCCACGAGGCGCTGGTGGACGGCCGCATCGACATGGCGGTGCACAGCCTGAAGGACCTGGAAACCACCCTGCCGCCTGGCATCGTTCTCGCCTGCACCCTGACGCGCGAAGACGCACGTGACGTGCTGATATTGCCGCCGGACACGCCGGCGCCGGACCCGCAATACCCGTTCACCGCCATACCGCAAGGCGCGCTGATCGGCACGTCTTCGGTCCGCCGCCAGGCCCAGCTCCTGCACGCACGGCCGGACCTGCGTATCGGCCTGATACGCGGCAACGTGCAGACCAGGCTGGACCGCATCGCGCGCGGCGATTTCGGAGCGACCCTTCTGGCCCTGGCCGGGCTGCGCCGACTGGGACTTGACGAGCGCGCCAGCGTCATCCTGCATCCCGAGCTCATGGTCCCCTCGGCCGGCCAGGGCATCGTGGGCGTCACGATACGTGAGTCGGATGCCGAGTTGCGCGCGCTGCTCGCCAGCATCGAGGACCCGGTGGCGCGTGCCGTCTCCACCGCGGAGCGCGCGATGCTGGCGGTGCTGGACGGCAGTTGCCACACACCAATCGGCGGGCACGCGCGTATGGTCTCGGGTGGGATGCTGCGGCTGACAGGGTTGACGGCGAGCGAGGACGGACGGTTCCTGCTGAAGCGCAGCCTGGATGGGGCGCCGGCGGATGCGGCGCGGCTTGGGGCGGAGCTTGGGGCGGGTCTGAAGGCGGATAGTCCGGCTTCGTTGTTCGTAGAGTAAGGCAAGGCCTTCTTTTTTGAAAAAAAGAAGCAAAAAACTTTTGCTCCGCTGTCGCGCGCCCGTTGCAGCCAACCGGGTCCGGCAGAACATGCGCGCGCACTTGCAAGCGCGTCAGGAGCAAAAGTTTTTTGGTCCTTTTTTTCAAAAAAGGACTGCTTTCTTCCTCGCTTCGTGACCCGCATCGTCCTGATCACTCGCGCCGAAGCCGACGCGGAGGACACGAGCTGCGCAATAGGCCAACTCGGCTTCCTGCCCGCAGCGGCGCCGCTGTTCCGCATCGTCACGCGCACCGTGCTGGTGCCTGCCTCCGCGCAGGCCATACTGGTCACCAGCCGCAACGCCATTCCTGCTTTGCCACAATCCGGCACGCGCTTGCTGACCGTGGGGGACGCCACGGCAGAGCGGGCCCGCGCGGCCGGGTTCCGCGAGGTGGAGAGCGCGGCCGGCGATGCGGCCGATCTGGCGGCGCTCGCGTCCGCACGCCTCGCCAGCACTGGCGGGCCGCTTTTCCTGGCTACCGGGGCAGGGCAGGGCAGGGCGCTGGCGGCGGATCTGCGGGCGCGCGGCTTTCGCGTTATCCGGCGCGTGTGCTACGCCACCCATCCGGTGCGCCGCTTTCCGGACAAGGCAAAGGCCGCCGTATTGTCCGGCGAGCTGCACGCCGTCCTCTTCCTGTCCGCGGAAACCGCCGTCTGTTTCGTGCGTCTTTTCCCCCCGGAGTGCAACGACATGCTGGCGACCGTGAAAGCCCTGGCGATCGGGAAGACCACGGCTGACGCTCTTGGCGCGCTGCCCTGGCTGGCTGTATGCCGCGCGGCAACCCCCACTCTCCACGGTGTATTGGCCCTGTTATGAGCGATCACGACCCAGACGCGGCCGCCCCTGAGCCGCGCTCCAATCTGTTCGAGCCCGCGCCTGTCATCGACCATCGTGGCGACACCGCGCCCGTGGTGGTCACCAGGCGGCGCGGCGGCACGCCGCTGCTGCTGACCCTGTTGGTGACGGCGGCGCTGGGCGGCGCCGGGTATTATGGCTGGTCGCACCCGATGGAAGGCGCGCAGCAGGCGAACAGCCAGGACGCGCAGCAAGTGCAGGCGCTCTCGACGCGGCTGGACGCGCTGGAGAAGCGCTCGGGCACGGAGATGGGCGAGGCGACTGCGGCGCTGTCCAAGCGGGTGGACGACCTGTCGGGCCGTCTGGATGGAGTGTCCACCAAGACCGACCAGCTCGAGGCGCAATCCGCCAAGGTGGCCGAGATCGCCGCGCAGAAGAACCCGCCCGCAGAGGCCGCACCGGCGCCGCCCGACCACACGGCCCAGGACGTGCCCGGGCTGATGGCGCAGCAGGAGGCAGTGGACAAGACCAAGATCGGCCAGACGGGCGCCGGGCCGCAACCCGCCGACGTAAAGGCCGCGTTGGACGCCATTGATCAGCGGCTCTCCAAGCTGGAGACAGCCGTGCCGGCCCAGGCGCCCGCCGACACGGCGCAGAAGCCTGAGGCCGCCCCGGCCGAGGTCGCCGCCCTGAATGATCGTGTCGCCAAGCTGGAACAGGCTGCCGGCCAGTCGGACGCTGCCGCCAAGGCCGCCGCCGGCGACACGGCGACCCTGGCCACGCTGAGCGATCGGCTGACGAAGCTGGAACAGGCTTCCGGCCAATCCGACGCCGCGGCCAAGGCAGCCGTGGGTGACACGGCCGCCCTGGCCGCCCTCGGCGACCGGCTGGCCAAACTGGAACAGGCATCCGGCCAGACGGCCCAGCAGGCCGCGTCCGACCAGAAAGCACAGCAGGGCGATAGCGCTACGCTTGCGACCCTGAACGACCGCCTGGCCAAGCTGGAACAGGCGACCGGCCAGGTGGAAAGCCAGGATGCTGCCGGCCAGAAAGCGCAGGCTACCGACCTGCAGACGCTCGCCGCCCTGAACGACCGGGTTGGGAAGCTGGAGCAAGGCGCGGGGGTGGCGACCGGCGCCGCCAAGGACGCCACCAGGGCGATCCAGCTGGAGGCCGCCGCTGCCGCCCTTCAGGCCGGTCAGCCGCTCGGCACGCTGCCAGACGCGCCACCCGCGCTTGCGCGCTACGCCACGGCCGCGCCGCCAACCGAATCGGCCTTGCGGGCAGATTTCCCCCGTGTGGCTGACGCGGCGCGTTCCCTGAGCCAGCCTGAGACGGCCAACCGCTCCTTCTTCGACCGCGCGCTCGCCAGAATCCAGCAGAGCGTGGTGGTGCGCCAGGGTGACCATGTGGTGGTGGGCGACCCGGCGGCAGGCGTGCTCGCCCGCGCCCAGGCCAGCGTATCGGCCGGTGACCTCAAGGGTGCCGCCGACACGCTAGGCGCGCTCACCGGGCCTGCCGCCAACGCCGTGCGCGATTGGGTCAGCCAGGCGCGCGCGTTGATCGACGCGCGCGCCGCGCTGGCCACGATGGCGGCCCACGGCTGATGCGCGCCGTTATCTGGATAATCCTGCTCGCCGCGATCGCGGTAGGTGCGTCTTGGTGGGTGCAGCACCTGGTTGGCGCGGTGTCCATCCAGACGGGCGTCACCACCATACAGGCGCCGCTCAGCGTGGCCGTGCTTGCGGTGTTTCTGTTTGCGGTCGCGCTCTACATCGCCTTCCGCCTGCTCGCCACGCTGTTTGGCCTGCCCGGCGCGTTCCGCCGCGGTGGCGAGCGCGCCCGGCGGCGCAAGGGCGACCGCGCGGTGACCGGCACGCTGATAGCGCTGGCCGCGCGCGAGCCGGGCGACGCGCGGCGGGAAGCCGCCCGCGCCACGCGCCTTCTTGGCGAGACACCGCAGACCCTGCTGCTGACCGCCTATGCCGGCAGCATCTCCGGCAATGACGAGGAGGCGGAGGCCGCGTTCACCAAGCTGGCCGAGCGCAAGGATGCGGCCTTCCTTGGGCTGCGTGGCCTGCTGCGCCTGGCCATCGCGCATGAGGACTACCCGCGTGCAGCCCAGCTCGCGCGTGAGGCGGAAGCAGCCCATCCCGGTGCGGCCTGGTTGCGCGGCGAACGCACCCAACTCGCCATGCGCACGGGCGCCTGGGCGGAAGCGCTGCAGCTGACGAACGACGACGCGCCAAAGGCGGGCTTCGGCGCGGCCGCGGCCGAAGCCGAGACCGACCCCGCCATCGCGCACAAGATGGCAAAGCAGGCCTGGAAGCGTGATCCTGCGCTGCCGCCAGCTGCCATCGCCTATGCGCGGCGCTTGCGCGAGGGCGGCCGCGAGAAGGCAGCGCAAGAGGTGCTGCGCAAGACTTGGACCACCACGCCGCACCCGGACCTCGCCGATTTCGCCCTCACGCAGTCGCCCGACAGGATTGCAGCTCTACGTGTCGGCAACGAGCTTGTGCGCGGCGCGCCCGAGCACCCGGAGAGCCACCTGCTTCTCTCCCGCCTGTCGCTTGCCGCCGGGCTGACGGGCGAGGCGCATCGCCACCTGGACGCAGCCCGCGCCGGCGGGCTTGATCAGCGCCGACTCCATCTGCTTCGGGCAGACATCGCCGAGGCCGAAAGTGACGAGCCGGCGCAGCGCGATGCGTTGCGCGGCGCTGCCATGGCGTCGCCCGACCCGGCGTGGCGCTGCGAAGCGTGCGGCACGACGCTTGGCGGATGGCATCCAGCCTGCCCGGTCTGTCACACCGCCGGCCGCGTACGCTGGGGTTTGCCGGGCCCAATGCCCGGGGCCGTGCCCGCCCAGCGCATTGCTTTCGACGGGGTAGGCTGAGAGTTCAGTCGGGCGTGTTACCGGCCGGTATCGGGGGTGGCGGCGCGGTTTCGGTTATCTCTGTGTTGTCCGGTTCCTTCAGCTCGGCGGGGTCTTCGCCTTCCGGGAATTTTATGTCGTCTGGCAATCGCTTTGCTCCTGGTGGTTAGGAGGCAAGCAAGGCCTTCTTTTTTGAAAAAAAGAAGCAAAAAACTTTTGTCCCGGCGCCTGCACGGCGGTCCGGGCTGGCTTTGCCACCATGCGGGTTTGCAGGACCGGCGCGTGTGCTGGGGCAGGCGGGAAGCAAAAGCTTTTTGCTTCTTTTTCTCGAAAAAGAAGGCCTTGCTTTCTCTACCCCCACCGAGGCGCCTTGAACGGCAGCATAGCCTGCACCCAAGGTGCCACGAACCGATCCAGCGACAGGCTTTCGTGCACGGCGCGCACGTCCTCGCCGCAGATCCGCGTTGTTATCACCGAGCGCGCATAGAACGGTGCGTCTTCCAGTCGCTCGACCACGCGTGGGGTGCAGCCTGGCTCGGCCAGCGTTCCCATCTTCATGCCCCAGAAGCTTTTACCCAGCGAGGCGGATGCCGGGGCTTCGATCGGGTTTGCGCGGCCTTGCGTATCGTAGCGCAAGGCGGTGCAGAACTGGGCGCCATCGCGGCGGTCGCCGTGGTAGAGCACGGCGACGCCGTCCTGCAGTTTGGCGCGGCACCAGTCCCAGGCGCGGAAGCCTTCTTCCAGCGGCGCGTCGCCGGCGTTGGTGTCGAAATAGGCGTGTCCCTGCCAGGTGAGTTTCGGATCGTGCATGTCCACCTTCACGCGTGCGCCGGGGGCGATGGGGGACCAGCGGTGGCGGCCGATGCCGTCCAGCGCCACGACGTGATCCGAGAGCGCGTCCGGATGCAGGCGGATAGTGCCGCGCAGGCGCGAGGGGATGGGGGCGGTGGTCTCGTTTATGTCTGCCGTGAGCGTGGTGCCGTCCCAGGCAAGGCTGGAGGGGCCGATCTGCAGGTTGTCGGCATCGCGCGACAGGGCCGCGGCGCGGCGTTCGGTCATCGCCCAGCGTTTGCCGCCGCTTCCGTAGAGGGCGAGGTTCATCGTGCAGTGATTCGTGGGCTCGCCGCCGCCGTTTCGGCGTGCCCAGCGATACCAGGGGGAGAACACGCTGCCGATGAAGGCGATGAGCGTCAGGCCGTGGGCACCGTCGTCGCTGATCGCGTCGAGGTACCACCATTCGTAGCCGCGCGGGACCACCGGCTTGTCGAAGCGCCAGTGGCGATCACGTCCGCCGCCGCCAGACGGCCGGAGAGGGCCGCCATCGGCACCCCCGCGCCCGGATGCGTGCTGCCGCCCGCCAGGTAGAGGCCCGGGATCGCCGTGCGGCTGCCCGGACGCTGGAAGGTCGCCATCGGTCCGTGCACCGCCCGGCCGTAGAGTGCTCCGCCCGTCGCCGGGAAGAGCGTTGCGAAATCCTGTGGCGTTGTCCGCACGCTGGCCGCCGGTGTCTGGTCCACGCGCAGGCCGCAGCGCGCCAGGAGTCCAAAGGCTTGTGTTTCGCAACTGTCGATCTCCGATTCGGATAGTCCGGCCGCGGTGTCACCGGACGCCGGGGCGTTGACGAGGCAGAACAGGCGTTCCGGTCCGTCCGGCGTGCGGCCGTGTTCGCCGCGGTCCTGAGCGCAGACATAGACGGTGGGTTCGCGCGGGAGACGGCGGCGGTCGAGCAGGTCGGCGAACTCGGCGGGGTAGTCGCGCGAGAAGAAGACGTTGTGGCGGGTGAGGGGGAAGCCGTCGGTTTGCGCGTGCATTGCCCAGGTGATCGCGGAAAGCGAGCGGTGTTGCGGTTGCACGCCGGGGACGGCGCGGGCGACAGCCTGGCCGAAATGCCCGGCGGCGAGTGCGGCTGCGTCCGCATTGACGATGATGGCGTCCGCCGCGATGCGTTCGCCATCGGCGAGGCGGACGGCGGCGGCGCGGTTGGCTTCGACGTCTATGGCGCTGACGGGCGCGTTGTAGCGGAACGCTACGCCGTTACGCGCCGCGACGCGGGCCAGCGCGGCCGCAAGGTTGTGCATGCCGCCATCCACCAGCCAGACGCCATCACGCTCCACATGCGCCACCAGCATGAGGGTTGCCGGCGCGAGGTAGGGTGAGGAGCCGCAATAGGTGGCGTAGCGGCCGAACAACTGGCGCAGGCGCGGGTCGGTGAAGTGCGAGGCCAGCGCGCGCATCATCGTGTCGAACGGGCTGATCGCCAGCATGCGGCGCATGCCGGCCTGGCGCACGAGGGAGAGCGGCGTGGGAAGCTTGCCGCGCAGGAAGGGCGTCTCCAGCGTTTCGTAGATCTGCCTGGCGCGGGCGGAGAAGTCCCGGAAACCCGCGGCTTCGTGGAGGCCGGCAAAGGCGGCGATGGCGTCGGCCGACTGGTCCAGGTCCGCGTGCAGATCCAGGGTCTCGCCTGGCGACCAGGCGTGGCGGGCGAGGATGTCGGCTCGGCTGAGCGTCAATTCAGCGTCCAGCGTGGTGCCGGCATCGGCCAAAAGCTGTTCGAACACCCAGCGCATGGTGAAGACGGTTGGGCCGGCATCGAGGGTGGCGTCGCCGGCCTGCACACGACGCATCTTGCCGCCCGGCGCCGCCTGGCGCTCCAGCACGGTCACATGCCAGCCGGAAGCTGCCAAATCCAGCGACGTGGCCAGGCCGCCAATGCCGGCGCCGACGATGACCGCCCGCTTCTGTCCCATGCGTTTCCTTGCTTGACACGACTGTCATTAAAGAATGACAGTTCCTGTGACAACCCAGGTTGACACATTCGGAGCGGTGGCATGGATCCCTTGTCGCGTATCGAGCGGGCGCTGAATGCGGCGGTGATGCAAGCCGAAGCGCCGGGATGCCCGCCGCTGCTGGCAGGTGCCATGCGCGCGAGCGTGTTCCCGCGCGGGGCGCGTATCCGGTCGCGGCTGTGCCTGGCGGTGGCGCTGGCTTGCGGCGAGGACGCGCCGGAGCTCACCGATGCCGCGGCAGCCGCGATCGAGCTGCTGCACTGCGCCTCTCTGGTGCATGACGACCTGCCCTGTTTCGATGATGCCGACACGAGGCGGGGCCGGCCTTCGGTGCACTGCCAGTTTGGCGAACCGCTGGCTGTGCTGGCGGGCGATGAGCTCATTCTGTTGGCGTTTCAGGTCCTGGCGGAAGCCGGCGTTGCGGCACCTTTGCGTTTGGCACCGCTGATCGGCGTGATCGGCGGCGGTGTCGGCGTGCCGCACGGGATCGTGGCGGGTCAGGCCTGGGAATGCGAGAAATCGGCCGACCTGGCGCTGTATCAGCGGCAGAAGACGGGCGCGCTGTTTGCCAGTGCCACGATGGCGGGTGCTGCCGCGGCGGGTGCGGAAGTGACGCCGTGGCGCGAGCTGGGCTTGCGGCTGGGCGAGGCGTTCCAGGTGGCGGACGATCTGCGCGATGCGGTGGGTGCGCCCGAGGAGCTGGGCAAGCCGGTGGGGCAGGATCTGGCGCATCGGCGGCCGAACGCGGTGCTGGAACTGGGGCTGGATGGGGCGATCGGCTGGCTTGGGGCGTTGGCGGAGCGGGCGGTGGATTCGGTTCCTGCCTGCGCGGGGCGGGCGGATCTGCGAAGCCATATCGTGAGCGAGACGTCGCGGTTGTTGCCTCGGCAGTTGGCGAAGGTTGCTGCTTAGCAGTGATTTCAGAAGACGGAAGCAAGCAGTCCTTTTTTGAAAAAAAGGACCAAAAAACTTTTACTACCCCGCCTGCACCGAGGCCGGATTTTGCCCTGCCTGCATGTGTATCTGCAGAAGCGGGGGAGCAAAAGTTTTTTGCTTCTTTTTTCCAAAAAAGAAGGCCTTCCTTGCTTGCCTTCCGCGATAGCCTCGTCTCGCGCCCCGACTTCCGCCGGTGGGCCGCGAAATTTCCGCTGACCCGATTCGTCGCCAGGCGCCGGACGTCCGAGCTGTTCGACCTGTGCGCGGGCTTTGTCTATTCGCAGATCCTGTCTGCGGGTCTTGATCTGAAGCTGTTCGATGTGCTGGCGGAAGGGCCGTTGAACGTGGCGGATGCGGCGCGGCGGTTGGGACTGCCGAAGGAGGGTGCGGAACGGCTGCTGGACGCAAGTGTGGCGTTGCGTTTGGTGAGCCGCCGCGGCGGCGAGCGATACGGGTTGGGAGCGCTCGGGGCGGCGCTGGTGGATAACCCTGGCCTGGCCGCGATGATTGCGCATCACCGGCTGCTCTACGCGGATCTGGCGGAACCTGTCGCGGTATTGCGGGGCGCGGGCGCCACGCGGCTTTCGGATTATTGGGCGTATCGGCAGGATGCTTCGGCTTCTGACGTGTCCGGGTATTCGGCGTTGATGGCGGCGACGCAGCCGATGGTGGCTGACGAGATCTTGGACGCGTATCCGGTTGGGCGGCACCGCTGCCTGATGGATGTGGGCGGCGGGGACGGGGCGTTTCTGGCCGCCGCGGCCGGGCGGGCGCCGGGGTTGCGGCTGATGTTGTTCGATCTGCCGGCGGTGGCAGCGCGGGGGGCGCTGCGGTTCGAGTCGCTGGGGCTGGCGGCGCGGGCGCAGGTGGTGGCTGGCAGTTTCCTGACGGATGCGCTGCCGCACGGGGCGGATGTGATCAGCCTGGTGCGGGTGATCCACGACCATGACGATTCGGAGGTGCGCGTGCTGCTGCGCGCCGTGCGCGCCGCCTTGCCGGATGACGGGGTGCTGCTGCTGGGCGAGCCGATGGCAGAGACGCCGGGCGCCGCGCGGATGGGAGACGCGTATTTCGGGTTCTATTTGCTGGCCATGGGGAGTGGGCGGCCGCGCAGCGCGGCGTCACTGACGGCGCTGTTGCAGGCGTGCGGCTTCGGCCGGGTGCGGCGGCTGGCGACCAGCACGCCGCTTCTCGTGAGCGTTCTTATCGCAGAGTGTAAATCCTGATTGACAACCTGTTCCGTAAGGCTAGGCTGACAGTCAGGGAATTCGGCTTAGGGGAGGAGGCGGCGCGATGCAGACTAACGCAATCATCCTGACCGCCCCCGAGCAGCTTGGCTTGCGGACGGTGGCGCTCACCCCGCCTGGTCCGGCCGACGTGGTTGTGGACGTGGCCTGGAGCGGCATCAGCACGGGGACGGAACGGCTTCTGTACACCGGGCGCATGCCGCCGTTTCCTGGCATGGGTTACCCGCTGGTGCCTGGCTACGAGACGGTTGGGCGGGTTTGCGAAGCGGGACCGGAGTCGCCGGTGGCGCCTGGCACGGTGGTGTTTGTGCCGGGGGCGAACTGCTACGGCGACGTGCGCGGGCTGTTCGGCGGCGCGGCCTCGCGCATCGTGACCGGCGGCGCGCGGGTTGTGCCGGTGCCGGAGAGCCTGGGCGAGCGGGCGACGCTGATGGCGCTGGCGGCAACCGCGCAGCACGCGCTGGCGCTGCCTGGTGCGGGGCTGCCTGACCTGATTGTGGGCCACGGCACGCTGGGCCGGTTGCTGGCCCGGCTGACCGTGGCGGCGGGCGGTGCGCCTACCGTGTGGGAGCGCATGGCAAGCCGCAGGGATGCTGGCGGCGCCTACGACGTTGTCGATCCGGCCGAGGATACGCGGCGCGATTACCGCATGGTGATGGATGTCAGCGGCGACTCCGGCGTGATCGACACGCTGGTGGCGCATCTGGCACCCGGCGGGACCGTGGTCCTGGCGGGTTTCTACAGTGAGCGCATGGGTTTTGCATTTGCGCCCGCCTTCATGCGTGAGGCGCGCATCCTTATCGCTTCGCAATGGCAGAAGGCGGACATGATGCATGTCTGCGCGATGGCCGCGGACGGCGCCTTGCCGCTGGACGGGCTGATCACGCATCGCGCTCCGGCGGAAGATGCCGAGCGCGCCTACGAAGACGCATTCTCGAATGCCGGCTGTCTGAAAATGATACTCGATTGGAGCAACGCTGCATGAACGCACATGTCTCACCGCCGGCGCCCGACACCGCGCAGGCGAGCATGGCCGAGGCGCTGCGGCGCGAGGCGGCGATAGAGCCGGATGCGGTGTCCACCACGCCTGCGAAGAAAGAGACGCAGGTCATCGCCATCTACGGCAAGGGCGGCATCGGCAAGAGTTTCACGCTGGCCAACCTCAGCTACATGATGGCGCAGCAGGGCAAGCGCGTGCTGCTGATCGGCTGCGATCCGAAGAGCGACACGACCTCGCTTCTGTTCGGCGGGCGGAGCTGCCCCACGATCATCGAGACGTCGTCGAAGAAGAAGCTGGCGGGCGAGGCTGTTGCCATCGGCGACGTGTGCTTCAAGCGCGATGGCGTGTACGCGATGGAACTGGGCGGACCCGAAGTAGGGCGCGGCTGCGGCGGGCGCGGAATCATCCACGGGTTCGAGCTGTTGGAAAAGCTCGGCTTCCATGAATGGGGTTTCGATTACGTGCTGCTCGACTTCCTGGGCGACGTGGTGTGCGGCGGCTTCGGCCTGCCGATCGCGCGGGACATGTGCCAGAAGGTGATCGTGGTTGCGTCCAACGATCTGCAGTCGCTTTATGTGGCAAACAACGTCTGTTCGGCGGTGGATTACTTCCGCAAGCTGGGCGGCAATGTCGGTGTGGCCGGCATGGTGATCAACAAGGATGACGGGACTGGCGAGGCGCAGGCCTTTGCGGAGTCCGTTGGTATCCCGGTGCTGTCCGCCATCCCCGCGGATGACGACATACGCCGCAAGAGTGCGAATTACGAGATCATCGGCACGCCAGGCGGCCGCTGGGCGCCTATGTTCGAGCAACTGGCGGAACAGGTGGCCTCCGCTCCGCCGGTGCGGCCGAACCCGCTGACGCACGAGAACCTGCTGAACCTATTCAAGGGCGATGCGGTCGGGCGCAACGTGGTTCTGGTGCCGGCGACAGAGGCGGACATGTGCCCGGCGACGGTGAACAATAAGGCGTCGCTCGAAGTGATCTACGAGGGCGCGTGAGCATGGATGGTGGAAGCGTGATCGCCGGCGAGGGCGGCTGCCATGGCGGGCGCGAGCGCCTGGCGGCGGCGGCCTCGGCGGCGGGCAAGTCCGATGTGATGAAGCAGCTCGCGGCGGATTATCCGCAAGGGCCGCATGACCAGCCGCAATCGATGTGCCCGGCTTTCGGCTCACTGCGCGTGGGGCTGCGCATGCGGCGGGTGGCGACAATCCTGTCTGGCTCTGCATGTTGCGTGTACGGTCTGACGTTCACGTCGCATTTCTATGGGGCGCGGCGGACGGTGGGGTATGTGCCGTTCAACTCCGAGTCCCTGGTGCGCGGGCAGTTGTTCGAGGACATACGCGACGCTGTCTACGAGACGGCTAAGCCTGCCGATTACGACGCGGTGGTGGTGATCAACCTTTGCGTGCCGACGGCATCCGGCGTGCCGCTGGACCTGCTGCCGAAAGAGATAGACGGCGTCAGGATCATCGGCATCGACGTGCCTGGCTTCGGCGTGCCGACGCATGCGGAAGCCAAGGACGTGCTGACAGGTGCCATGCTGCGCTACGCGCGTGGTGAGGCGGAGAGCGGGCCGGTGGCGCGTCCGCGGGTGGTGCAGGAGCAGCCGACCGTGGCCATGCTCGGCGAGTTCTTTCCCGCCGACCCGCCGACGGTTGGCGCGTTGCTGGCGCCGCTGGGCATGGCGCTGGCGCCGACGCTGCCGTGCCGCGAGTGGCGCGACCTTTATGCTGCGCTGGATTGCGCCGTGGCGTCGGCCTCGCATCCTTTCTACACGGCTTCCGTGCGGGAGATGCGCGCGGCTGGGCGGCCCGTTGTGGGCTCCGCGCCGGTGGGTGTGGACGGGACAGCGGCCTGGCTGGAGTCGGTGGGGGCTGCGGGCGGTGCGTCGGCGGCGCAGATCGATGCGGCGAAGGCGGCGTGCCTGCCGGCGATACGCGCGGCACTTGCGGCAAATCCGATACGCGCGCGCATCACGCTTTCCGGCTACGAGGGCTCCGAGTTGCTCGTGGCACGTCTGCTGATGGAAGCGGGTGCGGAGATACCGTATGTGGGCACCGCCTGCCCGCGCACCGAATGGAGCGATGCGGACAGGGTGTGGCTCGAGCAGCGCGGCACGCATGTGCAATATCGTGCCTCGCTGGAGCAGGATCTTTGCGCGATGGAGGATGTGCGGCCCGATCTGGCGATAGGGACCACGCCGCTGGTGCAGAAGGCCAAGCAGCTTGGCATTCCGTCGCTGTATTTCACCAACATGGTCTCTGCCAGGCCGCTGTTCGGCGCGCCGGGTGCGGGCGCGCTGGCGGCGATCGTGGCGGCGCAGACACGCGGTGCGCCGCGGTTCGCCCGCATGGTTTCGTTCTTCGAAGGTGTCGGTACGGGAGATGCCTCCGGTTACGGCTGGACCGGCAAGCCGGTGGAGCCGCAAGGCGCACGCGAGCGGACACGCCGCGCGCGCCTGGCAAAAGCCAAGTCGCTCGAAGCCGTGGGGACCTGAGCGCGATGCTTGTGCTCGATCATGATCGTGCTGGCGGGTATTGGGGCGCGGTGTATGCGTTCTGCGCGGTGCGTGGCCTGCGGGTGATCGTCGACGGTCCTGTGGGTTGCGAGAACCTGCCGGTGACCGCGGTGCTGCACTATACGGACGGGCTGCCGCCGCATGAGTTGCCTGTGATGGTCACAGGTTTGTCGGAGGACAACCTTTCGTCCGAAGGCACGGAAGGGGCGATGCGTCGTGCTGCCGCCGCGGGCGACCCGGACCTGCCGGCCGTTGTGGTGACGGGCAGCATCGCCGAGATGATCGGCGGCGGTGTGACGCCGGAAGGCAGCAACCTGCTGCGTTTCATCCCGCGTACGATCGACGAGGACCAGTGGCAGGCGGCGGACCGCGCGATCTACTGGCTGTGGACCGAATTCGGCGCGAAGAAAGCCAAGATCAAGCCGCGCCCGGCGCGTGCGCCTGGCGTGAAGCCGCGCGTGAACATACTCGGACCGATCTACGGCACGTTCAATATGCCGTCGGACTTGGCCGAGATACGCCGGCTGGTGGAAGGCGTGGGCTGCGAGATCAACCTGGTGTTTCCGCTCGGCTCACATGTCGAGGACATCGCGCGTCTGCCCGATGCCGACGTGAACATCTGCATGCACCGCGAGTTTGGCCGCAAACTTTGCGAAGCGCTGGACCGGCCATACCTGCAGGCGCCGATCGGCATCTTTGCCACCACGAATTTCCTGCGCGCGCTGGGTGAGCTGACCGGCATCGATCCCGAGCCGTTCATCGAGAGCGAGAAGCACACGACGATCAAGCCGATCTGGGATCTTTGGCGCAGCGTGACGCAGGATTTCTTTGCGACCGCAAGTTTCGCCATCGTAGCTACAGATACTTACGCGCGCGGCGTGAGGCAGTTCCTGGAAGACGAGATGGGTGTGCCCTGCACCTTCGCGTTCTCGCGCACGGCCGGCACCAAGCCGGACAACGCGGCGGTCAGGCGCGCGCTGAAGGCCACGCCGCCTCTGGTGCTCTACGGTTCCTTCAACGAGCGCATGTATGCGGCCGAGTTGGGTGCGCGCTGCATGTTCATCCCGGCGTCGTTTCCCGGTGCGATCATCAGGCGCGCGACGGGCACGCCCTTCATGGGTTACGCAGGCGCCACCTGGATCATCCAGGAATACTGCAACGCGCTGTTCGATGCGCTGTTCCATATCCTGCCGCTGGCGACAGAGATGGATCGCGTCGATCCCACGCCGGCGCGTGACCAGGTGCCGCCGCCGTGGGACGAGGACGCGCTGGCATCGCTTGATGCCGCGGTGGAACGCGAGCCGTTTATCGTGCGCATCTCGGCCGCGCGGCGCCTGCGTGACCGCGTGGAGCAGGACGCGCGCGCGGCCCGCGAGGGACGGATATCGGCTGAGCGCGTCGCGCGCTCGCTTGAGCTGCAGCCGACATGAAAGGCGCGGCAACACAGAGATCGGAGCAGGTGCGGCTAGCCCGCCTGTCTCCCAAACAGCCGCCCGGCACTGCCGGACGGAGACCAGCCCTGCCGATTTTGGCCACGGGTTCCTGGCCGCGCGGGATCAGCGCGGCACACAACGGAGGTAATTGATATGTCGGACGTCACACGACGGCCCGTTGCGGCTTCAGGGCTGACGGAGACCGAGGCCAAGGAGTTCCACGCAATATTCCTGCAGAGCTTCATCGGCTTCGTGGTTGTCGCCATCGTTGCACACATCCTGGTGTGGATGTGGCGCCCCTGGCTGCCTGGGCCGAACGGCTACCAGACATCGATGCTTGATGGCGCGCACCACGTGGCGCACGCCGTGACCTCGATGTTCACCTAAGGGGGGAGCACAGACATGTTCCGCGTTTGGCTGCTTTTCGACCCGCGCCGCGTCCTGGTCGCGCTGTCGATCTTCCTGTTCGTGCTCGCATTGCTGATCCACTTCATCCTGCTCAGCACGGACCGTTTCAACTGGCTGGAAGGCCCGCATCACGGCATGGTTGCACAGCAACTGGCGCCGTTGCCGTCGGGCACGAAGTAGGCCGCTTCTTGGCGGTGGGCGGACCGATATCCGCTCGCCGCCAGACAGGCACGCCACCGGCTGGCCCCAAGACTGGCCTGGCGTGACCGGCATGCAAGCGTAGCGTTTGGTTGAGGAGCGTCTGGCTATGGCGATGCTAAGTTTTGAAGGAAAGTACCGCGTGCGTGGCGGTACGCTTGTCGGCGGAGACCTCTTCGACTTCTGGTGGGGGCCGTTCTACGTCGGCTTCTTCGGTGTCACCACCGTCTTTTTCTCGCTGCTGGGTACAGCACTTATCCTGTACGGTGCAGCACTTGGCCGTGTCTGGAATGTCTGGCGCATCAACATCCCGCCGCCTGACCTCAGCTACGGCCTGGGATTCGCGCCGATCAAGGAAGGCGGCCTATGGCAGGCCATCACCATCTGCGCGATAGGTGCGTTCTGTTCCTGGGCGCTGCGCCAGGTGGAAATCTCGCGCAAGCTCGGCATGGGCTACCACGTCCCTTTCGCGTTCAGCGTGGCCATTTTCGCCTATGTCGCCCTCGAGGTGATACGCCCGGTGCTGATGGGCTCATGGGGATATGCGTTTCCTTACGGGATATTGTCGCACCTCGATTGGGTCTCCAACACAGGCTACCAGTATCTGCACTTCCACTACAATCCGGCACACATGCTTGCCGTGTCGTTCTTCTTCACGACCACGCTAGCACTCTCGCTGCACGGCTCGCTCGTGCTGTCCGCGGCCAACCCGCGGCGTGGCGAGGCGATGAAGACGGCCGAACACGAGAACACGTTCTTCCGCGACATCATCGGCTATTCGATCGGCACGCTCGGCATACACCGGCTCGGCTTGTTCCTGGCGCTGTCGGCAGGATTTTGGAGTGCGATATGCATAATCATCAGCGGCCCGTTCTGGACAGGCGGCTGGCCATCCTGGTGGAACTGGTGGCTGAACTTGCCGATCTGGAGATAGGCGAGAGCCGGGTGCCGGCCACGTGAGCATCCTTTCATCCTTGCCGTAAAAAAAATACCAAGGGACGCGCCATCATGGCAGAATACCAAAACATCTTTACCAGGCTGCAAGTCCGCGGCCCGCTCTATGCCGGCACGCCAATGGAGGCGCACACGGCGTTTTCGCGGACATCCGCGCCGACGTTCAACCACCTGTTCGGAAGGTTGGGTGACGCGCAGGTAGGGCCGATATATCTTGGTGTCAGCGGCTTGGCCGCGCTGATCTGCGGCTTCATCGCGTTCGAGATCATCGGGCTGAACATGTGGGCCTCGGTGGGTTGGGATCCCATACAGTTCGTCCGCCAGCTTCCGTGGCTGGCGCTGGAGCCGCCGGCACCAGCCTACGGGCTGCACATCCCGCCGCTCGCCCAGGGCGGCTGGTGGTTGCTGGCCGGGTTCTTCCTGACGCTGTCCATCATGCTCTGGTGGACCCGCATCTACCTGCGGGCCCGCGCGCTCGGGCTTGGCAGCCACACGGCATGGGCGTTCGCCGCCGCAATCTGGCTCTATCTGGTGCTTGGTTTCATACGGCCGCTGCTCATGGGATCCTGGGCGGAAGCCGTGCCGTTCGGCATCTTCCCGCATCTGGACTGGACCGCGGCGTTTTCGCTGCGTTACGGCAATCTGTTCTACAACCCGTTCCACATGCTCTCGATAGTGTTCCTGTACGGCTCCACGCTGCTGTTCGCCATGCACGGCGCCACCGTCCTTGCCACCAGCCGCTACGGCGCCGAGCGTGAGTTGGAACAGATCGCCGACCGCGGCACGGCGTTCGAGCGTGGCGGCTTGTTCTGGCGCTGGACGATGGGCTTCTGCGCCTCGGCGGAGAGCATACATCGGTGGGCCTGGTGGTTTGCCGTGCTGTGCCCGCTGACAGGCGGCATCGGAATCCTGCTGACTGGCACGGTCGTCGATAACTGGTATCTCTGGGGACAGCATCACGGCCTGGTGCCGGATTATCCTGCGACTTGGGGACCCGTCGTCGATCCCGCAACGCTTCCGGGAGCACCGAAATGACCGACAAGATCGAGGGCGAGGGTGACAACGCCCGCATGACGGACGACACGATCGGCATAGGCAAAGGCTTGTTGTATGCCGTGGCGCTGATCGGCGTCACCAGCGGCACGCTGCTTGGCATTTCCGCCTTGCGCGGCATGGAACATCCGCCTGTCGTGGGCGTACAGCGCGGGTTCCGCGGCACCGCGATGGACCAGATATATGACCCGCGCACCATCGATGCGCTGGCAGCGCAGTTAAAGATTCCCAAGAGCCTGCCGCCCGCCAGTCCGGACGGCATAAAGGCGGCCGTCGCCTATAAGAATGTGCAGGTGCTCAAGAACCTAAGCGTGGGCCAGTTTACCCGGCTGATGGTGAGCCTGACCAACTGGGTGGCGCCCAAGCAGGGCTGTGCATATTGCCACAACGTGGCGAACATGGCGTGGGACGGGCTTTACACGAAGGTGGTCGCCCGCCGCATGATCCAGATGACGCAAAATATCAACCAGAACTGGCAGAGCCACGTGCAAAACGTGGGGGTGACCTGCTACACCTGCCATGGCGGCAATCCGGTGCCGAAGAACATCTGGTTCAATGACCCTGGCCGGCTGGATGCGATGGGTGTGGCCGAGTCGCAAACAGGCATGGCCCATCCTGCGCGCGTGGTGAACGACAGCTCGCTGCCGTATGATCCGTTCACGCCGTATCTGGAGGACGCCTCACAAATACGCGTGCAGGGGACCACGGCTTTGCCGACAGGCAATCGTTCCTCGGTAAAACAGGCGGAGGGCACTTACGCGCTGATGATCCATTTCAGTCAGTCGCTCGGGGTGAACTGCACGTACTGCCACAACACGGAAGCGTTCGGCGACTGGTCGAAGAGTTCGCCTGCGCGCGTGACGGCCTGGTACGGCCTGCGGATGGTGCGTGACGTCAACGACAACTACATGAACTCGCTGCATGACGTGTTTCCGGCGTACCGGAAGGGCGTGCTGGGCGACAACCCGAAGGTAAATTGCACCACGTGCCACCAGGGGCTCTTCAAGCCGCTTTACGGCGTAAGCATGGTGCAGACGTTCCCAAGTTTGAGAACGACCAAGACGGCGGAGCTAGCATCGGCAACACCGTCCACGCCGCCGACACCGGCTGAAGCACCTTCAGCGCCCCTGGTCCAACCAGCCGCGCCGCAGGTGCAACCAGCAACGCCCAACGCCCCTTCATCCACCCCGCACACCTGAGCGCAGCTACCAAAAAGCCGGGTGCCTCAAGGAGGCACCCGGCTCAGCGTCGTCAGGACAGAAGTTTTTAGGTCCAGCTGTCAAAAAAGGACCTTTTGCTTTCCCAGCTTTTTCTATGACCCTTTGGGTGCATAAGCCACGCACCAGCCTTCAGGACTGATAGTGCCGCTCACAACTTTACAGGCATTAGGTGCCACGAAATTGGCGCAGCCGCTGCACTTCTGCCCGTCCTTGGGAGAGTTTTGATACTGGACGACACTCTGCTCGACCTTGCTGTCGGCATCCTGGGCCCGCGCTGCGGTTGCCAGCATACCTCCGGCAAGAATGGCCAGACCCGTTCGTAGCACGCCGCGGCGTGAGGCATTATCGGCTTCGCGCATGGTGTCTCCTCCTGTTTGGCCTCTGACCTGGCCCGGGCCGAGCCTGCCATAAGGCTCGATTGTTCTGCAACGTAGGTCAGGGCGCTATGTTGCTTGGCAAGGATGCGCCGGTCGAAAGCGTCGCTTGCCATTCTAGACGGCGCGTCCGAAACCCCGGCCATGGGCCCAACCATCGTTGTTGATCGTCTGTCCTTGCGCTTCGGCCAGGGTCTGCTGTTCGATGATTTCTGCATGCGTCTTCCTGGCGGCGAACTCACGGCCCTGCTTGGCGCAAGCGGCGTCGGCAAGACGAGCCTTCTGCGTGTCCTGGCCGGTTTTATTCCGGCCGCGGGAGAAATCACGACGCAGGAGGGTGGCGGTCTGGCGGGCCAGGTCGCCTATATGGGCCAGGAGGATTTGCTGCTGCCATGGCGGTCCGCCCTGGCCAACGTCACGATTGGCGCCACGTTGCGCGGTGTCCGGCCGGACCGCGTCAGGGCGGCGGCGCTGTTGCAGGCCGTAGGGCTGGCCGAGCAGGAGGACGCTTTTCCGGCCACGCTTTCGGGCGGCATGCGGCAGCGCGTGGCGCTTGCCCGCACCCTCTATGAGGACCGTCCTGTCGTGCTGATGGACGAGCCGTTTTCCGCGCTGGACCAGCTCAGCCGCGCGCGCATGCAGACGCTGGCCGCCGGGTTGCTGCGTGCGCGGACGGTGCTGCTGATCACGCATGATCCGCTGGAGGCCTGCCGTCTGGCCAACAGGATACACATCATGTCCGGCTTCCCGGCCACGCTCTCCGATCCCGTGGTGCTTGGCGGCACCACGCCGCGCCATGTGGACGACCCAAGCGTTCTGCGGACACAAGGTGAGTTGCTGCGTGCTCTGCTGGGCGAGGCGGCGTGAGGCCGCTTGTGACGGCCGCAGGACTGGCGGCGCTTTGGTGGGCGATCCAGGCCGGCTTCAACGTGCCCGCCTATCTGCTTCCTTCGCCGCAAGCCGTGGCACGCGCGCTGTGGACGCAGCGCGACACGCTCGCCGCCGACACGCTTACCACGGGGGTGGAAACATTGGCCGGGCTGGGCCTGGGGATCGCACTGGGCGCCGGCTCCGCCCTGCTGATCACGCTGTCCGCCGGCTTGCGGCGCTGGCTGCTGCCGCTGCTGCTGTTGAGCCAGGCGATCCCGGTGTTCGCAGTGGCGCCCATCCTGGTGCTCTGGCTCGGGTTCGGTCTGGCCAGCAAGGCCGCCCTGGCCGCCATCGTCATCTTCTTTCCGGTGATGTCCTCCTTCCACGACGGGCTGCGGCGTGTGCCGCAAGGCTGGCTGGATCTGGCGGGCAGCATGGGCGCGCCGGCCTGGCGCACGCTGCTGTTCGTGCGGGTTCCCGCTGCCCTGCCGTCGTTGGGCGCTGGCCTGCGCGTGGCGGCTTGCTGGGCGCCGGTGGGAGCCGTGATCGGCGAGTGGGTCGGCGCGTCATCCGGCCTGGGCTACCTGATGCTGAACGCCAACGCGCGGGTGCGCACGGATGTGGTGTTCGCGGCGCTGGCCGTGTTGTCGGCGATGACGATAGGGCTCTGGTGGGGGACGGACCGGTTGTTGCGCCGGCTGCTCTATTGGCAGCCGGAGTGACGCACGCCGCGGGCGGGCAGGGCGATGCGGACGCCGTGATGGCGCATGGATTGGGGCTGGACCAGGTGCCGCCGGACTGGCCGCCTTTGACGTTGGCGGAGCTCTCGCCTGTTCTGGCACGATTTCCTGAGATTGGCGCCGCGCAAGCGGTCACCTGGCACAGCGCGCGGCCGTTTGCCGCGAGCGCGGTCGTGCGCGGCGGCAGCGCCAGCGTCTTCGTCAAACGGCACGATCCGCGCGTGCGCGACGTGGCGGACCTGGCGGAGGAACACGCCTTCATCGCGCATCTCCGCCGCGGGGGCGTAGCTGTTCCGGCTGTGCTGGCGGCTGAATCGGATGGCGCAACCGCGGTGGCTGGCCCGGCTGGCGTCTATGAGGTGCATGCGCTGGCTGAGGGCGAGGACCGCTACCGCGACGCGCACTCCTGGACGCCGCTGCGCAGCGCCGAGGATGCGGCCGCACTTGGTTACGCGCTTGGCCGGCTGCATGTGGCGGCAGAGGGGTTCGAGGCCCCTGCGCGCCGCAGCTTCCTGCTTGTGGCGGGTGACGCGCTGCTTCGCGCGCCCGATCTGGTTGCCGGTTTTGAGGTGCTGCTGGCTGCGGCCGTCCTGCTGCGCAATGCGCTGCAGGCGCGGCCTTGGCGGGCCGATTTTGCCGAGGTGCTGGTGCCATGGCATGAGGGTCTGTGGTCCGACTTGGCAGAGTTGGAGCCGCTTTGGGTGCATGGCGATTTCCACGCTTCCAACCTGTTCTGGAACGGCGGGCGTGTGTCAGCCATCCTGGATTTCGGATTGTGCAACCGCGCCAGCGCGGCGTACGACCTTGCGACGGCGATCGAGCGTAACGCGGTCGCCTGGCTGGAGCCAAGTGCGGGGCAGGGGCGGCCGGAGCTCGCGCGCTCTATTCTGCTTGGTTATGACGGCGCGCGGCCGCGTGCACCGTCGGAGCGGGCTTTGCTGCGGCACTTGCTGCCGATCGTGCACGTGGATTTTGCCTTGTCCGAGCTCGGGTATTTTCATGGCGTGACGCGGTCTGCCGCGAACGCCGAGGCGGCTTACACGGATTTTCTGCTTGGCCACGCAAAATGGTTTGCGTCGCCAGAGGGCACAGATTTCTTACGTGTCCTCTGAACCCGCTTTTGCGGTGAATTTTGCGTAAGCGAGGAAGGCCTTCTTTCTTGAAAAAAAGAAGCAAAAAACTTTTGCTACCTGCGCAGCCTCAACGGCCTCGCTTTACCCGCTGGCACCCGGCTGCCGCAGGTGCGTGGGTGGTAAAAGATTTTTGTCCTTTTTTCAAAAAAGGACTGCTTGCTTTTTTGGTTTTCCGCAAACAAGGTGCGTCCAACCAAGGGGTGCCCCGACAAGGGGCTGAGACACCGTTAGCGCGCAAGCGCAGCACGGACACCCTGCCGGGGCGAGCCTGTAGCAAGGCCTGCACCGGGGAACCTGATCCGGATAATGCCGGCGTAGGGAATGGTGTAGGGGTGTGCTGCGCTGCAACCCTCTGTGTCATCTCCTCTGTTGTGCGGGAGATGCTTGATGCGCGCGGGGTTCTTGCTGATGTTTGCCGCCGCTGGCCCGGCGTTTGCCGCCGACCCGCCGGCGGCCGATCCGGCTGTCGAGCAGCTGGTTGTGACGGCGCGCGGGCATTCCGCCACGGGTGTGACTGGGACACAGCCGGGTGGTGGGCTGATTTCCAAGCAGGATGCGGCGGTTTCGCGAAGCACCGTCAGCGTCGATTTCATCGCCAAGCAGGCGCCGACGTCCAACGCGTTCGAGCTGCTGCGGCTGGCGCCTGGGGCGAACGTGTCCACCTCCGATCCTTACGGGCTGTCGCCGAGCGTGAACATTGCCGTGCGCGGCTTGAACAGTGACGAGGTGGCCTATCTGGTGGAAGGCGCGCCGGTGAACGACATCGGGTATTATGCCGGCTATCCTTCGCAATGGGTGGACAGCGAGAACATCAAGACCGTCAGCCTACAGCAAGGGACGGCGGACCTGGACAGCCCGACGGTGAATGCGGGGGGTGGGCTGATCACGCTTGATCTGCGCGATCCGCTGGACAGCGCAGGCGGCTTCGTGTCGGGCTCGTTCGGATCCTACCACGAGGGGCGCGCGTTTGTGCGGCTGGATAGCGGGCCGATCGCAGGGACAAATGCGCTGGCCTTTGTCTCCTTCTCGCAGACGGCCGCGGACAATTACCGTGGGCCAGGCGACGACCACCGCCAGCACATCGATTTCAAGTTCACCGATGGCTGGGGCGACGGCAACCATGTAGCTCTGGCCGGCTCCTATCACGATGCGATACTCAGTTCCTATCCGATGCCGACGCTTGGGCAATACCAGGCATACGGACGTTCGTATAACTACGACGCCGTGTTCTCGCCCGGTGACACGAACTACTGGAAGCTTTACCAGCAGACTTGGCATGACGAGCAGGCCAGCCTGCCCACCCATTTGTCGCTGACCGACACGCTGGTGTTCGAGACCACGCCTTATGCGGAGCACGGCTATGGCAACTCGCCGTATGGCACGACGCTGCCGACGACGGGATTGTATCTTGGCACGGAGCCGATAAACCAGCCGGTGAACATCCCCGGTGCTGCAAACAGTCAAGGCCAGAAGGTTGTCTTAGCCGATTATATCGGCAACCAGTACAGGGCGGGCGTCACCAGCGAGCTTATTGCGACGCTTGGCGCAAACCGGATTGTCGGCGGCTGGTGGTACGACTATGCGGATGATTATGACCCGCAGCCTTTCACGCCAGTCGGCGCAAATGGCGAGCCGGCCTCGATCCAGGGCTTTCCCTACACGATAAAGCTGGCGGACGGCCGCAACCTTTCGGCCCAGGAGGCGCATACGCGCGAACAGGCGAATGTGCTGTTCGTAGGCGATACGCTGACGTTGCTGGGCGGGCGTTTGCATATCGATCTGGGGTTCAAGTTCGCCATGGTGAACAGGGACGGCACGAATAGCCTGCCCGGCCCGCAATACCGCGTCGGTCTCAATAGCGCGCAGCCGCTGCCGCGCGCCGCCTTGCGCTACCAGGTTACTCCTGCGGTCCAGGTGTTCGCCAGTGTCTCGACCAATTTCCGCTCACCCACCGAGTATGTGCTGTACAACACGTATGACGTCTTCGATGACCAGCTGACGAAAGGTGCCGGCCAGCGCGACGAGTATTCCATCTCGGAAGAGGTGGGCGCGCGCTACCAAGGCAGGCTGGTCGACGCATCCCTGACCGGGTTCAACTACAACTTCACCAACAGGCAGGTCTCCACCCTGGTGAACACGGTCATCAGCAGCAGTATCAACGCGGGCGGGCAGACCTCGCGCGGTATAGATGCTGAGCTTGGTCTTCTCCCCATCAGGCACTGGCGGCCCTACGTCTCCGCCGAATACCTGCACGCCACGATCGACAACGACTTTGCAGTGAACGGCGACTACCTTGCGACCGCCGGCAAGACCGCCGTCCGCAGCCCGGCGTTCCAGGGCGCGATCGCGCTGGATTATGATGATGGCACCTATTTCGGCAACCTTGCGCTGAAATACACAGGTTCGCAGTTCGCAACGTTCAATGATGACGAGCGGATACCGTCACACAGCCAGGCCGACGCCACGCTCGGGCTGCGACTGCCGGATGTCGGGTTCATCAAGAAGCCGGAAATGCGGCTCAACCTGATCAATATCGCCGATGCGAAGTTCCTCTCCGGGGTGGCGTCCGTGACACCGAATGCCCAGGATGCGCGCGGTGTTCATGGTGCTCTCATTCCGGCCTCTATACCTGGACCAACTTACTATGTAGGGCCGGGTTTTGCTGCCGTGCTTACGCTGGCTTCCGCGTTTTGAAGGAAAAGGAAGCAAGGCCTTCTTTTTTGAAAAAAAGAAGCAAAAAACTTTTGCTCCGCT
>CAXTJZ010000007.1:0-36846 GCA_964244695.1 uncultured Acetobacteraceae bacterium
CGCTGCACCCGCCCTCCAACGTGCAGAAGATGCATCACGGCATTCCGCTGACGGACGCCGACAGGGCGCCTTGGCTGGCCAGCGTGCGGGGCTGGATCGACGCACGTGTGGCGGCCGGCGAGCCTGGGCTGATCACCTGCTCGGCGCTGAAACGCGCCTATCGGGCCGGCCTGGTCGGCGGCCGGGCAAACGTGCGGCTGCTCTATTTGAAGGCGGATGCGGCGGTGCTTGAGGCGCGCCTGCAGCAGCGCACCGGCCATTTCATGCCGGCTAGCCTGCTGGAGAGTCAGTTGACGACGCTGGAAGAGCCGCAGGCGGATGAGCGGCCCATTGTGGTGGAGGTGGAGGGCGAGCGGTCCGAGACGGTGCGGGATGCGCTGGCGGCTGTTCGGGCGGCTTAAAGAAGCCAGGCCTTCTTTTTTGAAAAAGAGAAGCAAAAAATTTTTGCTACTGTCGCATTCGAGGCAGCGCGGTGCCTTCTGCGATACCTAGTGTTAAGCTGCTAGCCGTAGCAGACGACGCCACGGCGCCCGCTGGCGCTGTTGGGCCGGGCGCAGGGCGTCCAGCAGGTCCTTGACGGTGGCGAATGCGCGCGGCCTACCGTGCGGGGTCTGCGCGAAGACGCTCGCCTGGGTGCGCCACATCGTCAGGGTGCGGCGCTGGCGGTTGCGCGGCGCCAGGATAAGCATCTCCTCGAACTCGGCGCCGTCCAGCACCTGGTCCGTGGAGATGGTGAGATGCAGGCTGCGCTGTTCCGCCCAGCTCCGGACCAGGATCAGGTCCTCGATGGAGAACGCGACGGCGTAGGGGGCGGTGATGTTCGACTGGCAGGACAGGGACATGGCGGCATTCCGGGCAAGGTTTGTCTGGCAAGGGCGGCGGCATTCAGGTGAACGCGCCGCCAAGTGCAATGATCCCTCAGTAACGTAAAAATCTGCTTAACCGTTTCGAGTCGTCAACCGGATTCCGACGCCCTTGCCTTCACGTTCCCGGGCGGGCCTTGCCGTGCGCCGCCGCCTTGCGTCATATGCCGGCAAGAAACGGACAGTTTGGGAGGCACAACAATGGCACGGATCGCCCTCGTTACAGGCGGAACACGCGGCATCGGGGCAACCATCAGCCAGACGCTGAAGGCGGCCGGGCGGCAGGTTGTGGCGAGCTACGCCGGCAACGATGCCGCAGCCGACGCCTTCCACGCCGAGACCGGGATCGCCACGCTGAAATTCGATGCCGGCGATTTCGACGCCTGTAAAACCGCGGTCGAGAAGATTCACGCCGAACATGGCCCTATCGAGATCCTCGTAAACAACGCCGGTATTACGCGTGACGGCGTGATGGCAAAGATGTCGCGCGACATGTGGGACGCGGTGATCGACACCAACCTCGGCTCCTGCTTCAACCTTTGCAAACTCACGTTCGATGCCATGCGCGCGGCGAAGTTCGGCCGCATCGTCAACGTGGGGTCCATCAACGGCCAGGCCGGCCAGTACGGCCAGGTGAACTACGCCGCCGCCAAATCAGGCATACACGGCTTCACCAAGGCGCTGGCGCAGGAGGGGGCGCGCTACGGCATCACGGTGAATGCCATAGCGCCCGGCTACGTCGATACGGACATGGTGCGTGCTGTGCCGGAGGACGTGCTGCAGAAGATCATCGGCCGCATACCCGTGGGCCGGCTCGGCCGCGCGGACGACATCGCGCGCGGGGTTGCTTTCCTGACGGCGGATGACGCGGATTTTGTTACGGGGGCAACGCTTTCCATCAATGGCGGGCAGCATATGTACTGAAGGCAAGCAAGGCCTTCTTTTTCGAGAAAAAGAAGCAAAAAGCTTTTGCTAGCGCTGTCGCGGAACTTTCCCCAAACCGCGACAGCGGAGTCAAAAGTTTTTGGTTCTTTTTTCCAAAAAAGAACTGCTTGCCTTCGCTTTCTTCGGATAGTTACGAAAGTAGGATTTTCTTTTTCACGGTGTCCGCAAGAAGCCGTGCGTTCCCTTGGCATCTGTGTAGCAGCCGGTAATCTGCTCGGCCTCGTTCATGCCTTGAATGTAGGTGGTGGTCACGCCGGGGCGCGGCACATCGTACGTGGTGTAGGTGCCGTCGCGCAGGAAGAAGCCGTGGCCTACCAAACTGGCCGGCGTCGAGGGGTCACCAGTAAGGTATGACCCGGTGATCGTGCCACGCGCGTCTATACCGGCCGGTATCGTGAGGCTGGCGCCCGGGAAGTTCACCGGCGCGAACACGCCTGCGGAGAACACCCAACCGGCATTGGTGTTCCCGAACGAGTAGCCGACCACGTGATCCGCCCTGGCGTCCGTTCCACGGGGGGAGACGTAGGAGCTGCCGTCGTCGATCGTGGTGACCTGGCCATTCGGCGCCCGCAGGAAGCCGATTGTGCGCTCCGTGTCGAAGCCGCCCTGCAGCGGAGTCTTTATCGTGACCTGGCCGAGCAGCGCGCCGCGGTCAGTGATGCCGGTGAACGCCGAAACTGGAAAGATGCCGGCCATGGGCGTTGTGATCGCGCCATAATGATAGACGAAACTCGTACTGACGGGTGACGTGATGCTGTTGTTGAAGGAGCCGCCGGTAATGAAGCGGTCCTTGTTCACGCCGGTGAACGTGACCGTTCCGGCGGGAAGGTTGGCGTGCGGGAAGGAAAACTGGCCGGCGGCATAGAGGAACGGCATCGCACTCTGCGTAGTGGCGCGCAGCGTGGTTCCGACCGCCAGCGGTTCTACCGTGTCGCCCGCGACCAGGCCGTTGCTGGCGATGGCGGAGCCGCAGGTGCCATAGGCGCCAGGCACATCGAAGGATTGGAACGTGGCGGCATGTGCCAGGCAAGGCACGAGGCAGGCGAGCAACGGCAGGACGTGGCGCATTGGTCTGCCGCCCCCTCGCGGCCGCGCCTGCGTAACGCACCGCAACTCATATGTCTACCGAAACGGTATTGCCACGCGCATGTCGTAGGATGATTCAAGACCGCAGCGCAGGCGAAGGAGCAAAAGTTTTTTGCTTCTTTTTTTCAAAAAAGAAGGCCTTGCTTTCTTACTCCCTCAAGCCCGCCCATAAGTATCCTCGATCCGAACGATATCGTCCTCGCCCAGGTAAGCCCCAGACTGCACCTCGATCAGTTCCAAGGCGATACGCCCGGGATTTTCCAGCCGGTGCACGCAGCCGAGCGGCAAATATATGCTTTCGTTCTCCCGCACCATCACCTGGTCCGCGTCACGCACCACAAGCGCGGTGCCGGCCACCACCACCCAGTGCTCCGCGCGATGGAAATGCTTCTGCAACGACAGCTTTTCGCCAGGCTTGACCACAATGCGCTTCACCTGGAAGCGTTCGCCGTTGATCAGGCTTTCGTAGAACCCCCAGGGGCGGTAGGCGCGGCTGTGCGAGGCCGCCTCGTGGCGCCCGGCCGCGCGCAGCCGCTCGACGATCTTCTTCACGTCCTGCGCGCGGTCGCGGTGCATCACCAGCACCGCGTCTTCGGTTGTCACCACAACGGTGTCGTCCAGGCCCACCACGGCGGTCAGCATGCCGTCGCTGCGGGCGTAGCAGCGGCGCGTGTTCTCCAGCAGCACGTCGCCCAGGCTCACGTTGCCGGCCTCGTCCTTGGCGCCGAGTTCCCAAAGCGCGTTCCAGCTTCCCACGTCGCACCAGCCCAGATCGGCCGGCACCACGGCCGCGTGGCGCGTGCGCTCGGCCACGGCATAGTCCAGGCTGATGTTCTCGCAGGCGGCGAACGCCGTGCGCTCCAGCCTGGCGAAATCCAGGTCCGTCAGCCGCGCCGCCACAGCGGCGCGCACGGCGGACATCACCAGCGGGGCGAACGCGTCCATCTCCGCCAGCAGCGTGGCCGCGGTGAAGACGAACATGCCACTGTTCCACAGGTGCTTGCCATCCGTTGAAAGGCGGGCCGCATCGGCCGAATCCGGCTTCTCCACGAACTGCGCCACAGCGTGCACGCCGGCGGCCCCCTCCAGCTCCGGCCCTACCTCTATGTAGCCGTAGCCCGTTTCCGGCCCGGTCGGCTTCATGCCGAAGGTGACGAACCGGCCGGCGCGGGCTGCCACCACGGCGCAGCCCAGCGCCTCCTCCAGCGCGTCCGTCTTGGTGATCGAGGAGTCCGCGGCCATCATCCACAGCACCGCGTCCGGCTCCGTCTCGGCCACCAGCAGGGCGGCCGCGGCAATCGCCGGCGCCGAGTTGCGGCCCACCGGCTCCAGCAGGATGCGCGCCCCGGTGATGCCGGCGTCGCGCAACTGCTCGGCGATCAGGAAGCGGTGTTCCTCGTTGCACACCACCACCGGCGGCGCGAAGCCCGCGCCTGCCGCGCGCAGCGCGGTCTCCTGTATCATCGAACGCTCGGAGATCAGCGGCCAAAGCTGCTTTGGGAAACTCTCGCGCGACACTGGCCAAAGCCTTGTGCCCGATCCGCCGGAGAGGATGATCGGCGTGATCAGTCCGGCCCGTGCCGGCGCCTCCGTCCTACGCTCCACCGCCACAAGCTGGTCCATTGCATGATCCCCGTAAAAAGCTGCATCGCGCTTGCCAGTCCGGCCCGCTCTGCCGCAAGCTAGCCCATTGTGCACCGCAGGAGCCAGTCAATGGGACACATCAACGATATCGGCTCAGCCATCGGCCGCCTGGCGCGCGAGGCGGAACCCGGCCTGGTGGAGATCCGGCGGGACCTGCACGCCCACCCAGAGCTCGCCTTCGAGGAGCACCGCACCGCCAGCCTGATCGCCCGCGAGCTGACCCGGCTGGGCATCGAGCACCAGACAGGCGTGGGCCAGACCGGCGTGGTGGGCACCATACAGGGCGGCCGACCCGGCCCCACGCTGGTCATACGCGCGGACATGGACGCGCTGCCGATACACGAGCAGACCGGCCTCGCCTTCGCCAGCCGCACGGACGGCAAGATGCACGCCTGCGGCCATGACATGCACAGCTCCACCCTGCTCGGTGTGGCCGGCATACTCGCCAGCCTGGCGCCCGACATAGCAGGCACCGTGCGCCTGCTGTTCCAGCCGGCCGAGGAGATTCTGGGCGGCGCCGCCGCGATGATCCAGGACGGCGTGCTGGACGGCGTCGATATGGCGCTGGGCTTCCACAACCATCCGGAACTGCCCGTCGGCCGCTTCGCCGCCGTGCGCGGCGCCACCTACGCCGCCTGTGATCGCTTCCGCATCACCGTGCGCGGCACATCCGGCCACGCCGCCTATCCGCACACCACGGTCGATCCCATCGCCGCCGCCTGCCACCTTGTCGCCAACCTGCAGACGATCGTCTCGCGCGAGATCAACCCGCTGGACCCCTGCGTCGTCACCGTCGGCGCCATCCACGCCGGCACGGTGCACAACATCATCCCCGATGCCTGTGAGCTGCTGGGCACGATACGCACCCTCAGCCTTGCCGTGCGCGGCCAGGCGGAGGCCGCGCTGCGCCGCATCTGCACGGGGCTGGATGTCACTTTCCGCACGCAGACGGCGCTGGACTGGGACCCGGGCGTGCCGCCCACCCTGAACGCGGACCGCGTGCTGGACGGCACGGTCGCCGCCGTGCAGCGGCAGTTGGGCGAAGTGTTCGACGCTGCCGAGCCGAGCATGGGGGCGGAGGATTTCGCCATGATCGCCGCTCGGGTGCCTAGCTTCGTGCTGCGCGTGGGGTCGGGGGCTGCGGGGCGGCAGGACCATTTACACAATTCATCGTATCAGCCGGATGAGGCTTGCATCGGGCTGGGGGCGCAGGCGCTGGCGCGGGCGGCGGTGGAGTTGTTGGCGGGGTAAGGAAGGCCTTCTTTTTTGAAAAAAAGAAGCAAAAAACTTTTGCTACTCCGCCTGCGCCAAAGCGCGCGCAGGTCTTGCGAATATGCGTGCTGGCAGAATTATTAGAGGCCTTCGTGCAGGCGGGGTAGCGCAAGTTTTTTGTTGCTTCTTTTTTTCAAAAAAGAAGGCCTGCCTTACAGGTATTTCTCCGTCGACCCCCGCCGGAACGGATTGGACAACCGCCCCGCCACCCGATGCGCAAAAGAATACCGGCTGACAACGTAGCGCGGCTTTATCACCCCGCCGAACCCGGTGAAGAACAGCGCGCTGCCAGACGTCACCACGCCTTCGAAGTCGAAGATCACGCCGCGCCTGGCCACGTCCTGCATCGCCTGCCACAGCAGCAGGCTCACCGCGCCGTTCCCGGCATCCGGCCGGCGCGTGGACAGCAGGTAGTAGGCAGCTTCAGCGTCCCAGACGTAGAAGATGGCGGCGGCGATCTGGCCGGCGGCGTTCTCGGCGGCGATGATGCACCCTTGCCCGCGCGAGATGGCCGCCTGGCACACGCGTTCCAGCAGCGCCGGGCTGTAGCGGCTGGCGCCGCCGCTTCTGGCCAGGTTGTCATTGTAGACGGCGCCGAACGCCGACGCGTCCAGCTCGCACACGCTGTGCTGCTCCTCCGCCCGCCGGATGACGTTGCGGGCCTTGTCACGCATGTTGCCCCAGAGCACGTCCCGCTTGGCGGGCGCCACCTCGAAGGTGAACTGAACGGAGCTCTCGTAGCCCATCTCCTGGTAGACGAGCGTGTCGGCGGTGCCGCGGTGCATCACCTGCCAGAACCCGCTGGTGCGCGGCACCTGGGCCAGCAGCTCGCGGGTGATCTGGGCGCGGCGCAGCACCCTGTTGCAGGCTGCGCCGCGGCCTTCGTCGATTGCCGGCCCGAGAAAATGGGTCAGCACCGGCATGCCGCACAGTTTCTGGCCGGCCAGAATGTCGGAGAGCACGTAGGGGAACCAGCCCACGCGGCGGCCGCCCTGGGTGACCACCGCCTCGGCATAGTCGCCACCTGTGGCCGCATTCAGCCACCACGGCTGGTGGAACACCGTGGGTGCGAGCGGGTCGTGGTTCAACCGGGGCTGCAAGGCTGCGGTCAACGGCACGCCCACACGCAGCGCCATACCCTGGCCCGGCATTACATCCACACCAATCACCCTGCACCCGCGTAACACTTACGCTTGTAGCAAGATAGTCGTTGCGGGGGACGCGCTACAAGCTCAGGGGCGTGGCTTCCCGGCACGGATGCAATTATTCGTTGTAACGGATGGCAATACGCATCAACGCCGCGTGTCTAAAAAGGAACGAGGCGTTGTTTTACAGAAAAGCAGGGAGCCTACGCTACCCGCACCCTAAGCAGCCGAGCGTGTCAGCAAGCAGCAAGGCGGTCGCAACCGCGAGGTTAGAAAAGTTTTTTGCTTCTTTTTTTCAAAAAAGAAGGCCTTGCCTAGCTTAGGCCGCCGCCGCCACCTCTCCCTTTGCCCGAGGCAGCACGTCCCGTTCAAACGACTTCAACGCCGCGCCGATTGCCTGATGCATGTCCAGATATCGGTAAGTGCCCAGGCGCCCGCCGAACACCACGTTCGTCTCCCGTGCCGCAAGCGCCGCATACTGGTCGTAGAGGCCCTTATCGGCCGGCGTGTTGATCGGGTAGTAAGGCTCGTCCTCGCGCGCGGCGAAGCGGGAATATTCGCGCATGATCAGCGTGCGCTCCGGCGTATAGCGGCGCTCGGGATGCAGGTGGCGGAACTCGTGTATCCGCGTGAACCTCACGTCGGCATCAGGGTAGTTCACCACGCTGGCGCCCTGGTAGTCCTCCATCTCCGGCCGTTCGATCTCGAAATCCAGCGTGCGCCAGCCGAGCGAGCCCAGTCTGTAGTCGAAGTATCGGTCGATCGGGCCGGTATAGATAAGCTGCGCGTCAGGCCGCAACGTGTCCCGCACGTCGAAGAAATCACAGTTGCAGACGACGTTTATCCGCTTGTCGGCGAACACGCGCTCGAAGATCGCGTGGTAGCCGTCGAGCGGCAGGCCCTCGTAGATGTCGTTGAAATAGAAATCGTTGTAGCTGGCGCGCACCGGCAGCCGGCTGATCGTCTCCGCCGGCAGCAGCTTGGGGTCGGTCTCCCACTGCTTGGCGGTGTAGTGGCGGATGAACGCGTCATACAGCTCGCGGCCGATCAGCGAGACGGCCTTTTCCTCAAAGTTCGCTGGGCTGGTGAAGCCCTCGCGGGCGGCACGCTCGGCGATGAAGGCGGCGGCTTCGGACGGCTTGAGGTCGACGCCGAAGAAGTTGTTCAGCGTCATCAGGTTGATCGGCATGGTGTACATGCGCCCGGCATGTCGCGTCAGCACGCGGTGCCGGTAGTTGTTGAAGGCGGTGAAACGGTTGATCCAGGCCCAGACGTCGGTCTGCGAGGTGTGGAACAGATGCGTGCCGTAGCGGTGGTATTCGATGCCGGTCTCGGGATCCTGCTCGGAGAACGAGTTGCCGCCGAAATGGTCACGCTTTTCCAGGACCAGCACGGGTTCGCCCAGCACGTTGGCGATACGCTCGGCCATCACCGCGCCGAAGAAGCCGCTGCCGGCGATGACGTAGCGGTAGTCCTGGGCGGAGATCATTTGTAAAGTCCTACTGGTAAGAAAGAAAGCAGTTCTTTTTTGAAAAAAAGAACCAAAAAACTCTTACTCCCCACGCTCTTTCGGCGCGCGCGTCTGTTCTTGCGCATCACGCTTGTTTCTACAGCGTGGGAGCGAAAGTTTTTTGGTTCTTTTTTTCAAAAAAGAACCGCTTGCTTGCTTTCAGATTCCGCCGCGCCTTGCCGGCAAAACTCTCGGCCAGCACGCGAACGTAGCGCGTAGCGGGCAGGCGCCGGAGCTTGCGGTGGAACTGGCTGGAAGGGTTCAGGTAGCCGCCCAGGCCGATGTGATATTTGTGCATGCTGGCAATGTATCGCGGCTCGTCCAGCACGGGGTGAACGAAATCCTCGCGCGCCAGGCCAGGCGAGTCGGCTTCCAGGAAGGGCGGCCAATGGTCATAGGCGCCCGTCGTGCCGTAATCGCTGAGTTCGTGTAGCGTAAAGCCGGCGCGCGCCAGTTCGGTCGGGATGAAGCCTTCGCAGAACGGCCAATCCGCCAGCCTGCCGGCCTGCCGGTCCGCCGATTGCGCGAGCCGCGCCTGCCAGAGATGGCGTAGTGCGGCGCCTGAAAACACACACAGGCAGATGAGCTGGTTGCGCACTTCGGCTTCGGCATAGGCGGCCGCCATGGTGTTGCGCCAGAACCAACGCTCCCCCGTATCGCCCTTGGTGAGACCGAGGAAATCGGCTTTGGCGGCGTGCAGCCTTCCCACGAGCTCGGCGATCGGCTGGTTGATGAGCACGTCGTATTCCAGCTGGACATAATAGTCGTAGTCCGGGTGCAACTCCTGGAAGCGATACAGCGGGTAGTCGCCATTGAACCACAGCAGGTTGCCTTCACCGGCGCGGGCGAACCCCATGGCGAGCAGGCCTTCTTCGGTGACGCGCACCACGCGGGCGTGGGGGATGCCGGACACCGGGCCGTTGGTCTCGTCGACGAGCACGAAGACGTCGGTGTCTTCGGCCACCGACAACAGGCGGTCGAACTGCCGCTGGGCGAAGCCGTCCCAGAAATGGGTGCGGAATATCACCGCGGTGCGCGGTCCGTCGGTCATCATGCCAGCTCCGGCTCGCGGTTTTCCCGCATCGCGCGCGGCGCCCCGGCGGCGGAAGGCTGTGTTTCGCGGTATACCGCCAGGGTCTGCCACGCGATCTCGTCCCAGCCGGGCAGCGACCGCACCAGAGCGCGCGCGGCAGCGGCGTAGGATGCGGCGAGGGCCCTGTCCTCGATGGCCATCTGCAGGGCGCCCGTCAGCGCCGGCACGTCGCCCGGCGGTAGCAGCCGGCCTTGCACGCCGTCGGTGATCGTCTCGGCGAAGCTGCCCAGCCTGGAAGCGAAGATCGGCCGCCCGTTCGCCAGCGCCAGGGAAAGCACGCCGCTCGCCTCTATCTCGCGATACGGGAAGGCGGCGACCGTGCCGGGCGCGAAGATGTCCGGGATCTCGGCGTCTGCGACGAAACGCGGCTCCAGACTCACCCGGTCCAACACGCCACGTGCTTCCGCCTGGCGCAGCAGCGCGCCGATGTCCATGTAGGCCTGGCCCACGATGCGTAGGCGCGCCTGGTCACGCAGGCGCTGTGGCAGGGCCGCAAAGGCGTCGATCAGCAGGTCGGCTCCCTTGTAGGGCTTGATCTTGCCGAACAGCACGAAGGTCAGCTCGCCTTGCATGGAGTCGGGCGGCGTGTCCGTGCGGGATGCAGCCAGCGGGCCGTGCGGCAGTTGCGTGATGCTGGCCGGCGGCAGGCCGAGCGCCGCCAAACGGGCGGCGCCCTGCGCGGTGTGCACGATCAGCCGGTCACAGGCGCGCAGGGACCGCACGAAGCCCATGCGCTGCAGCCGCGCGGTGGGGCTGCCGTTGAACGGGTCCGTGTCGTGCACCGTCAGCACCACGGGTGCGATGCGGCGGAAGGCGGGCAGCAGCCTGGCGTCGAGCGCCGGCAGCGGCAGCCACTGGAAGTGGATCACGTCCGGCCGCATGCGGCGCAGGTGGCGCAGGAGGCGGCGCATGCTGGCGAAGTGGTCCGCGCCCTTGACCGCCAGCCTGGCGGTGCGTGGCAGGCCGGACGCCAGGCGGCCGCCCGCCACGCGGTAGAAGGTGGGCGCCACTCGCACATCCGTCGTGCCGTCCTGCGGCGCAAGCGCACGGCCGTGCAGCTCCACCGCCGCGCCGGCACGCTGCAGCGCACGCATCAGCTCGGCATCATAGGGCAGCGTGAACAGTGAGGGGTCGATCAGCGCGACGTGCATCAGGCCTGTGCCTCCACAGCCTGAAGGCGCGCGGCCGGCGCGCGGGCAGAGGCGGGCGGGTTCCAGGTTTGGAACTTCTCACCTTGGATGGAGCGCAGCACGCCGGCGCCGGTGGCGACGAACGCCGCCAGCATCTCGCGCAGCTGGCCAACCCGGCCGCCGCGCGCCGTGGCAACCAAAGCGCCCGCCGCCGCCGCCGCCAGGACGGCGCCGCCAAACCAGGCCCAGCCGCCGGCCACCAGCACTGCCAACAGGGCGAACACCACGGCGCCGGCCAGCAGGTAGTTCGTCAGCCAGCGCGGCAGCTTGTGGCAGATGTATTTGTATCGGTCCAGCTCTGGCAGCCGCATCAGTTCGGGCCACAGCGCTCGGTTCACGTTGAACGCCTGGCAGGAGATGCGCACCTTGCGGCGGTATTCCTCGGCCGGACGGGACACGCTGGCCTCCGTGGCCACAGCGTCGGCCACGTGCACGATACGGCTTCCGGCGCACAGCACCGACAGCGAGACGAACATGTCGTCGATCAGCCAGGGCGGCGGCGCCCGGTGCAGGGACCGGCGTATGGCGAAGATCGAACCGTCCGCACCCATCACCGAGCCGGTGGTGCTCTCCAGCGACTTGATGTGCTCCTCCAGCCGCCAATACAGCGAGCCGGTCGCCGCCGTGCTGCTGGCGGTGCCCAGTTCGGGATCGACATAGACGAGGTGGCCGCAGGCGCAGCCCACCTCCGGGTCGGCGAACGGCGCTACCAGGCGGGTCAGCGCGGTGCCGGCGAACGCCACGTTGGCGTCGGAGAACACCACGATGTCTGCGTCCGTCATGCCGACCAGCGTGTTCATACCCGCGGTCTTTCCCAGCCGGTCGGGCGAGACGACGAGCCTGATGCGATCCGCATAGGCCTGCAGCACCCGGGCCGTGCCGTCGCTGGCCGCATCCACGTAGACGAGTATCTCGAGATCCGACCGGCTGGCGCGCAAGGCGAGCAGGTTCTCGACCCGGGCGCCGATCACCCGCTCCTCGTTATAGGCGCACACGCAGACGGCCACCTTCGCGGGCGGCACCCCGGCGCGCACCGGCCGGGCATGACGGCGCGCGATCAGCCGCAGGCTGAGCGGGTAGGTAATGAACGGGTGCGCCGCCAGCATCAGCAGCACCACCGCAAAGACAACGAGTGGGAGCATCAGCCGCGCGAGATCAGGATGGCGGCAAGCGGGCTGCGGGACTGGCTGCGCAGGCGGGCGCAGGCTTCGGCTGCGGCCTGCTCGCGCAGCAGCGCCTCGTCGAGCACCACAACCGCCACGTCGCTGCTGCGAACCACGCGCAGGGCATCGGCGTGCGACGCCAGCGGCGCCCCCATCACGATGAGGTCGTACTCGCCGCGCGCCTCTGCCAGCAGGTTTTCCAGGCCGACGGCGCTGCGCTGCGTGTCAGGCCCAGGGCGCGCCGTGCCTACCAGCGTGTCCAGACCTGCCACCCGGTCCTGCATCACCGCATCGCGCCAGGCGGCCTCTCCGGTCAGCACCTCGGCCACGCGGCCACCTGGCTCACCGAGTATCCGCAACATGGTGTTGGTCTCGGCATCCTGGTCGACGAGCAGCACGTGCTGGCCATCACGCGCGGCAGCGCGCGCATAGGCACAGGCGGCGGACGTGCCGGCCGTGCCTGGCTGGGCGCCGACAAAGCCCACCACGCGCGGCGGCGTGCGGGAAAGCTGGCCGGCGCGCGTACGCGCCAGGCGCATCGCGTCGGCTTCCGGTCCCGTGCCGCTTGCCAGCAGCTTGTCAGCCAGGTTGCGTCCGGCGGTGCGGCCGCGCAGCGTGGCCACGACGTGGAGCCCGGCCGCACGCGCGAAAGCCGCACCATCGACGGCGCCGCCGCTGCGCCTGGTGAACGCCAGCGCGGCCATGCAGGCCAGCAGCCCGCCGCCCAGCCCGCCAAACGCTGTGGCCAGCTTGGTGTTCGGTGCGCTCGGCAGACCGGGCACGGTGGCGTGGCTCAGAACGCGCACGTCTGGCGTGCGATCGCTGACCGGCGTCACCGCGGTCTGCTGCTCACGTTCTAGTAGTGTACGGTACAGATCTCGGCGCGTGGCCGCGTCCTGCGACAGCTGGTCCAATTGCGCCTGGGTGTTCTGTGCCGTGACACCCGTGTGACGCGCCGCTGCAAGCTGGGAAAGGACGTCCGCCTCATGGGCGCGTGCCACCTTCAGCTGCGTGGCCAGCGAGGCCACGATACGGTGCGTCTCGCCGCCTATCTCGCGCCGCGTGGCGGAGAGGTCGGCCTGCGCGCTTTTCAGCGCCGGATAGGCGGGCCCGTAACGCTGTTCCAGGTCCGCCACCTTTTCGGCGGCCTGGGCTTCCTGCTCGCGCAGGCGGGAAATCGTCTCCGACCCCAGCACATTGGCGAGCGCGTCAGACGAGCCGCCAGCCGCCAGCGCCTGCGCACGCTCGTAGTTCGCTTCGATCTGGCTGCGGTCCAGCGTGGCGCGCGAGGCGGCCGTCGCCAGATCCTCCACCTGCTGCTGACCGACGCTGCCGGCGCGCAGGCCGACCAGGCCGGACTTGTCGCGCAGGTCACGCATCTGGGTCTCGATGCGCGTGATGTCAGCGCGCACCTCCTCGATGCGCTTGGAGACGACGGTGTTTGCGCCCAGATCGGCCGATGTGCGGCGTTGTGCGCGGTTGTCTATGTAGTCGGTTACGAGCGTGTTGATGAAATTCGCGGCCAAGGCGGGATCGTGCGCGGAAAAGCCCAGGCCGATCACCAGGCTGCGGTTGTCCTGGCTGATAACCAGATTGTGCTGCACGGCGCCGATCAGCGCGTCCTGTGCCGCCTGCGCGCCGTTTGGCGCCTTTGCATCGGTGCCCCCGCTTGGCAGAAGATTTTTCAACCGGTCACGCAGGCTGCCGAACAGCGTTGGCGGACGCAGTGCCGCATTGAACTCAGGATCCCGATCGAGATGCAGCTGCGAGGTCACCTGCTCCACAAGCTGGCGGGCGGACAGCGCCTGGACCTCGGTGTGCACCATAGGCATCGGATCGGGCGCGCTGTCCGTTCGCAAGGCGCCCTGCAGTTCCGGAATCGCCATCTGGTCGCCTTCAACCGCAACCTGCGCGTTGGCGGTGTAGGATTTCTCCAGTGTGCGCGCGTAGAGATAGGCGCCGCCCGCGCCGAGGACGGCGCATAAAACTATCGGGATCGCAGCGCGCCTGAGCTGGGCGACCACCGGTGTTGCCGGACGCGCGACGCTTGGCGGCGGCGGCGCAGCGCGGTCTACCAGGCTATCCATCGCAAATTGTCCTTGGGTCCCTGGTAAATAGCAGTAAGAACGCAGCCCTCTTTCGCAAAAAAGGACCTAAAAACTCTTCGAGGCGTCGTCGCAGGGACGCTTCGACAGGCGTCCGGCCTGGTAACGCTTCGGGCGGCCGAAACAGTGCCATCGACAGAAGTTTTTTGGTCCGATTTTTCGGAGAAGGACCGCTTGCTTGCTGCCTCACCTCCCAGCCGCCATATCCAACTGATCGATCTCGGCAGGCCCGGCCATGCGCGCACGCAACGCCTTGCGCGCTGCAAGCAACAGCACGTGGTAGATAAGCGGACGGTCACGGAACTGCGCAGGACCCGCCTCGCCTTCCGGCTGCACCACGACGCCCGAATCCAGCAGGCGCTGCCAATGCGGCAGGGTCAGCCGCACGCCGCCGACAGAAATCCCATCGGCAACCTTCACCGCAATCATCCGGCCCCACTGGTCCTGCTCGGCCCCTGCCAAGCGCAACAGCATCATGCCAAGGCGCGGCTCGGCCGAAAGTGCGGCGTAGGTGGTCAGCACCATCGAGGAGGCCTCGTCGATCAGGCGCTGGACGGCGCCAAGCACGTCGGTGTCGGTCACCTGCGCATCGTCGTCCTCGGCATGGCGCAGCGCGGATTGCGCGATGCGCAGGCCGAGAAGCTGCGCCATATAGGGCATCCCGCGCGCCACGCCCTGCACCACGCCCGACGCTTGCGGGTTAAAGGTGATTCCTGCCTGCCTGCCGCCTTTTGTCAGCATGTCGGCAATCTCGTCGTCACGCAGCAGCGGCAGGTGCACGCCGACGATGTTGCGCTGTATCGAGGGATGCTGGCCGATGATCTGTTCCAGCGTGTTCGACACGCCGACCACCATGAAATACAGCCGCAGCCCACGGTCGGACAGCAGCTTGATCGTGTCGGCCAAACGCGTGCGCGTCTCCACGTCGATCACCCGGTCGAACTCGTCTACGACGAACACGGCCATGTCGCAGCTCAGTGCAGCAGGTATCGCGGCCACGTCCGCCGGGCGTATGGCGCGCGGCGGCAGGATTGCCTCGCAGCCCTGCTGGTCGCCAGCGGAATCGCCCCCCACATCGCCGCCGAAATCACCTTGGGCCAGGAGCGAGCGCGGCAGGTCACGTGCCAAAGCGCGTATCATCGTGTCGAACGTGGTCTCCGCCTCGCAGGCACAGCGGGCGACGATGGCGCCGCGCCGCCGCAACTGCTCGATGGTGAGGTTGGAGAGCGACGTCTTGCCACGGCCACGCTCAGAATAGAGTACGACGTGGGCCGTGTCGTCGAGTATGCCGTCCAGAATGCGCTGCAGCTCGGCCTGCCGTCCAACAAGCGTGCGGCGGCCGGCCCGCGGCCGTGTAGGGGTGAAAACCTCGTTCGGCGAGGCGGCGGGTGGGCGCGCAGAAGGCGCGGACTGTTGCAGACGCGTCGCTGGCTCGTAGGCGGCCGGCGCGGACCTTGATGTCCCACCAAGCCGGCGCAACCAGCCGAAGAGGGCAGCTATCGGGTTCATGATGGCTAGCCGGCGCCGCGGCCGGAAACTACGGCGGGGATCGTCCGGGCGATAATCGAGAAATCCTGCCAGATGCTCCAGTTCTTCACGTAGAAGCTGTCTAGCCTTACGCGCTGGGCGTAGGTCGTGTCACTGCGGCCGCTCACCTGCCACAGACCGGTGATGCCGGGACGCGTCTCATAGTAGTATGCGATGTCCTCTGCGTATTTCGGGATTTCCAGGCTGACGATGGGGCGCGGGCCGACCAGGCTCATCTCCAGACGCAGCACGTTCAGCAATTGCGGCAGCTCATCCAGGCTCGTCTTGCGCAGGATACGGCCGATCCAGGTGACACGCGGATCACGTCGCAGCTTCTGCGCATGCGCCCACTCTTCGGCCGCTTCCGGATCACGCGTGAATAAGGCCTGCAGCGCGGCCTCGCTGTCCGTCACCATCGAGCGGAACTTCAGGCAGCGGAACACCCGTCCGCGGGCGCCGATGCGCGTGTGGGCGTAGAACACGGGCCCGCCATCCAGCCCTACCACGGCCGCAATGATGAGCATGAGAGGGGCAAGCACCACCAACGCGGCGCTTGCTGCGGCCAGGTCGAACGCCAGCTTGACGGCCCGCGCGATCGGCTTGTGCAGGTTATTGCGGTAGCTGAGCATCACGGTTTCCTGGCCGAGATAGGTGTGCCTGGCACCGACCATCGGCAGACCGTCCAGCTTCGGCAGCAACGCGTAGGGCACACGCTCACGCACCAGGTTGGCGATCAGGGATGCCGGAAGCCGGCCCTCGGTGTCGTGCGCCAGCACCAGCAATTGTGCGTCATGGTCGGCCAGCAGGCTGCTCCACACGCCCTCCGCACCGTTGCCGGCGCCGCTGCGCAGCGCCGACGCGCTGGCATGGGCAACCACGTCGTAACCCAGGCCGCGCTCCGCCCGTAGAGCGGCTTCCACCTGCGCGCTCCAGGCGCCCTCGCCTACCACCACGACGTTCATGCGCCACATGCCGGCTGCCGAAAGCGCCAGGCGCGCCATCCGGCGCAGCAGCAGCAAGGCGATCGGGAACGCCAGCGCGGCCGCCATGACAGGGACGCGGGGTATGCCAAGCGAAAGGAGAAAGGCGGCGGTTGCCGCGAGCATGACGGCGAAGCCGGTGCCCAGCGCCACATCCCGGCATTCCGCCCAGAACGGCACGCGGTGTTCGTAATGCTCGTGCGAGCTGAAGTAGCCGATCAGGCCTGCAAGCGCTGCGGCGCCAAGGGCAAGATCCTGCGGCATCGTGAAGCTGCCGCCATGCACGCCGGGCAGCAGGCAGGAAGCGTACGCCGCCGCCACCGCAAGGCCGAACGCCAGCAGGTCCGCTCCGAGCAGCGCCGCGCCGCAGGCCACCTGCCGCCGACTCGCAAAAGCCGCCGCCTGGCGCTCCGTAGCACCCGCCGTGGTCCCGAACGCCGGGTCGAGTTGAAAAGGGTAAAGGCGCTGGATGCGCTGGACGACTGCCATCGGCCGACTCCGGTAATCGCAAGAAAGACGTGCTTGGCCAGGGTTTTCCCTGCCGCCGATTCCACCCGGGTGTAGGGCTTCGATACTCCATAGCGGGCGCTCACCCAAGAAGTTTCCAAACCATTTGTGCAGTGCAGCAGTCACGTTTTATTCACCTGGCACCGCGCATCCACCCGGTTCGCCGCACGTGATAAGGTGATCTCACGCCAGCGCGACTGATCCAGGCGGAAAGGCTTACTTTTCATGCGAATTGCAGTCGGGTTTGCAACCAGCGGACGTGGAGAGGTGCTTCCTCACGCAGTAAACTGCGCGCTGACGCAAAGTCTTTCTCCGACCAGAGTAATCATTTGTTACACGAAACCGTCTGACGTCAGTTTCTTGCCCCAAAACGATCTCGTGATCTTGCTGCAGGGGGCGCCCGGCTTGCCGAAACAGCGCAACGTCATCCTGGACGCCGCTGGCGATTGTGACGTCATCGTGTTCTTCGACGACGACTTCCTGGCCTCCCCGCATTACCTTGCGGCGGTGCACGAAGCCTTGACCGCGGACCCGCAAATTGTCGCTGCCACCGGCTTGCCGATCGCAGACGACGCGAAAGGGCCGGGCCTTTCCGTGGCGCAAGGCCTGGCATTTATAGAAGGGGACGGCGCGGCACATTCCGCGCACAGGGAACCGGCCCCGCACGCCTATGGCTGCAACATGGCCATCCGGCTGTCGGCCGTGCGTGAGCACGCGTTGCGCTTCGACGAGCGCCTGCCGCTCTACGCCTGGTCGGAGGACATCGACTTCGCGCACCGCATCAAGCGCTTCGGCCGCATCGTGAAGCTGCACGGCGCGCGCGGCGTGCATCTGGGTGCCAAAACGGCGCGCGCTTCCGGGCGCAGGCTGGGCTACTCGCAGGTGGCCAACCCGATCTACCTGCGCGCCAAGGGAAGCTACTCCTGGCGCCGGGCGCTGGGCAGCGTGGGGCGCAACGTGGCGGCGAACGGGGTGGGGGCAGTGTGGTCCGAGCCTTGGATCGACAGGCGCGGGCGGCTGCTTGGGAACGCGCTGGCTTTCGTCGATCTGGTGCGTGGGCGGCTCTCGCCTGAGCGGGTGTTGGATGTTTGAAGGAGGAAAGGAAGCAAGGCCTTCTTTTTTGAAAAAAAGAAGCAAAAAACTTTTGCTACCTCGACGCTGCCGGCGCGCGGGCGTGCCAGGACAAACCCGACTGGTGCAAATGCGGGGTCGCGACAGTTTTTTGGTTCTTTTTTTCAAAAAAGAACTGCTTTCTTCCTTGGCGCACCTGCCGCGTGTCTGAGCCGCGCGCAAGCATCCTGATCCCGGTGTTCAACAGCGCATCCACGCTGCGGCGCTGCCTGGCCTCCGCCCAGGCGCAGACGCTGGCCGACATCGAGATACTGGTGACCGACGACGCGAGCACCGACGGCAGCGCCGCCGCGGCCGAAGACGTGGCGCGCGGCGACCGGCGCGTGCGCGTGCTGCGGCAGGCGGAGAACGCCGGCAAGCCGCACGCGATGAACGTGATGATGGCCCAGGCGCGCGGCGCCTGGGTGGCGGTGCTGGATGCCGACGACGCCTACGCGCCCGACCGCCTGGCGCGGCTGATCGGGGCGGCCGAGGCGCACGGCGTGGACATGGCGGCCGACAACCTGGAGTATGTCGATGCTGGCGTGAAATCCGGCGACGGTGGCTTCGGCACCGTGTTGCGCACCGCGTTCGACGCGAGCAGGCCGGACGAGGTCTTAGGCAAGCCGGAGTTCGTCGCCGGCGCCGACAGCTACGCGGATTTCGACTATGGCATCCTCAAGCCGGTGATACGGCGCAGCTTCGTGCTGGCGCACAACCTTACCTACCACGAGGGCAGCCGGCTGGCGGAAGATTTCACCTATCTGATGGAGTATTTCGTGGCAGGCGGCCGCCTCGTCGTCTGCGCGGCGCCGCTATACCAGTGGACGATGCCGTTCGGCACCGTCTCGCGCCAATGGACGCAGACGGGCGCCGGCGCCTGGCGCTACGACTACCGTGGCGCCATCGCGGCGAACGCCATCTTCATCGCGCGCATGCGGGCGCTGGGCGAGAGCGATGTGGTTGCGATGCTACAACGGCGCGACAGGCAATACCGCGTGATGGTGCACTACATTGCGGCGCAGAAACGGGCAGCGGAGGGCCACCGTCTGGCGGCACTGCTCACCGTCGCACGCCATCCTTCCGTCTGGGGCCTGCTGGCACAGCGCGTCACCGGCCGGCTGCGCCGCGCGATAAGTCCGGCCCGCAAGCTGGAAGCCGCCTGATGGATCTGGGCATGGCCAGCAGCCCGCGCGTGATGGTCGTCACCGCCAGTGATTCGCGTTTCTTGCCATTCCTGCAAGGCATGCTCGCTTCCATCCAGGCGCGGCTCTTGCGACCGGCCGTCAGTATCGCGTGCTTCGATATCGGGTTGTCATCTGCCGATCGTGCGATGCTGGAGGCGGCCGACATAGACGTGGTACGCCCGCGCGCGCATCTGGGCGTGAACGCGGCCGACGTGCGCCCTGCTTTGCTCTCCTTCCTCGCCCGTCCGTTCCTGCCCGAATACTTCCCCAACCATGACGTCTATCTCTGGATCGACTCGGATGTGTGGCTGCAGGACGTATCCGTGTTCGACGACTACGTGGCAGGCGCGCTTGCCGACGGCATGGCGATCACCCACGAGCGCACGCGCGCCTACCGCTTCCAGCCCTGGCTGCTTGGCTGGACGGGCAAGCACTTCCTGCGCGGCTACGGGCCGGTGGACACCGCGCGGCTGCTGATGCGCCGCCACCTCAACGCCGGCTTTTTCGCGGTTCGCGCCGGCGCCCCGCATTGGCAGGCCTGGGCAGACCGTTACGCCGCCGCCATGGCGCGCACCGGAGACCTGGTGCCGCATGACCAGTTCGCGCTGAACCACGCGATCTACGCCGATCATCTGCCCACGCGTTTCCTGCCGCCGCGCTATAACTGGATCTGCGACCGTGGTGTCCCTATGTGGAACGACGAAGCCGCTGCGTTTTGTGAACCGGCCGCGCCGTTCAGGCCGATCGGCGCGCTGCATCTGGCGGGGCCCGCAAAGGTTTCACGCTACGTGATACGGCGCACGGGCGGTGGTTCGTTTGAGACTTGCCTGGTTTGGGGGGCAGGGCCGGCTAATCCTGCCGTGTCGCCGTTGGCGGAGACGGTCTAGGCTAACTCATCCCGTCGTCGACTGGTCTAGTCACCGCCCGATACAAGACGCGACTGTTTAGCTGCGGACGAAAAGTTCCTATTATGGCTAAGCTTGTATGCTGGCCAGTGTTTACGCCTTAAGGCGTGAGAGCATTGTGTAGTGGAAGAACGTACCCGTTGCCACCCCCGTCCGCCAACCCGCTGCCAGTCGGCCCTATCAGTTCAAACCCGCCGTTGAAATTTATGGCGATGTTTCCAGAGGCGTCGGCCGTTATCCCGATCAAAGTGGCAGGTGGAGAAAAACCGCCGGAGTTCGAGACGGCAAGCGAGTTCTTCCGGACTACAGCCGCCCCTGTGCTTGTGTTGGTGCCCGCGACAATCACAGCAGCATTGTCTGCGGCGTAGCACGAAACCTTATTACCGCCGACAAGCGGCAGACCCACATCTTTCACGTCTTTGAAAGTGGTGTAAGCGTAGCCTGTCGCGTCGACGCTTATCCGACGCGTTAAGTAATGCAGCACTACGTCGTTCTTACCCGTCGCATTGCTGTCCAGCGCATAGATTTTCTGCGTAGAATCGAAAGTGGTTCCCGCATTTCCATCGCTTACGATTGCACAAAGCCGACCGAAGTTTAACTCTGCGCCAGAGCCGAAGCAGCCTTCAAGGGCCGATGTGCTACCACAGGTAATCCAGGAGAACCCGTTCGGAGACAAGTTGTAGGTGGTGTAAAGCTGAGCTCGGGCCTGCCACGGCGCTACTGCCAAGACACTACCGACGGCGAGCGCTATAACCAGAATGCGCAACCTTCGAATGTGCCAGTCCAAGTTATCGCTCCGCGGTTTCGGTCAAGTCGGATCTGCTCAAAAACTGCCGGTAGAGTAGCGACCGGTCACTCCGTCGATATTGTAAGGTTCGTTGCTGACTGTCAATGTTAGATCTCGTTGTTCGCATCGACAACGTAATGACTTTTCGACGTCGCTCGAACTAGATGACCGCGCTCACGCCCATTTCGCCACCAAGCGCTTCTTCAGCGTGTTCACGCTTCCCCGATGTGTTGCGAGACATCGGTAGCTGATAGGCCGTTCAAAAGTAGCCACTGCTCCAATTCAGGAGCATAGGCTTACGATAGTAACAACCGGTTCTTACCCAAGGTTGACCTACGCCCGCCCATCCCCGAAACACCGCGCCTCCCCAACCGCTGGACACCCCACCCAATGCGACGCAAGCGCGGCCGCCCGCTCGACGGATGGCTGATCATCGACAAGCCGCCGCAGATGACCAGCACGGACGTGGTGAACCGCGTCCGCCGCGGCTTCGACGCGCAGAAGGCCGGCCATGGCGGCACGCTGGACCCGCTTGCCACCGGCGTGCTGCCCATCGCCTTCGGCGCCGCCACCAAGACCGTGCCCTACGTCATGGACAGCACGAAGATCTACCGCTTCACGCTGCGCCTAGGCGAAACGCGCGACACCGATGACGCCGATGGCGCCGTCACCGCCGAGTCTGCGGCCCGGCCCACCGACGAACAGCTCCGCGCCGCCCTGCCCGCCTTCCTCGGCGACATCATGCAGGTCCCGCCGATCTACTCCGCCATCAAGATCGCCGGCGAGCGCGCCTACGACATGGCGCGCGAGGGCCGCGCCCCCGTGCTGGAGCCGCGCCCTGCCCGCGTGGACCGCTTCGAGCTGACGGAGCGCCCGGACGCCGACACCGCGGTATTCGAGGTGCAGTCGGGCAAAGGCGTGTACATGCGCAGCCTGGCGCGCGACCTGGCAGCCGCCTGCGGCGCACACGGCCACATCGCCGCTTTGCGCCGCCTCCGTGTCGGCCCGTTCCTGGAACGCGAGTCGGTCACCCTGGAGGCGGCCATGCCGGCCGAGGAGGGCGGGCGTTCGTCCGCCACGCTTCTGCTGCCCGTGCTGACCGCACTGACGGACATCCCGGCGCTGGCGATGGATGACGAGGAGACCGCGCACCTGACGCAGGGCCAGCCGATCAGCCTGGTGACGCTGATGGGCCGCATCCCGCAGGACGCGAACCCCGCCGGCGGTCTGGTGCGCGCAATGGCTGCGGGGCGTGTGGTGGGGCTGTGCCGCCTGGAGGACGGGTGGCTGCGGCCGGAGCGGATATTGTAGCGAACCCTGCATACACCGCACGCGGTGCCAAAGGGGCTGCACGCGCCTCTCACACACGCGAACCTTTCACTTCCCGATCTAAACCGAATTCACTGGACAAACTGAGCGCGCCGGACGATACCGCGCGATCCTCTCCGGACCACCCTGACCCGTCCTGACCGTGCTGGCCGACATCCCGGCACTGGCCAAGGCAGACCAAGGGAGGCCGTGCAGCCCAACGGGCCAGGCTACCAGCCTGCCCAACGGCCAAATTCCTGGCGCAAAGCCAAGGCGGAGGGACGCGTGATCGGGCATTAGCCCGGGCGCCTCCTGCCAACCCCTTTTTCGGAGTAAGATCGATGTCGATCACAGCGGAGCGTCGCACGACGCTCATCGGCGAATATCAAGCCCAGGCCGCCGATACCGGCAGCCCGGAAGTCCAGGTGGCGCTACTCAGCGAGCGCATCACCAACCTGACGGAACACCTCAAGATACACGCGAAGGATTTCCACTCGCGCCGCGGGCTGCTGATGCTCGTGGGCCGGCGCCGCAGGCTGCTGGATTATCTTAAGCGTAAGGACCAGTCGCGCTACGAGATGCTGATCGGGCGTCTGAAACTCCGTAGGTAAGGCCAAGGGCTCTGCCCCTGGACCCCGCTGGGGCCAGTCGGCCCCAGACCCCGGGCTTCGGCCCTAAGTCAAGGGTTCCAAGGGCCGACTGGCCTTTGGCGGGGTCTGGGGCAGAGCCCCAGCCTTCCTTTCTTCCTCCGGGTGCCCCCGAGCGCTTCCGGCCACATGGATCAGCGATCATCCATGCAGTCCGAGGCGCTTCCCGCACCCTTCTCCCAACCACAGAAGGACCAAGCGTCATGTTCAACTATTTCCGCAAAGAACTCGACTGGGGCGGCCGCAAGCTCACCCTGGAAACCGGCAAGATGGCCCGCCAGGCAGACGGCGCCGTGCTCGTCAGCTACGGTGACACGATCATCCTGTGCACCGCCGTCGGTGCCAAATCCGTCAAGCCCGGGCAGGATTTCTTCCCGCTCACCGTGAACTACCAGGAAAAGGCCTACGCCGCTGGCCGCATCCCGGGCGGCTTCTTCAAGCGCGAAGGCCGGCCCAGCGAGAACGAAACCCTCGTCAGCCGCCTGATCGACCGCCCGTTGCGCCCACTCTTCCCGGACAATTTCCGCAACGAGGTCCAGGTGGTCGCCACCGTGCTGAGCCATGACATGGAAAACGATCCGGACATCGCCGCCCTGGTCGGCTGCTCAGCCGCCCTCACGCTGTCCGGCATCCCGTTCTTCGGCCCAGTCGCCGCGGCGCGGATCGGCTACGAGAACGGCGAGTACATCCTCAACCCCACCATCGCGCAGATGGAAAACGCCACGCTGGACCTGGTGCTCGCCGGCACCGCAGAGGGCGTGCTGATGGTGGAGTCCGAGGCGAAGGAACTGCCCGAGGACATCATGCTCGGCGCCGTGGAGTTCGGCCACAAGGCGTTCCAGCCGGTGATCCAGGCGATCATCGAGCTGGCCGAACACGCCGCAAAGGAGCCCTGGACGCTGGCCGAGCCGAGCGAGGCCGAGGTCAAGCTGAAGACGCGCATCGACGAGCTAGGCCGCGCCTCGCTGGCCGAAGCCTACCAGGAACGCGTCAAGCAGCAGCGCTACGAGAAGGTTGGCGCCGCCAAGAAGGCGGTGACCGCCAAGCTGGAGGAAGAAGGCCTAAAGGCCGACGCCGCCAAGCACCTGCTGAAGGACCTCGAAGCCGACATCGTGCGCAACGCCATCCTCGACACCGGCCTGCGCATCGACGGCCGCGACACCAAGACGGTCCGGCAGATCGTCGCCGAAGTGGGCGTGCTGCCACGCGCCCACGGCTCCGCCCTGTTCACCCGCGGTGAGACGCAGGCGCTCTGTGTGGTCACGCTCGGCACCGGGCAGGACGAGCAGTTCATGGACTCCTTGGAAGGCGAGTACAAGGAGAACTTCATGCTGCACTACAACTTCCCTCCCTTCAGCGTGGGTGAAGCCGGCCGTATGGGCAGCCCCGGCCGTCGCGAGATCGGCCACGGCAAGCTGGCCTGGCGCGCGATCCACCCGCTGCTGCCGGCCAAGGAGGATTTCCCCTACACGCTGCGCATCGTCAGCGAGATCCTGGAGAGCAACGGCAGCTCGTCGATGGCCACCGTCTGCGGCAGTTCGCTCGCCATGATGGATGGCGGCGTGCCGCTGAAGCGTCCGGTGGCGGGCATCGCCATGGGCCTAATCAAGGAAGATCGCGGCTTCGCCGTGCTGTCGGACATCCTGGGCGACGAGGATCACCTCGGCGACATGGACTTCAAGGTGGCCGGCACCGAGCACGGCATCACCAGCCTGCAGATGGACATCAAGATCACGTCCATCACGCAGGAGATCATGCGCATCGCGCTGGACCAGGCGAAAGACGGCCGCCTGCACATACTGGGCGAGATGGCAAAGGCGCTCACCGGCGCCCGCACCGGCGTCGCCTCCACCGCGCCGCGCATCACTGTGATCAACGTGCCGAAGGAAAAGATTCGCGAAGTCATCGGCACCGGCGGCAAGGTGATACGCGAGATCGTGGAGATGACCGGCGCCAAGATAGACATCGAGGACGACGGCACAATCAAGATCGCGGCAACCACCGAGGAAGCCAGCCAGAAAGCGATCGACTGGATACGCGGTATCGTCGCCGAACCCGAGCTGGGCGTGGTTTATAACGGCAAGGTGGTCAAGACCGCCGATTTCGGGGCGTTCGTGAACTTTCTCGGCAGCCGTGACGGCTTGGTCCACATCAGCGAGTTGACACAGGGCCGCGTCAACAAGACGACGGACATCGTCAACGTGGGCGATGCCGTGAAGGTTAAGTGCCTGGGGTTCGACGATCGTGGCAAGGTCAAACTCTCGATGCGAGTGGTTGACCAGGCGACCGGAGAGGACATCTCTGAGAAAGTTGGCCCCAAGGGTGGGCGGCGCGACGAAGCTGCTGAGTAAGAAAGAACGAGTTCTTTTTTGAAAAAAGAACCACAAAGCTTTTGACTCCGCTGTCGCGCGGCTACTGAACGGTCCGCGACAGCCGGACAAAAGTTTGCTTCTTTTCTTTCAAAAAGAAGGCCTTTCTTCCTTACGAGGGCAGACCAAAGATGAAGGCGCTGAACGCAATCCGCATGGGCGGTGTGGACGTCCTCCCCCTGGTCGAGGGCGGTAAGGGCGTCGCCGTCTCCAATGGCCTCACCTGCGGCGCCTGGGCCGCCTCAGGTGGCGCCGGCACGTTCAGCGCGGTCAACCCCGACAGTTTCGATGCCGAAGGCTACCCGATCCCGCCGGTCTATCAGGGCAGGACACGGCGGGACCGCCACGAGGAGCTGGTGGCCTTTGCCATCGAAGGCGGCATCACCCAGGCGCGCCAGGCGCACGAAGTGTCCGGTGGCCGCGGCCGCATACACGCCAATCTGCTGTGGGAGATGGGCGGCGCCGAGCGCGTGATCACCGGCGTGCTGGAAGGTGCGCGCGGCCTGATCAACGGAATCACCTGCGGGGCCGGCATGCCCTATCGGCTGTCGGACATCGCCGCCCGCTTCGGCGTGCATTACTACCCCATTGTCTCCTCCGCGCGCGCCTTCAACGCATTGTGGAAGCGGGCCTATTCGAAAGCCGCGTCCCTGCTAGGCGGCGTGGTGTACGAGGATCCGTGGCTCGCCGGCGGCCATAACGGCCTGTCCAATGGAGAGCAGCCCGACCGCCCCGAAGATCCGTTTCCGCGCGTGCTCGCGTTGCGGAAACTGATGCGCACGTTCGGGCTGGACCAGACGCCGATCATCATGGCCGGCGGCGTGTGGTGGCTGGAAGAGTGGCAGGACTGGATCGACAATCCCGAGCTCGGCCCGATCGCGTTCCAGTTCGGCACACGCCCGCTGCTGACGCAGGAATCCCCCATCAGCCCTGGCTGGAAGCAACGGCTGCTCACGCTGAAGCCGGGCGACGTGTTCCTCAACCGCTTCAGCCCCACCGGCTTCTACTCCAGCGCGGTGAACAACGGCTTCATCCAGGAACTGCGTGGCCGCAGCGAGCGCCAAGTGGCCTACACCACGGAACCGCTGGGCGAGCACGTGGAGACCTACGGCGTGGGCCCCCGTAAGCGGCCGGTATACCTCACCGCCGGTGACCTCGCTCATGTCCGCGCCTGGGAATACGAAGGCCACACCGAAGCCCTGCGTACACCGGATTCGACGCTGATCTTCGTGGACCCCGAGCGCGCGGCGGAGATCGTGGCGGACCAGGTGGCCTGCATGGGCTGCCTGTCCACCTGCCGCTTCTCCAACTGGAGCCAGGAAGAACCCGATTTCAGCAACGGCAAGAAAGCTGACCCGCGCAGCTTCTGCATCCAGAAGACGCTACAGGACATCGCGCATAACCGCGACAACGATGTGGCGTTGGACAACAATCTGATGTTCGCGGGGCACAATGCGTTCCGGTTTGGCAGCGATCCGTTCTATTCTAACGGGTACGTGCCTAGCGTGCGTGAGCTGGTCGAGCGGATTCTTTCCGGGCGGTAGAGGGAGAAAGCAAGGCCTTCTTTTTTGGAAAAAAGAAGCAAAAAAGTTTTGTCTCCCCGCTCGCACCGCGCGCCGCGCTGGTTTTGCAGGCGGCTACGTTTGCAGAATCAAATCGACTTCGATGCAGGCGCCAGGCTCAAAAGTTTCTTGGTCCTTTTTTTCAAAAAAGGACTGCTTGCTTTCTGTTATGCAACGCTGCCTCACGCGCCAGGTTGATCGTGCGGTCCGGCACTCCACGCTTCCTGTTCCACATCGGTCCACATAAAACCGGTACGAGCTACCTTCAGGCGTGCTTGCGAACAAATGCGGCTGTTTTGGAGCAGGCCGGTATTCATGTTGCCCGGGTATGGGAAGACAGCGCTCTCAACCCCTCCCACACCGGACTCGTGCACCGGCTGAACACCGAGCGGCGGCACGAGCTTGAAGCGGTATTCGCGGCTTGGCGACAGTCCCGGCACAGGCTCATAGTCGTCTCGTGTGAAGACCTCGCCTCGCTGGCGCGGGAGCCGGTCAAGGTTCTCATGCTGCGTGAGTTGACGGAGGGAAGCGACGTTCGAATTGTCTATTACGCACGGCGCTGGACCGATCGGCTGGCCTCGGAGTGGCAGGAATACGTCAAGCAAGGCTCCACGTTGCGGCTAACCGAAGTTCTGGTTCATAACCTGCGTGATCCGGCAACCTCTCCAATCATCAACATCGATAATACGCTGCGCGCATATGCCAAATACTTCGGCGAACAGGCCATTAATATCGTGTCCTATGACAGCGTTGTCGATAGTCCATCTGACCTGTTCACCCACTTCGCCGCAACTTTCCTAAGCCGCACCGAAATGGCACTCCAGAGATGCCCAATCATCAACAACAGACTGACAGCAAGTCGCACAGAGATCATGCGCTTGTTTAACCGCTTGCAACAGGAGAGCGGAGTTGCCAGTGGCGCTCTGCTGCGCTTTCTCACCCTGGAACATGCGCCTGCACCGCTTACGGCCGTGCTGGACCACCTGGCCCTTTACAGCCGCACCATTGAAGTGCGCGACGATGATCCGGTAGCTCTTCCGGTGTTGATGAAAAATGCGGCGCAGTATCGTGCACGGACAGTGGAGCCGGCGCCGCAGCAGCTGCTTTACGAAGTCAAACAAGCAGATCTGAACTACATCGGTTTCGAATACGCGCTCACTCCCGGATTTGCGGAACTGGTTCGAAAGGTCTGGCGAGACCTGCTTCCCCTCACCGCGTGTGGTTAGGATTTAGAGGCGTGGCAGAGAATGCCGTGAGCGAGTTGCTGCTTGAAATCTCGTTCGGCCATTCCGGGCAGAGTTCCAACTACGTGGATGGGGGCTGGGGTCCTGTCGAGCCGTCTCACCGCTGGACGGTCGGGCCGGAAAGCCGGGTAAAGCTGCCCGTTGAAGACCCCGGCCCAGATTGCGTCCTTGTCATCGACGCGCTTCCCTGGTGTGACGAGACCAACCTGCCAGCCCAAGCCGTCATGCTGGCGGTAAACGGCCGTTTGGTAGCGACCCTGCATTTCAGTGATCACCGGGTATTCGCCTTTCCGTTTCCTAATTTGGCTTACGGACCGGGAGGCGTTTGGCTGACGTTCTCCCACTTGAACGCAGCCACACCCAGGCCCGCTTCGGGCCTGGATCATCAGGGCCGCCCGCTGGGGCTCCTGTTGACACGCTTGCGTGTGTTCCGGCTGCCGCGGCAGCCAGGAAAGACCGAGATGCGCACACGGTTTCCCGGCCATTTGGAAGATGCAAGCTTGCAGCGCAATGTCACGGGGGCGACCGGCCAGACGCCGCGCGCGCTTGCGCAGCACTTCGAGAGTATCGGACATAATTGTGAGTTTGGGCTGGTCCAGCGCGGGTTTGAAGCTGAGCCAATCGGCCTGCTCCGCTTCGTGATGATGGTCACGCACGCCTTGGTAGAAGGCGTCATGAAACGCTTTGAAGGCGTAGGCAATCCAGCAACGACACGTGTCTTCGTCTCCGATCCGCCCGAATCCGAATTCAAGGTTCACGAACAGACATACTACTTGTGGTTCGCCACCGGGAGGACTCCTGCAGACACCACCGCTGAAACACTCCACGCTGAGCAATGCCGAAGACTTGCCTTTTTACAACGGAAGTTCGTGGAAGACCTAGCGGAAGGCCACAAAATTTACGTGGTCACGCGCCCCGAAATCATGACCGAGGCTGAAGCCTTGGCGCTCTACTGCGCGTTGTCAGTGCACGGGCCAAACACGCTGCTGTGGACTGTGCATGGAGACAGCGCGCGCGCTGGCCAGGTGGACCGTCTCCGGCCCGGTTTTCTACTAGGTCACCTCGGCCAGGTTGACGACATCTACTATGCGCAATGGGACGCGTGGCTCAGCGTTATGGCAAACGCCTATCTGCTATCAGACCTGCCTGGATGATAATGACCAAAGCTTACAAAGAGGAGTAGTGGCATACGGTGCTCCGTCTTGTGTCACAGCATCGGGAGTGGCGCTTCCTTCCTGAACAATTCCCAGGCCCGCTGCTGAACCGCGGATTGCCAGATCGCGCATGATGCACACGGCAGGCGCGCACGGCGAAAGTGCCTCCAGCATCCGGTAATGATAGGCATCGTCCCGCTGCCCGGGATCATAGAAGACCGTTATCTCGCCTGCCATGTCCGCGCCCGTCACACCCATGCCGGCCATCTCCGGCCGGAAGAAGTCGCGGTAGCCGCTCTCGTTTCCGCCACACTCGGCCGGGTCGATAGACCATTGCGGGCACAGCGTTAGCACGTGCGTGGCTCCCAGCAGCGCCGAGTATTTCACCGCCGCGTAGGCGCCCATGGAGCTGCCGTAGAAGATCCGTATGCCGAACGCGGCCAGCGTGTAGGCGACCGCGCGGGCCGCCGCCCGCATGCTGGACGCAGGATACCAGTTCGGTGCGCGCGCCATGAAACCGAGGCAGTTGATGCCGAATTTGCTGGCCACCGTGTCCGCGAAGAACCGCGTGCCGTCAGCCAGCACGGCGGCGTCGCCGAACGTCAGCAGCAGCATGTCCGAGCCGCCAGGCTGGAACATCACCCGCAGATGCGCGTCCTCGAACACCATTTGCGGCGCCGCACCCACCCAGCGCAGGTCGGCCTGCGCGGTCATCGCCGCGCCCTCCACAGAAGATGCGTGTTGACGCACAGGCTCAGCCAGCCGGGCAGGTCCAGCGTGTCCAGCGCGTCGGCCGGCGCCAGCCTGTCCAGCCGGCCGTAGAACAGCCCGTCCTCCAGTTGCGCCACGGCACCCGAGGGCATCCCCGGTGTCTCGTCCACGTAGAGCAGGCTGTTCGGCCCGTAGCTACGCAGCAGGGCCAGCAGAGGCCGCGCCTGGGATTGTGTCATCTGCCCCACGCGCTGGAACACGAACACCCGCTCGCCGCTGCGCAGCCATTCCAGAAAATGCCGGTGCAGGAAGCGCAGCCGTCCGCCGTGCTCGGCCCGGATCTGCTCGGGCGAGGCCTCGGTGGTCAGCCGGCACGTGTGCAGGCCGATGCGGTGGCGGTCGTCATGCACCAGGTACTCCCGCGCACCGTTGGCCGCCGGGCCCGTGCGCACCACGACCTCCTCGCCTACGCCTTCAAATCCGCAGCGCAGGCCGGCCAGCAGGTCGTCCAGCGTGATGCCGGCCCAGCGCAGCATTCCCAGCGGGTCCGCGCCCATGTGCTGCTGCGCGCGGCCGAACTCGCAATTATGGCCCAGGCTTTCGAAGCACAGCGCCAGCGCGTCCGGCGCCAGCCCGGTGGCGCCCGCCGCTTCCCGCATCCTCGCCGCCCTGTCCGCGGGCCAGGCGCGCGGCGGCAGCACCGTCACATCGGCCGGCGGCGCCGGCGGCACGGACAGCACACGCAGGGTGCGCAGCATGAATCCCAGCACGCGCGTGTCGCGCGGGTTCACGCCGAGCGCGGCGGGCGTTTGCGCCTCCTCGTGGCGCAGCACGATGTCCATCCGTCCGTCCGCCCGCAGCGACCGCGCTGGCACGCGCCAGGCGACCGTGCCTTCGCCGCGCAGATGCTCGTCGGCCACGCGCACGCCGTTCACCTCGACGGCCAGGCGCTGCGCCTCCAGCCGGCCGGGCACCACGAACGGGTTGAGCGCCAGTTCCAGCAGCACGTCTTCGCCGGCTGGCGCGGTGACGTGCAATCGGCTGTGCTGGCCCGTGGACCAGGTGAAGCCGTCCTCCGGCGGCGCGAAACCTCCGACCTGACAAGCGCGGCTGTTGCCGTCGCGGCCGAAGGTGAGGCTGGCGGCTACGTGCATGAAGGCAAGCGGTCCTTTTTTAAAAAAAGGACCAAAAAACTTTAGCTCCCCGCATTTGCACCTGCCGGGTACCTCCATCTAAAGCGAAGCCGCCGGCAGAGCGCAGGAGCAAAAGTTTTTTGCTTCTTTTTTTCAAAAAAGAAGGCCTTTCTTCCTTACTGAGGCGGTTCCAGAACGTGACGGTTTTCATAGGCAGCGAAATCTACCGTCATTCCACTTACGGCAACACCCACCCCCTCGCAGTCCCGCGCGTCTCCACTGTCATCGACCTCTGCCGCGCCCTTGGCTGGCTGGATGACGCCGACTACCGCGAAGCCCCCATGGCCACCGAAGCGCAAGTGTGCCGCTTCCACGATCCCGGCTACGTCGAAGCGCTGCGGCGCGCCGAGGCCACCCAGTCGGTGAGTGACGCGGACCGCGCGCGCTACAGCATCGGCGCGGAGGGCAACCCGGTATATCCGGAGATCTATCGCCGCCCGATGACGTCCGCCGGCGGCGTGCTGCTGGCCGCGCGGCTGACCGCGGAGGGCGGCACTGTGTACTGCCCGGGCGGCGGCACGCATCACGGCCGCGCGGCGCGGGCTTCCGGCTTCTGCTACCTGAACGATCCCGTGCTGGGCATCCTCGCCTGGCTGGATCAGGACCTGGAACGCGTGGCCTACCTGGACATAGACGCGCATCATGGCGACGGCGTGCAGGACGCGTTCGCCGCCGATCCGCGCGTGCTGACCATCAGCATACACGAGCAGGACCGCTGGCCGCGCACCGGCCGCGCGCAGGACCGCGCCGGCGGCAGCGCGCGCAATTTCCCCGTGCCCGCCGGTTTCAACGACACGGAATTGAGGGTGCTGCTGGAAGATGCGGTGCTCCCCTTGCTGGCCGCGCACCGGCCGCAGGCGCTGTTCCTGCAATGCGGGGCGGACGCGCTGGAGGAAGACCCGCTCAGCCGCCTGTCACTGTCCAACAACGCGCATTGGGGCGTGGTGCGCGCCGTGCGCCACCTGGCGCCGCGCCTGATCGTGACGGGCGGCGGCGGCTACAACCCGTGGAGCGTGGCGCGCTGCTGGGCCGGCGTGTGGGCCTTGCTGCGGGATCTGCCGGTGCCTGCACGCCTGCCGCCGCCCGCGGAGGCACTGCTGCGCACGCTGCGCTACAACCGGGCCGCCGGCCGCAACCCGCCGGAGCACTGGTTCACCACCTTGCAAGACAGCCCGCGCGAAGGGATGGTGCGGCCCGAAATCCGGGCGCTCGCCGCCCGCGCCTTGGAGGACGACCCATGAAGTTGCGCACCCTGCTGCTGGCGGCATCGCTGGCTTTTCCCATGGCTGCCGCGGCCGAGCCCACCGGCGCGCAGCCCAAGCTGCCCACGGAGAAGCTGACGATCATCGGTAACGCCGGCGTAAGGCATGTCTTCGACGTGGAAGTTGCTACCACGCCAGAGCAGCAGGAGGTCGGCGAGATGTTCCGCACCAACATCCCGGCGGGCAGCGGCATGTTCTTCGATTGGGGCCAGCCGCGCGACGTGCCGATGTGGATGAAGAACTGCCCGGTGCCGGAGGACATGGTCTTCATCGGCGAGGACGGGAAGATCTCGCATATCGCGGAGAACACGGTGCCGGAAAGCCTGGCGCAGATCCCGTCGGGAGGGCCGGTGCGCGCTACGCTGGAGCTGCAGGGTGGGTTGACGGCTAAGCTTAATATCTCTGTGGGTGATCGTGTCGCGGGGGTTATATTTCCTGAGTAGGCAAGGTCTTCTTTTTTGAAAAAAAGAAGCAAAAAACTTTTGTCTGGCTGACGCGGACCTTCCCACAACCGCGCGACAGCGGAGCAAAAGTTTTTCGGTTCTTTTTTTCCAAAAAAGAACTGCTTTCTTCCTTCCATAGAGGTCCCATGCCCGCCCTGACCGGCCTGACAATCATCGAGCTCGCCGGCATAGGCCCAGCCCCGTTCGCCGGCATGATGCTGGCGGACCACGGTGCCACGGTGATCCGCGTGGACCGTCCGGGCGCGCCCGGCATGGTGCCTGCGGAGCGCGACGTGCTTCTGCGCGGCCGCCAGACCATTGCTATCGACCTGAAGAAGCCTGAGGGCGTTCAGCTCGTGCGGGACCTGGCGCGCAAGGCAGACGGGCTGATCGAGGGATTCCGGCCTGGCGTGATGGAGCGGCTGGGCCTGGGGCCCGAAGTGCTGCTGGCAGACAACAAGCGGCTGGTGTTCGGGCGGATGACGGGGTGGGGACAGGACGGGCCGTGGGCGCAGGCGGCGGGGCATGACATCGATTACATCGCGCTGGCGGGGGCGCTGCACGCGTTCGGGCGGGCGGGCGGGCAGCCCGTGCCACCGGTGAACATGGTGGGTGATTTCGGCGGCGGCGGCATGTTGCTGGCGTTCGGCATGCTGGCAGGGCTGCTGTCCGCGGCGCGCACCGGTGCGGGCCAGGTGATCGATTGTGCGATGGTGGATGGTGCCGCGCTGCTGATGAGCATGGTCTGGAGTTTTTCTGGCGCCGGTTTCTGGCGGGACAAGCGGGGCGTCAACCTTCTCGATACCGGCGCGCATTTCTATGACACGTATGAGACGGCGGACGGCAAGCATCTGGCGGTGGGCGCGATCGAGCCGCAATTCTATGCAGAGTTACGCAGGGTTGCGGGCTTGGCGGATGCGGCGTTCGATGCGCAGATGGATCCGTCCGGCTGGCGAGGGCTGAAGGAGCGTTGCGCTGCGATCTTCCTCACCCGCACGCGCGAGGAGTGGTGCGCGCTGTTCGAGGGCACGGATGCGTGCGTGGCGCCGGTGCTCTCGCTGGCCGAGGCGCCGGGGCATCCGCACAATGCGGCGCGCGGCACGTTCGTGGAAGCCGGCGGCGTGATGCAGCCGGCGCCGGCGCCGCGCATGGCGGGCACGCCGGCGCGCGCGCCGGCGATGGCCAGCCCTGCGCCGGAGACCGATGCGGTGCTGGCGCAGGCGGGCTACGATGCTGAGAAGATCAAGGCTTTGCGCGACGCGCGTGTCGTCGCCTGACGGGAGAGACTGACATGCTTGCCGATCCGATCGTTATTGTTGGTGCTCGCCGCACGCCGATGGGTGCGTTCCAGGGGGCGCTGAGCGGGGTTGCTTCGCCGAAGCTGGGCGGGCTGGCGATTGCCGCGGCACTTGCGGATTCTGGCGTGGCGGCCAGCGAGGTCTCCGAAGTGGTGATGGGTTGCGTGCTGCCGGCGGGCCTCGGCCAGGCACCGGCGCGGCAGGCTTCGTTTGCCGGCGGGCTGGGCGAGGCGGTGCCCGCCACCACCGTGAACAAGATGTGCGGCTCCGGCATGAAGGCGGTCATGCTGGCGCACGACCAGATCGCCTCCGGCGGTGCCGCCATCATGGTGGCGGGCGGCATGGAGAGCATGAGCCGCGCGCCGTATCTGTTGGACCGCGCGCGCGACGGCTACCGGCTGGGCCACGGCCGCGTGCTGGACCACATGTTCCTCGACGGGTTGGAGGACGCCTACGAAACCGGCCGCCTGATGGGAAGTTTCGCCGAGGACACCGCGGAGAAACTGCAATTTACCCGCGTCGCACAGGATGATTTCGCATTGCGCTCGCTGGAGCGTGCGCGCGCCGCCACCGCGGAAGGCCGCTTCCGCGGGGAGATCGTGGCCGTTCCGGGCAAGACGGAAGTGAGCGACGACGAGACGCCGGCGAAGGCGCGGCCGGAGAAGATACCGACGCTGAAACCGGCGTTCCGGCCGGACGGCACGGTGACGGCGGCAAATTCCAGCTCGATCTCGGATGGCGCCGCGGCGTTGGTGCTGATGCGCCGCTCGGATGCGGAAGCGCGCGGTTTGAAGCCGCTCGCCACGATTTTGGGCCACGCGAGCCACGCGCAGGCGCCCGCCTGGTTCACCACCGCGCCGATCGGTGCGATGGAAAAACTGCTGGAAAAGACGGGCTGGAAGAAGAACGATGTCGATCTCTACGAGATCAACGAGGCGTTCGCGGTGGTGACGATGGCGGCGATGCGCGAGATGGATCTGGGTGCGGACAGGGTGAACGTGAACGGCGGCGCCTGCGCGCTGGGCCACCCGATCGGCGCGTCCGGCGCGCGTATCCTGGTGACGCTGCTTGCGGCGTTGCGTGCGCAGGGCGCGCGTCGCGGCATGGCGTCGCTGTGTATCGGTGGGGGTGAGGCGACCGCGGTTGCCGTGGAACTGGTATAGTGGCTGCAGCTAGTAGCTCTCCGATCCCGCCGCTGCCAGAGCGGACCCATCGTCCGTTCGCCAGGAATGCTTGGCCTGTGAAGTTTTCAGCGCCTATCGGCCTTTGCTCAATCATTCTCACGATCGATCCGGCCGGAAATCTCGTTCCCGAAGGGCCGGTGTCCATTTGGGTGGACGGTCCTCAGGTCTATTGGGACTCTGAGCATTTGGGCGGCTACTCAGCTTTGGAAGCGAGGTGTGGAACCCGCAGAACAAACCACAACAAAGATGGGTTGCACCTTACCTTCACAGTCAGCACGTCCAGAGACCAGAGGGAAAGATCACTCAAAATCGTGCGTGACGGATGCGGCTTCGAAAGTGTCGAATATGATGTACCAGACAAACCTTAGGTTCGGGGGAGTTTGAGCTGCCATGCCGCCCACAGGGCTGGGCCTGAACGGGCAGCCATCGCTTTTGCGCCGACGCGCGTATCCTCCACCCGCTGGCGCACTGGCCGCAGTGATCTCAAGCCGGCATGGCGGGATCGGTAGCGAAGGAGCAGAATTTTTTGATCCTTACGCGTTGCAAATAAAGGACCGCCCGCCTTGCTTTCTTCTGATGACACCACGTTACGCGCGCAGATCGAATCGCTCTGGCAAACCCGTGAAACCCTGAACCGCGAGGAAGCCCGTCCCCACATCGAAGCAGCACTGGCCGCACTCGACTCCGGCCGCCTGCGCGTAGCCGAGCCCACCCCCACCGGCTGGCAGACCAACGCCTGGCTGAAACAAGCCGTCCTCCTCTCCTTCCGCCTCAATGACAGCACCCGGATGCCCGGCCTGGCCTACGACAAAGTCCGCCTGAAAACCCAGAACTGGACCGCCGAGCGGCACGCCCAGGCCGGCTTCCGTGCCGTCCCCGGCGCCGTAATCCGCCGCAGCGCCTACGTGGCCCCCGGCGTGGTGCTCATGCCCTGCTTCATCAACGTCGGCGCCTATGTCGGCCCAGGCACCATGATCGACACCTGGTCCACCGTCGGAAGCTGCGCCCAGGTCGGTGCCAACTGCCACATAAGCGGCGGCGTGGGCCTCGGCGGCGTGCTCGAACCGCTGCAAGCCGGCCCTGTCATCATCGAGGACGAGTGCTTCATCGGCGCTCGCTCCGAAGTCGCCGAAGGTGTGGTCGTCGAACGCGGCGCCGTGCTCTCCATGGGCGTCTTCCTTGGTGCATCCACCAAGATCATCGATCGCGCCACGGGCGAGATCTTCGTCGGTCGCGTGCCGTCCTACGCGGTGGTCGTTCCTGGCACGCTACCAGGCCGCGCGCTGCCGGACGGCTCGCCAGGGCCGGGGCTGGCCTGCGCGGTGATCGTGAAGCGGGTGGATGCGCAGACGCGGGCCAAGACGGCTATCAACGAGCTCCTGCGGGATTAAGGAAGAAAGCAGTCCTTTTTTGAAAAAAAGGACCAAAAAACTTTTGCTTCCCCCGCCTGCA